>JASEJA010000002.1:30859-45857 GCA_030017755.1 Candidatus Bathyarchaeota archaeon
ATATCGTGATTACTTCAGGATGCGCTTCCATGTCAGCTGGCATGTATAAAGATGAAGAGGGAAAAACTCCATATGAAATCTTTTCAGGCGCGTTTGACGCTGGAGGCTTGCTAAATGTTGGATCATGCGTTTCAAACCCGCACATTGCTGGAGCCGCCATTAAAATAGCAAGTATATTTGCCAAGAGAGGTCTACGTGCTAACTATGAGGAGATCGCTGATTACGTTCTCAACAGAGTTGGTGCTGTAGGAGTTGCATGGGGTGCAATGTCGCAAAAAGCAGCTTCGATAGCAAGCGGTTTCTGGCGTTTAGGCGTTCCGGTGATAGTTGGGCCTCATGGCACAAAATATAGGCGAATGCTTTTGGGAAGGGCAGACCGCGAGGAAGACTGGTATGTTTATGATGCACGCACTGGCGAACGTGTGTATGCTGGTCCAGCGCCTGAGCATTTGTTTTATGCTGCTGAAACTAAGGAGGAAGCCATGGTTATGATTGCCAAGCTTTGTATGCGCCCCAACGATACTACTAAGGGAAGAGCAATAAAATTGACACATTACATCGATTTGCATAAAAGATTGTTTGGAACAATGCCTAAGGATGTACACTTGTTTGTCCGCAATTTGGGTGATATACCAATAACAATGAAGGATGAAATAGTAAAAATTCTAGAAGAGAAGGGGTGGAAGGAAACCGTGATTCCAGACCCGACGCTTCTGCCAAGACTAATCAGAAAGAGGAAGGAGTGAAAAGCGTATGGCGACTGTTGAACCTTGGCAAACAGCAGAAATTCCAGGACCAAAAAAGGCTCTGGTAATCACAAAGGCCGAGGTGGCGGCGGCGATGATAAAAAGGGCAAAACGTCCCATACTGATTGTTGGACATAAGGCTGCAGAAACGGAATTGGAAGATAAGAAGCTTATAGATTACATGATTGAGTTGGCTAAAAAAGCGAACATTCCAGTTGTAGCCACAGCCCACATGATAAGCGAGTTTTTAAAGAAAGGTTATCAACCAGCCGATTGGATGCCCGCAGTAGACATCGGAAACAGACTCGTAGACTCAGAGTGGAGTGGGCTTGATGGTAAAGGACAGTATGATTTAGCCTTGTTTGTAGGGCTGCCATATTATATGGAGTGGACAATACTTTCAGGGCTGAAACATTTCGCCCCAAATCTAAAAACCATAAGCCTAGATAATTTTTATCAACCTCATGCAAGCTGGTCTTTTCCAAACATATCAATTAAAGATTGGATAGAAAATCTTAAGGTCATAATTGAAAAAATTGGAGGAGAATAAAATGTCAATGTTTAAGGATGTACCAGTCGACGTTGGCGTAATCTACGAAGGCGAAAGAATCCGCAAAGAGGACATGCACGTTGAGCTCGGAGGACCAAAGGTTAAAGAAAAATTTGAACTTGCAAGGGTAAAAAAACCAGAGGAAATTGAAGACGAAAAAATAACCATTATCGGACCAGACTTAAAGGATATGGAAGAAGGAAAAACTTACCCCTTCGGCATTCTCATAGAAGTTGCGGGACCAACCCTTGAACCAGAATTGGAAGGCGTAATAGAAAGGCGCATCCACGCATACTGCAACTACATTGAAGGTTTCATGCACTTAAACCAGCGCTATGACATTTGGCTTAGGCTTGGCAAGAAATCCTTCCAGAAAGGCTTAAACTCATTCCAATATGTTGGAAAAGTTTTACATAGACTTTTCAAAAGCGAACTACCAATAATCGAAAAGATTCAAGTAACCTTCATAACAGACCCAGAAAAATTGAAAGAACTTTACAATGAAGCCGTACAAATCTACGAAGCAAGGGATGCCAGAGCAAGGGGACTAAAGGATGAAGAGGTTGACAAATTTTACGGATGCATATTATGCCAATCCTTCGCTCCAACCCATGTCTGCGTAATAACGCCTCAGCGATATTCAAACTGCGGCGCCATAAGCTGGTTTGATGGTAGAGCAGCGGCAAACGTAGACCCGAAGGGACCTGTCTTCACTGTTGAAAAGGGCGATTTGCTAGACCCTGTTAAGGGAGAGTTTTCAGGCGTTAACGATGCTGTGAAAAAGAAGTCTTTGGGAGAAATTATGCGGGTTTGGCTTTACACAGCTTTTGGTTACCCACACACTTCATGCGGCTGCTTTGAGGCTGTAGCCTTCTACATTCCAGAAGTTGACGGTTTCGGCATAATCCACAGAGGTTATAGAGATATAGCTGTAAACGGGTTAGGCTTCTCAACGCTGGCTGATTCAACCGCTGGAGGACGCCAAGTTGACGGATTTCATGGAATATCCATAGAATACATGCGCTCTCCAAAGTTTTTGCAGGCGGATGGCGGATGGGGACGTGTTGTCTGGTTGCCAAAGGAAGTTAAGGAACGTGTAAAAGATTTCATTCCAGCAGAACTTCTCGACAAAGTTGCCACGGAGGAAGAGGCGAAAACAATTGATGAACTTAAAACCTTTCTGAAAGAGCATAATCACCCCGTTGTGGAAAGATGGAAGGAAGAAATTGTGGCTGTTGAAGAAGCAGCTCCAGCCGAAGCAAAGGAAGAAGCCGCTCCGATGCCTGTTGTTACGGCGACCACTCTGCCGATAACCGCTGGAGGCTTCAAAATAATATTGAAAGATGCGAAAATCTACGCCAAAAAAGTCATTGTACGTTCTATGAAAAGCGAAAAATCAGAGAAAAGGTGAAAAGCTTGGCGAAAAAAGAGAAGGAAGAAGCTTTAGGAATAAAACTGAGTCCACGCTTGATAGAGCTTCTTGCAAAGCTTCAGGAAGTTGAACTTGAAGATTTTGAAATGAGTGTTGGCGACTTGGAAATTTGGATACAACCAGGCGCCGTGGCGGCTCCAGCAATTGCTTTGCCAAAAATTGTTCCACCAGTAAAGGTTAAGCCAGTAGAGATAATTGAAACAGAGTTTATACCACCCGTTGAAACTTATCCGGGCAAAGTTGTTGAAGTTAAGCTTGGAGCCACAAAAAGTGAGGGTGGAACCCGTGGAAAGTCCTTAATTATTGGAGGCGAAACAACACCAGCCTTCTACACTTTTGAAAGACCAATCCTGCATCCGCCAGTTATAGCCGTGGATGTTTTTGACATGAAGGTTCCATTGCCAAAGGCTGTGAAAATGCATGTGAAAGATGTTATGGAAGACCCAGCTGGTTGGGCTAAATTGGCTGTTGAAAAGTTTGGGGCAGACCTCTTAACTGTGCATTTGATAAGCATAGACCCACTCATCAAAGATGCCCCGCCAAAAGAGGCTGTGAAAACAATAGAAGAGGTTGCTCAAGCAGTGGATGTGCCTCTGATAATTGGCGGTTGCGGAGACCCAGTTAAGGATGCCGATGTTTTTGAGGCTATCGCTAAAACCTTTTCTGGAGAAAGATTCCTTATAAGCTCCATAACTAGGGACATGGATGTGGAGAGATGCGCAAAATTCATAAAAGAGAATGAGCATGTGGCGTTATCTTTCACTCCTATGGATTTGAATCTTGCAAGAGAACTTAACCGCCGCCTCTACGATTTTCTACCGAAGGAAGATATAGTTATGGATTTGACAACAGCGGCCCTTGGTTATGGTCTTGATTATGCTTTTACTAATATGGAAAGGGCTAGGCTTGCAGCTTTGATGGGAGACCCAGAACTAGCCCATCCCATGTCCTCTGGAACAACAAATGCTTGGGCTGCAAGAGAAGCATGGTTGGAAATGGCTCCAGAATGGGAACCCCGAGAGTTGAGGGGTCCATTATGGGAGGTTACTACCGCTTTGACATTGTTGCTTGCTGGTGTGGACTTATTTATGATGATGCATCCAGCCGCTGTAAAAACCATAAAAGACGTAATTAATCAACTGTTGAGTGGCAGTTCGGCCGATGCCGAGAGGCTTATGGAATGGGTTTCTATGAAAATTTAGTTTTGGAGCGTTTGTATGTATGAGTGAGAGGGAAGTTAAGGGAAAAGTTGGCATAAGAGAGCTAAGCCCAATAGATGTTTACAAGCTTCTTCCAAGAACAAACTGTAAGGAATGCGGCGAAGAAAACTGTATGGCTTTTGCAACAAAGGTTGTCAACCGCGAAATCGCCATAGAAAAGTGCTCACCGCTTCTAACGAAAGAGCATGAAAAAGCCTATAGGCAATTGAAGGAAATGCTTAAACCTGCCATAAAAGAGGTTGTTGTGGGCGTCGGCGAAAAAGCCGTAAAAATCGGCGGAAAACTCGTCATGTACCGCCACGAATTCACATACTTTAACCCAACAGCAATAGCCATAGACATAACTGATGAGATGTCTGAAGAGGAAATTTTGGATAGGATAGGGAAAACTGAAAAGTTCAGTTTTGAATATATTGGGCAAACTTTAAAGCTTGACATGATTGCTATTCGCTCAACATCGGATGACCCAGAAAAGTTCAAGGTGGCAGTTAAAAAAGTTGCTGAAACCACGAGGCTACCATTAATATTGTGCTCGTTAAACCCAAAAGTTTTGGAGGCGGGATTGACGGCTATTCCAAAATCAAAACCGCTTTTGTACGCAGCCACAAAAGAGAACTGGAAGGAAATGGCTGAACTTGCGCTTGCCCATCAATGCCCACTGACGGTTTTTGCCCCGAACAATCTGAAACTGCTCAAGTCATTAACGAAAACATTGCTTGATTATGGAGTTGAAGATCTGGTTTTGGATCCAGGCACTTTCCAAGGCGAGGGTTTAGCGGACACGCTTAACAATTTTGTTATGATTCGTAGGGCTGCATGTAAGAGGGGCGACGAACTTTTGGGCTTTCCGTTAATAGGCGTTCCATTGGTTGCTTGGATGGAAAAGGGCGAGGCTCCAGAGGAAATTGCTAAGTGGAGAGAAGCCTATCTTGCTGGAATGCTCATTATACGCTACGCAGATATTCTAATAATGCATAATGTGGACGGTTGGGCGCTCTTGCCACCCGTAATACTGCGCCAAAACATTTACACAGACCCAAGAAAACCAGTGGCTGTGGAACCAGGCTTAAAAGTCTTTGGAACCCCAGACGAAAATTCGCCAGTAATGTTCACAACAAACTTCGCCCTAACATACTACACAGTAGCCTCAGACATTGAAAATGCAAAAATAAACACCTATCTCCTAATCATCGACACAGAAGGAATAGCCGTAGACAGCGCAGTAGCAGGAAGAAAACTAACAGCAGAAAAAGTAGCCGAAGCCATAAAAGCGTCAGGAATAGAAGGCAAGGTTAAACATAGAAAACTCATAATTCCAGGAAAAGCGGCGCGCCTAAGCGGAGAAATTGAAGAACTAAGCGGATGGCAAGTCTTGGTTGGACCACGCGATTCATCAGACATACCAAAATTCCTACAAGAAAAATGGCAAACGCAAGCTTAAGTCTATGTTTAAAAAAACCGAAAACCTAGAGGGTAAGGTCCGTATTGGTTGATTTTTGAACCAAAAAACATAACAATTTAATGATTGCTATAATACTTTAAGCTACATGGGTTGTTGACACTTGCAAGCTATAGGTTAAGGGTTTATAGAAAAGTGCAAAGAGTAGGATTCAGAATACAAATCTAGACAATAGCCCAAGAACTAAAATTAAGTGGACACGCCAAAAACTTTCCAGACGGCTCCATTGAAATATTCATTCAAGGCGAAAAAGAACAAATAACAAAATTCCTAGAAACACTGAAGAACCCGCGCCCACCAGCAAAGGTGATGAAAATTAAAAGTGAAGAAACCGTAGTAAACCCTGAAATCAAACAGTTTAAGCTTGTTTATGGAGAACTGGGCGAAGAACTTCAAGAAGAATTCGGCACTATGCAAACCATATTCGCTGAATACTGGGAGGATTTTAAGGATTACAGAGGCGAATTTAAGGATTACAGAAGAGAATTCAAGAACTTTAGACAAGAGTTCAGAGACTACCGGGAAGAATTTAGAGATTTTGTGAAAAGGACTGATGAAAACTTCAAGCTAATCTCAAACAAGTATGGTGAAATATCGGAAAAAATGACCGTTATACTTCAAACCCTTATTAAAGAGTCTAGGGAAACCAGAGAAATGCTAAACGAGACCATGAAAATGTTAAAAGAAGCTTTGGAAAAGCTGGGAAAATAAGCTTCAGATTTCCTAAAGAATATTATAGAACTGAAAATCTAGAGAGGGTATCCAATTTACGCTGTTTTCAAGTCGTAAATTGCTTTCTTAACCGTATCTTTTAATGTAATCTTCTGGTTTTGGAAAGACGCTTTTGACTCTTTCGAAACGCTTCTTTACACTTATACTATGCTGAAGAACAGCGAAGTCTCTTGGTTTACTGAACTTTTCAGTTTCGCCGTTCGCCCTTTTCCGTGTTATCCTTATGCACTCATCCACTATGCAGCTTAAAACGCATGCGCCACAGTATATGCAAAGCTCTTCTATGAGCCCAACCTCCCCAGCCTTCCAGTATAAAGCGTTTGTTGGACAAGCTTTTATGCATAGTTTGCATTCAACCCCTTCGCAGGTTCGCTTGTTAATTGTTATTTTTCCTTCAACAAAAAACTCTTTTACACCAAGCGGCGCCAAGAGCGCTTCTCTGCGCTTCTTTTTCTCTTTTTCGGCAGTTTCCATTAAAATTTGGAATATGTCAACAGTTGAAGGTTTGGGGGTTTTGCATTTTTTGGGCATTGGCTTCCTCTTTATTTAACCAATTACAGATTTAACTCGTATAATGCTCATGGATTATAATTACTTATCCCAAATATGAATTAAAAATGCTTCAAAACTCTAAATTTATAACTAACCTTCATCTATATTAGCTTGCTAGGTGAATATGAAATGTGCGAGTTTGAGGTAATCCTAGACGGAAAAACAGTCTTCAAAGATGTGATACATGCCAAAGCGGAAAGCAGCAACATAATAGTCAAAGAGATTCTTGGAAAATCTAAAGAATTTAGAAACTGCAGAATAACAGAGGTTGACGTGAACTCCACCCGCTTAGTCCTATCAACCATAAAAGTTTAGAAACCCAATAGCGAAACAAGAAAGCCCGCTGTCAAACCAAACAATGTTGGAAAGGGCAAACCGGGAAACATACCCTGCTTTTCTAACATTTTAAAAGCTAAAAGACATCCAGCTAAAATGCCAATCAAAGAAGCTAAACATGGAAGGAAGCCAAAATAAAGGAGCATATGCCCAGAAAGCATAGAATAAAATGTTAAATCACCAAGTCCCATTTGGATGTCCTTAAAAGAGAAGCTTAAACCACGAAGCTGCTCAAGCCCGCTATGGGCTATTTTTCCAACTGGCCCATGATAAACGGCAAAGGCATCATAAACCGCCAAAAAAATTAAAATCAAAAAAGCGCTTAAAGTTGGAACCGAGAACCCCAAAAAAGAACCCAAACCGCCCCCTAAACAAAGGATTATTACATTGCAGAGTTTGCTGTTTGTTCTGAAAATTATTAGGTCAGCCATCACCGTTATGAAAATGGAAAAAGAAAAAATCAAAACTTCAAAGTATGGAACACTAAAAAATGAGAAGACAGCGCTTAAATAGATAATTGAAAGCAAAAAAACAGCCGTTGTCAAAGCAAAACCAATAATCAAATTTATTAGCCTATGATTTCTCTTTCTCAAAAGCGAATATAACACTGATGCCCCCAAACCCACAAGAATGACGAAATATACAGCGTTGCCAACAGACCCTACTCCCTCAGAAAATGGAGTTATCTCATAAGTTTCCATGGAAGATGCCGAAATCAGGAAGGCGCAAAAAACTCCAAATAACAAGCTTGCCAAGATAGGCGTCAAACGCACAATTCCCAAATTAGGTTTGTCCTTCAAGGCTCCTACCCTAACTTTTCAATAATCTTTTCAACTTTCAAGTAGCATTTATTACAGAATAAACTTTGCTTTCTATCCGTGTCGAATATGGAATTGGAGAAAAACATAACACAAAAAGGATTAGAACAATGCCCCAAACAAAAAGTATGTCCAAGCTCATGCACAGCCTCTTTCGTGCTTCTATCCAGAAAAAGCTCCATGTTTGGGCGCTCACCATAAAATTCTGGCTTAAGCCTCCACAGAGAAATTAAAGCCGCTTTTCCAGGGCATTCTGCCTCTCCAAAAACAAAGTTTAACTCTAGAACAAAAATGTCAACATCCACAATTCCAAGCACACGATCAAAGGCTTCTTCTTTCTCTGCATATTCTCGAATTTTGCTCAATATAGCACTAGAAAAATACTGGTTTCTTTTTTTATCAAAGGTTTCTTCTAGAATTGGCAACCTTTTAGGGATAATAGTGCATGTAGTTTTTGGAAAAATCATTCTTAGGTTTTCCTGAATTCCTTGCATTACGTCGGAATTTATTTGTCCAATTTGCAATATTCCAATTTTCATGGTTTCACTTTAAACTTCAAATACATCGCCAGCCCTTGGAGCAACAGCCTCCAACCCCAATTCATTCCTTACCCATTTTGCAAGCAATTCGCAGTTTCCTTCTGCACCATGAACCACATAAACCTTAGGTTTTCCACCAAGATTTTTAACCGCATCTTTAAGTTGACTTGCACCACAATGGGATGAAAAATCAAAATGCTCAACACGCGCCTTAACCTTCCTAATTTTTCCATCAATTAGGCACACGCCTTTCTCCAATAATTCTCTTCCAGGCGTTCCAGGAATCTGATAACTGACTAAGAATATTGCGTTATGCGCCTTTTTACCAATTTTTGAAGTGTAAAAAACTGCGGGACCACCTTTAAGCATTCCAGCAGGAGAAATTATTACACCAGGGGTTTTAATTGCCTTTCTTCTGTCTCGCCAACCCTCAACCCAATCAACAGAGTGCATGGCATCCATGAAAAGCCTTGGGTCTTTGAGAAAATCCCTATAATTCATGATTATTCTGCTTGCTTCCCTAGCCATTCCATCCATGGTGATGGGATATTCAAAGTGATGAGCAGCCAAAACGCATGCGATTTCTTGGGACCTTCCAACGCCAAAGGCTGGGACGAGAACGGAGCCTCCTCTCTCCACAACATCAGTCACTTCATTCACGAAGCGTTTCTCCAGTTCTAAGCGTTCCGTATGGTCTTCGTCTGCATAGGTGCTTTCAATTATCACAGCGTCCAAGTCGCCATACCTCATCTTTGCGCCTTCCGAAAGCCTCGTATCAACAGTGTTGAAGTCGCCAGTGTAAAGAACCCGTTTTCCCTCAGCCTCAATCAGTACTTGAGCGCTTCCCGGAATGTGCCCAGCGCTGAAAAGCTGAAACTTCATATCTCCAATCTTCTCTTCGACACCGAAATCCATATCCTTGCTACTTCTCATCATGGATTTCAGTTCAAGATATTCGTAGGGCAAATAGTAACTGGAAAGGTGGATAAAATCAGAAATTAGTATTTGTGCCAGTTCCAAATTCAATCTCGTTGTGTATAGGGGCTTTTTCCCGTGAATGTAAAAAATTGGGACAGCACCAGAATGGTCAAGATGGCTATGGGTTAGGATTACGGCGTCCACGTCCTTCGGGGGCACATGCATTGGGAAGCCCGGCTCATGATTTAACATAACGCCATAATCAAGCAAAACCTGCGTTTTTTCAGTTTTTACCGAAATGGCTATTCTGCCCACTTCTTGGGTTCCGCCTAGAAAGCCAATTTTTAATGAATTCATATTTTTCAACCGTTAACGCAGTAATCATGCTCTCTGCTATTTTAAAAATGTATTGACTTTCCAGCTGGAAAAACCCTAACAAGACCATTTTTTATGGCTTTCAGAATTTCATCCACATCGGAAGAAGCTTCAACTTTTGTGTAAACACTCCACAACTCATTAACGTTATGGGCATCGCTGCCAGCAACCCCCGGCAAACCCATTTCCTTGGCTAAGTTTTCAGCCCTTCTGTTAAGTTGAGTTGGTAAAGCGCCGTTTAAAACTTCTATGGCGTCAACATCATAGTTTTTCGCTAAATCTCCAAGCCCATAAGCCCTGTAAGGATGGGCAACTATAACTAGGCTTTGTCTTTCCTTTGCAAAGTCTATAACGTTCGTAACGGTCCATGGTTGAGATGGTAACTCCTCAACTCCCAAAAGTATTAGGTCGCCTTCAAATGTGGATATTTCAACCCCTGGAATTATTAGAATGTCTGGATAAGCCGAAGCCAATTGCTTAACTTTACTATAGCCTTCAACTCGATTGTGGTCGGTGATTGCCACGGCTTTTATGAACGGATGCGCATAAAGCTGCTCAACAATGTTTTTTGGTTGGATTGAAGAATCAAAGGAATACGTTGTGTGCACATGCAAATCCACATTAATCATGCTTTTCACGTTTACTCCTCAAAATTTTCTCTAATTCTGCTAAAACTTCTTTCTCCCATTCATTTTTGATGTTAAAACATTTAAAACCAATTTTCTTTTTTGAACAAGCCTTCTTACAACTTTGGAAAACAGTCTTACTCCAATTTTCTTGGTCGTTAAGCAGAAAAATCATCCCATAATTCGCATGAGCAACATATTCAGCCGCTTGATTTGCCACATACTCTACAGTCTCCTTGTCGAGGGGAAGAGCAACCTCATGCTGCGAAAGGGGATAAACCTCATCCAACTCTATTGGAATAACGCCGAAGGGAGCTGCATAAAAGCACACGTGAACTTTGTTTAGCTGCTCTTTTAATATGTGCCTCAACAATTTTTCAAATCCTTTGAAGTCTTTGGATTTGTGGAATGGTTTCGTTCTGGTTTGAGGAAAAAGGAAAAGAATTTCTGATTTTTCGGGTGGAGAATATCTTTCAATTCTTTTTCTGTGCCGAACAATTTCTGGGCGCATAAGCCCAATAGAATTGAAAAAGAATAGTCCACTCTTCTTAATTGATGGGTTGTGTTTTTCAATGAAATCCTCATATTTCCCCAGCCTTTTAAGGGCTTGAAGCAATGCTGGATGCCCATGCGCCCTCAATTCCATATGCTCCCATAATCTGCCATCTTTTATTGCTTGTTTTATGCGTTTCAGCTCTGCGAGGCAAACGTAAAGATTATGCTCTGCAAGGAAAACTTGCCTTTCTTTCTGAGGCATTTCCACGACTTCCTTTGGTGAAATTTTGGAACATTTTGGACATATGCATGGAAAATATTCAAGCTCACCAAGCCTAACTGTGCCATATTCTGTCATGTAACGGTTTTCTCTGGCGTATATGGCGTAGGCTGCAGAGTCGAAAAGGTCGCATCCAAGAGCCACAGCCAAAGCGAAAATTAGCGGGTGCCCAGCACCGAAAAGGTGGAGGGGTTTTTCAATTGGCAGATTAGCCTTAGCAGTCATAATCATATCCACTAAAACATCAAAGTGATAAGCTTCCATAACTTCGGTGGGACTTCCTAAGGCATATATTTGAAAGGGCAATTTCCCCATTTCAGCAGCAGATTTAGCTATGAGGTCAAAGAATTTGCCGCCTTGAACAGGACCAACCCAAAGAAGGTCATCACGCTTTTTAATTTTGAAAAGTTTTCTTGCCCTCTTTAAAGTTTCATCAACCGTTCGTTCCGCATAAGCCCTCGAAACTTTCCATCCCGTGGGCCAGTCTAAAATTGTGGCTATGTCAGTGTTTATGCTTTCTTGGTAACGCACAATTTCTGTTGGGGTTATTTCTATGTCGCCATAAACTAGAATTTGGTACGCACCAGAATCTGTCATTATTACTTTGTCATAATCCAAAAACTTGTGTAAACCCTCTTTTGCGGGTTGGTTTTTGAAACGCTTCTTTAAAATGTAAGCATTTGTTATCAAGGCTTCGCAACCAAAATCCTCCTGAAGTTTTCTTGGCGGAATGGGCTGGTTAACTGGGTTTATAACTGGAAAAAGTAAGGGAGTTTCCACAATGCCACTTTTGGTTTTAAGTTTGCCAATCCTCGCAAGCAAATCTTTCTCTTTAACTTCAAAACTCATCATTTCAAACCTAAACAAAAATATAATAGCGCATATAAAAAATGTCTACTTTAAACTCATAATGTTCTCTAAAATTTTGCCTTATTTTCTAGTCTCTTCTAAAAGAAGCGGCAGAATAGCGGAAAATCCAATAGCCACAGCAGAAGCATAAAACGGGACCAACTCTCCCCAACCCTCCCATAAGATGCCGCTCAAGGCGTTTCCAACCATTAAGCCACCCCAGAAGGTTGTTGCCCGAAATTCCATTCACAAGACCCCACTTCGAAGCTGGCGTGGCTTCCATCATAAGTGTCTGAAAAGCTGGCCACGAAGCGTTTAATATGGCGTTTGAAAGAAACATAAAAATAATCAATTCCATCGTGTTTTGGGAGAAGGCAAATAGCAAAAAGAATGGGGAAGAAGCCGCAAAAGTTACAAACATGACCTTTCTTCTATCAAAAAATCGCTAAGCTTACCCCCTGGAACCTGAACAATTATGGAAGCAGCACCAAAACCTATGGCATACAATAAGCCTATAAACGTATAATCGACAGGAAAGCGGGATTCAACAAAAACGGGAATCACTAGACTTGTTACGCCGATGCCGATTCCCTGAACTATGTTAATCAAAGAAAAGATAAACACTGCAAACATGTATCCGCCGAGGGCTCTAACCTTTTCATTCTTCTCATCGAAAGCCAAGGCTTGTGGTTTTCTGCGGGTCTCTTGCATTAGGAGCGTTAAGGGAAAAACTGCAAAGATAAGTGCTGAACAAGCAAAGAAGGGAAAGCGGATGCCAAAATAGTCGGCTGCAACTCCGCCCAAGAAAGGCGCAACCGTGGAGCCTAACAACCAAGAAATGTTTGTCCAGCTATAAGCTGAAGCCATAGTTTCAATTGAGGAAGCATCCGCAACAATACCCCATCGAATTGGCAGGTACAAGCCCATAGCAAAACCAGAAAGCATAACCCAAGGAATCAAATCCACCCAATTATTGGCTAAGGCATACATTGAAGGCGGAAAAGCAGCCACTAACGTGCCCAACGCATGCAAACCCCTTCTGCCATATCTGTCGGATAGGAAACCGCTGAGTACTTGCATGATTGCAGCAATAGCATTTGATATGGAAAATACAAACCCAAGCTCAGTCATAGAAGCATTAAGATAATCTTTTATGTATATGGGCCATATAGGACTCAACAAGTTGATGGCTAAGGAGCTGACTAAGAAAACAATGGAAAGGATTAGTATATTTCTTCCATAAGCCATAAAGGGTCTCAATTTCTTTGCCCCTTGCCAAACTAACCAGCCACCACTCGAAAATGGCAACCGTCTATTTAAGAATTATGAGCGAAACATAATTTTGTTTTAGCCAAACACACTTATATTACATTTTTCATTACATCCATGCTGCGAAGGAGCCAAAAATGGTTTGCACCATACAAATCTATGAAAAACCAAAACTCGACAACCCCGTCTTAATTGAGGGCTTGCCTGGAATAGGATTCGTAGCCAACATCGCAGCCCTTCATTTAATCCATGAATTAAAGGCTAAACTTTTCGCAGAAATCTTCTCAGACTCCTTCCAAGACTTGGCAGTCACAACAGAAACTGGAAGCGTGCGCTCCCCAATAAATGAGCTCTACTATTACAAAGCCAACAATGACAAGCGAGACTTAATCATATGGTATGGCAACACCCAAGCCCTAACAACCTTTGGGCAGTATGAGCTTTGCGGGCGTGTTTTGGATATAGCCAAAGAATTAGGATGCCAATATATTATAACGCTTGGAGGCTTCAAAAAAGACGAAGTGAAAACGCCGCCGGAAATCTATTGCGCAGCCTCAGACCCAGAAACGCTAAATGAAGCCTTAAGCTTAGGCGCAAAAATGATGGTTGGACAAATATTTGGCGTTGCTGGTCTCTTAATAGGACTTGGCAAACTTAGAGGGTTTAGAGGCCTTTCCCTCCTAGTCGAAACTTTAGGCACTTATCCGGATGCAAACGCCACCAAATACGCCTTAGAGGCTTTAAACAAATTTTTGAATATGAATATAGACTTGTCAAGGTTGAACGCTGCTGCAGAAAAGACCGAGAAAATATTGGAATCCTTCGGTTTAATTAGAGTAGGTGAAGAAAAAAAGAAGGAAGAACAAAAATTCCGCTGGTTCGTTTAGCTTTTAAATGCGTTATAGAAATTCTCAATTCTGCTCAAGATTTTCTCTATTCCCCAATGGGTTTTCATTTCATGCTTCCATTCCCTTGGAAGTTTATGCTTGAACCTTCCAGCTGCACGCCCATCCATAATAAGGATTGCTCCTTTGTCTTCTGGACTGCGTAAAAGTCTCCCAGCAGACTGTGCTAACGCATTTAAACATGGAATATCATTCGCATATTCTATCGCCTTATTCCCAAACTTCTCCCTAAAAAATTCGTAAACTGCAGCTTGAAGCTCAGTCTTTTTTGGATAGGGCAAACCAACAACAACCACAGCAGACAACATGCTCCTTCCCCCAGCGGACATGTCAATTCCCTCGCTTATTTTTCCTCTGGCTACCCCAAAAACCACACAGTGCTCGTGGTCTTTCAAAAATTGAAGCACATCCAAGATTCCAGTGCCTCTCTGCTCCATGAGGAAGGGCAAATCAAACTTTGCAATGTTTGCGATTTCCTGCATAACCTCGTAAGAGGGAAAGTAAACCGCTACCCGTCCCTCAACTTTCCTGATTATTTGTTTAAGGTGTTCGGCAATCCTTTTCCATTGGATTTGGTTACGTTTTTCAAACTTTGTTGTAACTGCCTTATCCACTATGATAAGCCTATTTTCTGGGGGGTAGGGACTTGGAAGTTCCATGGTTTCGCAGCGTTTCCTTTCAATCCCCAAAACATCCATGTAATAGTTCATGTGCCAAAGCGTTCCAGACATGAGGATGGCGGAGCGGAGCTTATTAATTATGCTTGCGGCTAAAGCTGGGTCCAAACAGCGAATTCCAATTCTCACACTTTTCCTTCCATCCCTATCAACTCCAACATTCACATAGCGAACATAACTTGAACCAGTTAGGCTAACCCAATCTGAAAGAAAGCTTGCA
>JASEJA010000002.1:45957-50409 GCA_030017755.1 Candidatus Bathyarchaeota archaeon
TCCAAAAAACCGAAATCGCCCAAACCAAAAGTTTCAACTTCCTTCAAAGCCCTTCTAACAGAAGTTGAAGAAAGCTCGTCTGAAAATATTCCCGCAGCATAATAAGGCAGACTGTGGGCTTCATCGAAAACACAGTTAACATCCTTTATCCGCCATCCAGCCCTCCCTAAAATAGAGCCCCTAACAGAATCCACGAGAAGGTAATTGTAATTACCTATGATAATATCAGCGTATTTCGCAAGAATTTTTGTAGCCTCATAGGGACAAACTTCTTTCTCAGCGCAAATCCCATAAACTTCATCTGGCATTAGGGGACCAACCTCCTTAACCTTGCGAATGACAGCGTAGGTGTGCCAACTTGGCTTCCACCCGCTGTAGGTTCGCTCATAATATTTGCATGTTTTTCCAAAGGCGCCTTCCTTCAAACCCTTACAGTAATAAAGAAAATCGCGATAGCTAATATTCCTCAATTTCGGGTCTTCTATGGCGTAGGGACACATTTCCTTCTTACTCTTAAAAACCGAAGCAACAAAACTTACAGGGCAGTGTTCCTTTATGCTTTTAAGCTCCCTGCAATAGATCTCAAGCTGGTTTTTTGTTCTTGTTAGGGCAAGAAGCTTGCCCACGGAATTGTTCCATTCCTTAGCCATGAAGAAGGCTGTTAATACGGAAATGGACTTTCCAGTGCCGCACGGCGAAGACAACAAGCCTATTTTCCCATTTCTAATGATGTCAAAGTTAAATTTTATAGCGTCAAGCTGAAAGGGACGAAAGTTTTGGTAGGGAAAGAATTCTTTAACAAGCTTCTCAAAATCGGTTCTCCTTTCCACTTTTGCCTCAGACTTTAATATGCTGCTAGAAATAGGAGTAAGCAAGGTTCCACATTTTTCGCAGAAAGGGCTTTCTTCATAATCTTCTATGGAGTAGGTTTCGCCGCATCGGCGACAAACGAACGCATCCTTCAAAAGTTTTTCAGCCATAGCTATCATTTGACCTCTTTTAAGATGCTTAGCATTTTTTGCGAGTTTGCCAACATGGCATGGTTGTTGTTGAAGAAGACATAAGCCTTTTTAGGTTTAACCTTTAAAATTTTGTCCGCCACTTCCCTTAACTCTTCATCGGTGTAAAAGTGGGCATACCATTCTGTTCTTCCATGCATCCTCTCATAAACCAAACCGTTTGTGTTAAAGACTTCTGTGGGAAACTCTGGGGAATCAACGCTTACCCAAGTTATTCCAAGCCCAGAAGACCAATCAATCCATTCCCTTTCAAACCACTTTAGATTTCGAACTTCAAGGGCAAACCTTTCCTTAAGCTTGGTTTTTTCAAAGAACTCTTCTATTAATGGAGCAGATTTTGGAGTCATGGATGGTGGAAGCTGAAACAAGAAGAAGTCTATGCTTTGCTCTAATGGTGCAAAAAGATTTATAAACTTATTCCACAACTGAAAAGCCCTATTATTAAATTTGAAGGTGTGAGTTATTAAACGGTTAACCTTAACAGACCATCTGAGCCCTTTACCCTTAAAAGCCCAAGACCTGACCATATTCGGAAAAGGAAAACGATAAAAACTCGCATTCAACTCCACAGCGTTCAAGCCAGAGTTCCCCACATACCAATCAAAATTTCCACTCTCATTCCAAGAATACGCCCACCCCGAAGTCCCAACGTAAAATTCCAAACCCTTTTCACTAATCAATATTTTTGTATCCGCAATAAAAGAATTTATTCCTTCTACATCCTTTAGATTTAAGTGCGGCATAACCCCCTTTTCATTTTGTGGTGAAAGGCATGTCTAAAAGTTTCAAACCCATAGTTTTTGTGGATACACGCGAAAGCTTAGACGTTAAAGACTCTTTAATGGAGCTTGGCTCTGAAGTTGTAGAAAGAGTTTTGGCTCCTGCAGATTACGTGGTTTCAAAAGACTATGCCGTTGAGAGGAAGGAGCTTCACGATTTTTTCCGTTCAATATTTGATGGAAGACTTTTTGAGCAGGCTGAGAGGTTGGCAGAAGCTTATGAAAATTCCTGTTTACTTGTAGAGGGCGATGTAATAAAGGCTGTGAAAGCCCTTCGCAATCCCATGGTCTTTTGGGGCGCCATAGCAAAAATCATGGCAGACCACCACATTTCATTACTGTTCACGCCAGACGAGCGCCACACAGCCATGTTTCTCCACAGCCTTGCAAAGAAACTTCAAGAAGAAAAGCGGAGAAAAATATTGGTTAAGCATAAACCTAAAGCTTACACTCTAAAGCAAATGCAAATTTCAGCCGTGCAAAGCCTACCATTAATAGGTCCAGAAAGAGCTGAACTTTTGCTCAAAAAATTTGGAAGTGTAAGACGAGTTTTCCAAGCATCAAAATGGGAGTTGCTTTCGGTAAAGGGGTTAGGCGAAAAGACTGTTAGGAAAATTTTAGATTTTCTTGATGCCAAATACCAATAAAAAAAGAATGGAAGTTAGTTTAACCTTTCACTTCGCTGATAAACTGCTCATAAACCTTCTGCACTCGCTCAGCAGCCGGACCCGAACCCTCCACTACGCCTTTCTCTGTCACTTTAACCTTGTCCATAACCCAAATGAAACCTTTATCCTCATAAAGCTTAACCATTGTGGGAAAAACCTTTTCAAGGCGGTCTGCCAAAGCCTTAAGGTCGAAGGGTTTTTCCACGCTTAATATTTGTGCTACAACATTGCCATTAAGGAAAACTCTATGCAAAATTTTTCCCTCTTCATCCTTTGCTTCGGCAAGGCACAGGCTTAAAGTGTCAGGATTAATGCCTATTAAAGTTCCACTAAAAGTTTTTCCCGTGGTGGTTGAAACAATCACGCTTTTATCCACCAGCGTTGCCACTTCGGTGAAAAACTTCCTCTGCGCCACTGACAATTTTCAACCTCCTTCTGTGGTTAAGAGTTATAAAAACATGTATTTAGGATTTTAACAAACCCTAAACGGAAAGAACATTCCATTATGTTATTTAAGCTTGTTCTCTTTTTTCACGTAACATTTCTTATCCAAAAAAATCATTTTATTAGGTTCAAGGTCTTCCTGCAAGCAAACACCAGCCCCAACAATGCTGTTTGGTCCAATTTTCACGCCTGGCAAAAGAGAAGCGTTTATGCCTACTTTGCAGAAATCACCCATTATGACACCAAGCTTGTTAGTGCCAGAATCCACTTTTTCGTCTTCCACAGTAACCTTAACGTTTTTCTCGTCAAATCGGAAGTTTGCAGTGATTGCTCCAGCGCCGAAGAGGCAGTTGTCTGAAATTATGGAGTCGCCTATATAGTTCATGTGAAACCAACAGTTATCGCCAATCAAAGAATTTTTAATCTCGCTTGAGAAGCCCACAACGCAGTTATCACCAATGGAAGAGTAGTCTCGAACTAAAGCATTATTTCCAATGATGCTGTTTGAACCAATATAGCAAGGTCCCTTTAGATAAGCACCACCAAAAATTTTAGTCCCACGCCTAATCCAAACCTTTCCTTCCACGTTCGCATTTTTGGAAATTTCCACATAATCTTCGATAAGCTTCCCTTTCATCAATGTGTCCATTAAATGCGCATTTATGGTGAAGAGGTCCCAAGGATACTTGTAACTGGCGAAGAATCCTTCATAGCTTACGGCTGTAACCATATTTTTGTCTTCTATAAACTTTTGAATGGCATCTTCATATTGGTGGTCTGAAACTGGAATTTTTTTGAAATAATTGAAGATTTTTTTAGTCATCAAGTAAACTCCAATAACGGCTAAGTTGCTTGGTTCCATCCCTTTTGGTGGCTTTTCAACCAGTTTGGTTACTTTGTTGTTTTTGATTTGGATTATGCCGAACTTCCATGTCTCTTTGACGGGTTTGCATGAAAGAACTATTTCTGCATCTCCTTTTTGGAATTGTTTGAGCATTTCTTTTATCAGAGAGCTCTCAAAAACATCATCTGCATTAACAACAAAAAAGTTGTCTTCAACCAAATCTTTCGCAGCTACAAGGGCATTAGCCATCCCAAGAGGCTTTTTCTGAAGCGCATATTCAATTTTAACTCCAAAATCCTTTCCATCAGCCAGGTAATCTTTAATTTGCTTTCCATTACTGCCTATTACAACTATGAAGTCTTTTAAGCCAGCCTCTTTCAAGGTTTCAATTACACGCTGGATTAGGGGTTTTCCCAAAATTTTAAACATGGGTTTTGGCTTCACAGCAGCTAATGGAAAAACCCTTCTCCCACTTCCTCCAGCAAGAATAACTGTTTGCATCAACGCCCCTCCATAACCTTTTTTAATTCTTTCACGGCAAACTGGTAAAGCTCCTCAAGTTTTTCTTCAGTTTTTGCTTCGGCAGAAACTCTTATAAGAGGTTCAGTGTTTGAAGGTCTCAAAAGAACCCAGCCCGTCTCATCCAACAATTTTATTCCATCCACATCCAAAAACTTCAAACCATAATCCCTAAACTT
>JASEJA010000049.1 GCA_030017755.1 Candidatus Bathyarchaeota archaeon
AACCGTAATGAATGCGGGCATAATTTTACTCGCAATCCTCACAAACCTAACAGTCTTGCAAAGAAGTTTGCACGTTTATAAAAAACTAACAAAGAAAAAGGAAAACTAAAACCTTCTTGGGCGCAAACGGCTGCGTCTTTCTTCTCTAGCCCTAACCTTTACAATACCCCTGTGCACCGCACAAGAAATACAATAATACTTAGTATCAATCCAAGAAGACAGATAGGTTCCTTTCTGGCGAAGCTCTTTAGCCAACTGAGGATCAACAATGGAGCGTCTACTAGTAACTTTTTTGGCTTTATCTCTGGGAACTAGCTGTCCACACATGGCACACTGGACAACGCCGCTGCTACCTTTTCCACCCTTTGATCTGCCGCGGCTCTTTCTCTTATAAGGCAATTTTCCCTACTCCTTAAATGCTAAAAACAATAAGGCAAAGCCACCTTATATATCTGTCCTCAACTTCAAAATTGAAGCAATGTTAGCCTTCGCATCAATTTTTGGGATAATCTTTCCAGTCGAAGAGGTGAAAAGGGTTGTAACTCCTGGTCCGTGACCAGAGGTTACACAGTTTGTGTGGACAACAATGCCAACGGATATGGCGCCTTTCTTATAAATCCGCCCGTAAGAGTGGTCTGCGTCAAGGATTGCCACCAAATCGCCAAGCCTTAAATCGTCAAGTCCATATTCCTTTCGAGTGTCTTCATCGAAGAGTTGAATGTCATAATCTCCAGAATATGTTTGGTTTGCACCCAAACCAGAACCCATTATAGCCGCTGGAATCACATGTGTAACAGGAACCTCTAATTTATCGCCGTTTGGCTTCGGATCTAAGGCCTCAAGAAAACGTGGGTCCATATTCATAACTTTCACTTCTGGAAAGTCCAAAAGTTTTAAGCCTACGCCGAAAGCTTTAATGAGAACTTTGTCGCCTAACATGAGTTTTTCAAGGGTTTCAGGCTGAAAATCAGCGAGCACATGTTCTATTCCGCCATGCTTTCCAGTTACAACTCCTTTTGCACCTTTAGCCTCTCCTCCAACTACAACTGCCTCGTTTCCAACACATGAAAGCACATTAAAAGCTGTGTTTGCTCCTTGCCCATACCGGGGGTCGTTCTCTTTATTCTCTAAGCTTACGCCTGGTTCAACATGGTCTGCTTCCCATCCGCAGGCTGGGTCGCCCACACGCACGTTATATGTGATTCCGCCTACGCCAGGCAAAACCATTGGAACTCCTTGGGCAGAGACTCTGTAAATGTCTCTTCCATAAACTGGGCTTGCTACTTCGCCTACCACTGATATTTTCACCAATTTTTCAACATTTGTTTTTAACGTCTACAATTCCTCCCTCATGGCAGACTGAACCTTTTGGTAAAGCATCTTAATTAGTTTTTCATGTGACATGGCAAGTTTTAAAAGTGTGATATCCATTTTGAGTTGAGTGAGGCATAACCTAAAAGGCAATGTCCTCTGTGGCTGAGAATATGTCTGACATTGGATTAAGGTCTAGAATGCTGGTAAGAGATGTTATGAGTAGTCCCGTTATCACCATAGGAGAAGATGCGCCTGTAAATAAGGCTGCAGAGCTAATGGAAAAGCATGGTTTGGGCTGTATTATAGTGACTAACAAGGAGGGAAAACCTTTAGGGATAATTACAGAAAGAGATTTGGTTGCAAGAGTTTTAGCTAAAAATGTTAAGCCAGATTCTCTCCAAGCAAAAGAGGTTATGACCTCGCCCCTAATAACGATAGAGCCTCATGAAACAATTAATGAAGCAGCAAGAAGGATGAGTCGTTTAAACATAAGAAGATTAGGAGTCGTATATAAGGGACAGCTTATTGGGTTAGTTTCAAGCAAAGACATTTTGGCAGTTATGCCCGAGCTTGTGGAAACAATCCAAGAACGGGCACTCATAGAAGGCGAAAATAGAGCTCAAGAAAGCGCGGAAGAATCTACTCCTCTTGCTGGATATTGCGACCGCTGTGGAGGCTGGTCTGAGGACTTAAAAGAGGTTAATGGAGAATACGTCTGCGAAGATTGTAAAGTGGAGTTAGAAGAAGAGGAAGGGTGAGGGCTATTTTTGCGTGTTAAAGAAATCATGAATCAAAAACACCCATTCATCTATGAAGATGAACTTGCCACAAAAGCCCGAGCAATCATACGAGATTTCGCCTTGAGAATCCTTCCCGTAATAGACAAAACTAAAAGACTTATTGGCATAGTCTCCCGCGGCGATGTTATGACAATTTCGTCTTCTGTCTCACCCATAAGAGTTAAAGGAATAATGAGAAACCCAAAACATACAGCAACAATGGAAGATGATGCCACTTCGACGGTTAAAGAAATGATTCGATTAGACGAATGGAACACACCTGTCATAAACTCTGTTGAAGAGAGAAATTATGTGGGGGTTTTCGGGTTAGAAAACTTCATTGAAGCAATAATTAAAACAAGCCCTGAAAAACTTGCAAAAACCGTCGAAGAAGTAATGTCAAAAAACGTTGTAGCTTGTTCTCCAGAAGATGAAGTGGATAACATTTGGCGCCTAATGCAGACCAAATCCTTAGGAGGCGTACCCGTCACGAAAAATGATAGATTAGTGGGAATTGTCACGCAAAAAGACCTTATCCAAAGTGGAGCATTATTGCCAACATTTGAGTCTAAAAAGGGACGCTTTCGGGGTTCATCTAAAATCTCTTCACTCATGAACACACAAGTTATAGCCGTTGAGCCTTCCATAAAAGTAATTAGAGTTGCAAAAATCATGGTTTCAAGGGATATCGGAAGAGTTCCAGTTATAGATAAGGAAGGCAAGTTGATTGGTATAGTTGACCGGGAGGATGTTGCCAAATTAATTGTTAAATGAAGGGATGATATTTTGAGTAGAGAATCCTTCAGAAGAACATTGAAGGAGAAGGGTCCACTCTCTTTAAGGGTTCATCTTTCGAAAAAACGTGAAAGCGAAATAATGCACATTGCAAAAAGCCCCGTTGTGACAATGGCGCCCACCACACCAATTTATGATGCAATTCGAATAATGGCAAAGAAAGGGTTCCGCCGAATACCAGTAGCCAACCCTGGAACGAAAGCCCTTGAAGGAATCATAACAGCCACAGACATAATTGATTATCTTGGTGGTGGGAAAAAATTTGAAATAATCCAGCAGAAACATGGCGGAAACTTTTTCAAAGCCATAAACGAGCCAGTGAGGCTCATTATGACAAAGAATGTTGTTTTCGTTAAAACTTCTTCAAAAATAAGCGGAGCAGTAAAGTTGATGAAAGAGCAAAACCTTGGCGGTTTACCCGTAGTTGACGAAGAAAACCGTGTTAGGGCAATAATCACGGAAAGAGACATAGCGAACATGTTTGCTGATAGATTGAGCGGCGTAAAAGTTGCCGAGCTTATGTCGGAAAAAGTTGTCACCGCTTTGCCAAAAACAACAATTTTTGAGACTGAAAAAACAATGGCAACTCAAGGATTTAGAAGACTGCCAATAGTGTCTGACAGCAAGATAATTGGCATAATCACAGCCATGGACATCATAAGGTTTTTTGGTTCAGGAAAAGTTTTCGCATATTTACAGTCGGGAAACATAATCCAAGTTTTAAACACCCTTGCCATGGAAATAGCAACAAAGGAAGTTGCAACAATAGAACCAAACGCAGACATCGGCAAGGCAGCAAAAATTATGCGCGAGAAAAATGTTGGCGCTATACCAGTTGTCGAAAATGAGAAGCTTGTAGGAATATTGACGGAAAGAGACTTCTTCAAAATAATAGAATAAACTTACACTTAAAATAAAAAGAGAGCGTCCTACTTGACCGTTGACTTAGTTCTAGGCAATGCGAAAGTCTACATAAACAAGAAAATAGTGGAGTGCAGCATCGCCATAGAATATGGCAAAATTTACAAGGTAGGCAAAGAAGCTGTCATGCCGAAAGCGGATAAAAAAATGGATTTGAAAAATCTCTTAGTTTTGCCTGGTTTAATAGATGTTCACACGCATTTGAGGGATGAAGGAAAAGCCTACAAAGAAGACTTTTACAGTGGAACGGCGGCGGCTGCGGCGGGAGGGATAACCACAGTTTTAGACATGCCCAACAACGACCCAGTAACTATGAGTGTTGAAGCTTTAAGAGGACGCATGAAGGTTGCTGAAAAGAAGATTTTGGTTAATGTTGGCTTTTATTCTGAATTTCCAGAGAAAACAGATGAAATTCATGCAATCATTAAAGCTGGGGCTGTTGCTTTCAAGCTTTTCATGATGGATCAAATGGGTGGATTAAACATAGACGACGATAAAGCCTTGTTAGAAGCATTTGAGGCGGTTGCCAAATTGAAAACTTTGGTGGCAGTTCACGCAGAAGACAAAAGAACAATAGAAAAAGCTGAAGAAAAATTTAAGCAGTCTAATCGCAATGACATTGAAGCATTTTTGAAAGCTCATTCAGAAAATGCAGAATGGAAAACTGTAAAACGTTTGTTAAACATTGTTAAACAAACCCATGCCCACATACATTTTTGCCATGTAAGTACAAAAAAGGGGCTGGAAACGATAAGGGAAGGAAAAAATTTAGGATTACCAATAAGCTGTGAAGCCACGCCTCACCACATGTTTTTATCAGTTAAAGACTTGAGGAAGATTGGCACTTTAACGTTGACTTTGCCCCCAATTCGAAACAGAAAAAGTGTTTCAGCTATTTTGGATGGCATTAAAAATGGGTGGATTGACATTTTGGCTTCAGACCATGCACCGCATACTCTTGCTGAGAAAAACGCTGAAAATGTTTGGAATGTTAAGGTCGGCATACCAGGTTTAGAAACCACATTGCCGCTATTACTCACAGAAGTTAATCGCGGAAGATTGTCGATGACGGATGTTGTCAAGTTAATGGCGGAAAAACCAGCTGAAACCTTCAAACTTAAGGGCAGAGGATACTTGGAAAATGGCAACATTGCAGATTTAACGGTTGTAGATTTAAAAAAAGAAGACAAAATAGATGCATCAAAATTTCACTCAAAAGCAAAATTTTCGCCATTCGACGGATGGAAAGTTAAAGGAAAACCAGTTAAAACCTTTGTTAAAGGACAATTAGTTATGGATGAAGGCGAAATAGTCGCTGAGGCTGGAAGCGGAGAAATAATTCGGAGAAAATAAATTTGAAGTTTATCGCTGATGGCATGCTTGGAAAACTTACCCGTTGGCTTCGCATGTTAGGACACAATGTGAAATATTCAAGCAAACTTGACGACAACCAACTAATCACAATAGCAAAAAAGGAAAGAAGAATCCTTCTCACACGAGATTTGGAGCTTTATCAGCAAGCCACTGCAAAAGGAGTGAACGCCTTCTACCTTGAAGGAAAAACTGAAGCAGAAAGACTCGCACAACTCGCAAAAAGATTCAAAATCCAATTAGACATTGACATGGCAACATCAAGATGCCCAAAATGCAACACAAAAGTGAAACCAATGCCGAAAGAGAAAGCAGAAAACAAAGTTGAAAAAAGCACATTCACATACTACAACGAGTTTTGGGAATGTCCAAAATGCGGAAAAATCTACTGGCAAGGAGCCCACTGGACAAGAATTAGGAAAACGCTTGAAATGGCAAAAGAAATAAAAAAGATGCCTTGAAAAACGTTTATTCTTTTTCTAACAACCACTTAAGAGGAATATCCTGATAGGTTCCATCCGGCAATGTTCGCCTAATAGTCATGGGCAAAATTCCAGCATCAAGCTCTTTTAAAGCTATGTCTATTGGACTTGAAAAACCCTCTGAAACCTCAACAAGAATTGGGGCGCCCATGGATATTTGCAAAGCCCTAGCCCCCACTATCCTAGCCTTTTCGAAACGAGTAAGCTTCGGAGGACCTATCAAAATTTTCTTCTCTTTTTTAGACGTATTCTAATACTCCCCAGCGCCTGGATACCCAGCTCCAGGTGGGCCACCCGGCGGTGTTGGAGGAGCTTTCATTTTTCCAGCAGCAATTACATCATCGATCTTAAGTATCATTGAGGCGGCTTCTCCAGCGGATTTAACAATTTGTTTCTTGACTGCCAAAGGTTCGAAGACTCCGGCTTCGCTCATGTCTTGGACTTTTCCTGAAGTAACTTCTATTCCAGCCCATGTTTCGCCTTTTTCGTGGCGCACTCTCAACTCTGATAGTATGTCTATTGGGTCTAAACCAGCATTTTCTGTCAGTGTTACTGGAACTACTTCGAGGGCTTCTGCGAAGCTTTTAACTGCAAGCTGTTCTCTGCCTGGAAGGGTTTCGGCATATTTTTTGAGTGTACGTGAAATTTCAAGCTCTGGTGCTCCGCCACCAGCCAATATTTTTGGTTCTTCAACCACGTCTCGAACTACGCATAATGCGTCATGCACTGAACGTTCTGCTTCGTCCACTATGCGTTCTGTTCCACCCCTTATCAAAATTGTAACTGCCCTTGGATGTTTGCATCCTTCAACAAAGGTCATTTTGTCGTCGCCTATCTTGCGTTCCTCGACGAGGCTTGCGTAACCCAAGTCGGATGGGCTCATGTCGTCTATGTTGGTTATTATTTTTCCGCCAGTGGCTTTTGAAAGCTTTTCCATGTCTGACTTTTTGATTCTGCGAACGGCAAGGATTCCCTTTCTGGCTAAAAAGTGCTGAGTCATGTCATCGATGCCTTTTTGACACAAAACAACATTGGCGCCTACTGCCTCTATTTTTTCAACCATCTGCCGCAGCATTTCCTCTTCCTGCTTGAGGAAAGCGTCCATTTGTTCTGGGCTTTCAATGTTTATTTTAGCGTCAAACTCCGTCTTCTCAATTTCCAACGCCGTATCCAATAAGGCTATTTTGGCTTTCTCCACCCGTTTAGGCATTCCAGAGTGGACAACTTCCTTGTCTAAAACTATGCCCTGAATGAGCTTGGTATCCCTCAATGACTCGCCGGGTTTCTTTTCAACTTTAATGTCGTCAATATCCACCTTATATTTTCCATTCTCTTTTTCTGCAACTTCAAGAATCGCTTTAACAGCAAGATCAGCCAAATATTCTCTATGTTCAGCCACTAACTTGCTTGCCATGGAAGTCATTGCAACTTTTTTCAAGTATTCTTCGCGGTTTGACCCTGTTGACATCGCTATTTTTTCTAAAACTTCTAATGCTTTCTCGCTGGCTTTCTTGTATCCGTCAATGATTATTGTTGGGTGAACGTTCTTTCCGATAAGCTCTTCTGCTTTGTTGAGAAGTTCGCCTGCTAATATTACGGCTGTTGTTGTGCCGTCGCCGGCTTCGTTGTCTTGGGTTTTTGCAACTTCTACCATCATTTTTGCTGCCGGGTGTTGAATGTCCATTTCATCAAGGATCGTGCGTCCATCGCTTGTGATTGTTGTGTCGCCGAAGCTGTCTACAAGCATTTTATCCATACCTTTCGGGCCTAAAGAACTTTTCACGGTTTCGGCTACAATTCTTGCAGCCATCATGTTGGCGTGTTGAGCCTCTCTCCCTCGGCTTCGGCTTGAGCCTTCCTTTAATATTAAAACTGGAACTCCTCCAGCTTGTGCAGTTGATGGCAAACCAAACACCTCCCTAATGCGTCTCAATGAAAAACAGCATTACAATATAAATTTTTCTAAATGTAAACTATTATGCGGACATTGTTAACGTGGTTTAAGCATGGTTTTTAATCCCGTTCCAGTTAAAATTATGACAACATTATCCCTTTTAGAAACTTCGTTGCTTAAAAGTTGTTTTTTATAGACTGCATAAGCAACAGCTGAACTCGGCTCCATAAAAAATCCTTTTCCAGCAAGCTCCATAAAAGCCTCGTAAATTTCGTTTTCGCCAACCATAACTACATCGCCATTTGCTTCCCTTAACTTTTTAACCATAAGCTCCAAAAGCGGAGGGTTAACGCTTACCAAAGCATCAGCTATAGAAGTTATCTTTTCAGGAGGAGAGTAGCTTAAGTTTTTGAATTTATGGTATAGGGGTGAAACTTGTTGTGTTTG
>JASEJA010000050.1 GCA_030017755.1 Candidatus Bathyarchaeota archaeon
CCCCCTCTTTTTTCACATAGCAATTTTGCAGAGCGGCTTTCCCCTATTCGTTTTTTTAGGGGAAACTTCCTTTCTTTTTACCGTCTGCTTGTTCTTCTCATCCAAACAGATTGTCAAAGAACAATTTTATAGCAACCTGGAATAAAATTTATGTCAAGCTCTTGCATAAGCTTAACTCAGCAATAACACACTAGTTTTTAATTTAAAACCTGAGATTGGCTTTATCGTATACTCGATTCAACCTAAGTCTTATTCCTAAGACCAATGAAATTCTCAGTATTCTCATTATTCTCTATTCTACTCTCGGAAGCTTTTAAAGTATCCTCAAAGTATCCTCTTTTCTTATCTTTTGTTAAAATTGCTATCTTTGAAGCCCTCTGAGGATACTTTAACACTTCAAAGTATTTTTTGGATAAACGGAGAATGTCTCTAGCATATTTTCTGGAAAGGTTACTGAAAATATAATCTTTGTATTCTTGCCAATCAATGCTTAGATTTCCAAAATAAGCCAAATTCTTGTCTATTTTTGCAAAATATGCTTGTTTATGAGTCTGGCACCCATTCCAGGCTAGGCTATTCCGTGTCTGTTCTGGATTCGCACTTTTCCTTACTCTTAGAAAGGGGCTATACGAAAGAACAAGTTAAGTATACAGCCCATTCAAAGGCCCACTGGTATGGCTTGATTTCCTCTTGCACTTTATAGTGATCGCCGTTATTGCAGTAGAAACCATACATATCATCTGCGACAAGAAAAAGGGTTCTGATAACTCATCGGTTGGTAGCCGATAGCACTCATAAAATTGATAAGAGCATATTTAAGGCTTTCCAACCGATAAGTGGACAGAATCAGAAAGGAAGAAGTGCCTACTGATTAAGCCTTTTTTCTCAATTTCCTACCCACAACTGAACCATCCTTAGAAAAAACTCATTTTTAAGTCTCCTAACCAAGAATAAAGCCTAAATTTTCTTGTTAACAATTCTGTATAAAAGCGAAAACCAAAATTTAGCCTCTAAATCGGAAAAGGAAAGTTCTCTTTTTCAGTATTCTGTTATCAGATAATAACGGAAATGTTTAAGTTTAAGCCAGAGTCAAATATCTGGAGGCGTGTAACCGCCTAGCCCTAATTGAAGGCAGAAAGAGAACAAGCCTAACGTGAGAGGTCGAAAGAATGAAAGTGAAATTAACATGCCTTCTCGCTGTTTTTGTTTCAGGTCTTTTAATTGCTGGAATTAACTTCAACCTGACAAAAGCTGTTAATTATAGCAGCTCAGAAACATCTGTGGGCGGAATCATCTCACAGAACACAACATGGACGCTTGAAAATAGTCCATACGTTTTTGTTGACACTGTGACGGTAGCCAGGGATGTGACCTTGACCATAGGGCCTGGGGTGACTATAGATATGGACTTTTGGTCATTGAGAGTTGAAGGCACATTACGCGCGGTTGGAAATGAGACTCACAGAATAAAAATTAAAGCTCTCGAACAACAGTTGGAGTATCAATGGAGAATATATTTTGCTGACAGTAGCACTCCATGGAATGAAGTCACAGGCACTGGATGTGTTATTGAATATGCTGAAATTAATTTTTGGTGTCTTCCAAGCGGTATCTACGGAGGGGCTCCAAAAATATCGAATAATTTAATACGTTTTACAGGGTCTTGGGCTATTGCTACTGGTGGAATAATCTCAAACAATACTATTGTTGGCGGGTATAGCGCAATCTGTGCTATGGGGAATGCGTTAGTGTTATTTAATATTATTGATGTTATGGAGATGGGTATTACAATAAGTAGCACCGCGGATTCCCCCCGAATCATGTGGAACTTTATACGAGGATGTTGGGATGGAATACCATTTTCAGGAGGCTGGATAGGAAGCCCAACCGTAGCCAACAATACCGTGGTTGACTGTAGAAATGGAATCAGCTTTTCTTATTCCCTAAACCCTGAAGGACTGGATAGGGCAAGCATTCTTTATAATAATATCTATGGCAATGTATACGCAGTAGAAGTCGAAAAGGAAGATCCCCGAATCACTATCAATGTTACTTATAACTGGTAGGGCACAACCAATACGTCGCTGATTGATGAGAAAATATACGACCAAAAAGACGATCGTAAACTTAGTCTTATCAATTATATGCCTATTTTGTCTTCACCAGCTATGGCTCCTCCAAATCTTACACCAATTCAAATTTCCAGTGTAACGCAAGAACCAGAACGAGACAAAGTTGAACCTTACCAAGAAGTAACCGTTAGGGCTAATGTTACCGACCAAATTGTCGGAGTAGGTTATGTCATGCTTGAATATTCCGTTAATGGAGACTCAACATGGAATTCCTCAAACATGATTTTTAATGAGGCTTTAGGATTGTATGAAGGTGTTATCCCGGGACAACCAGAAAATACGTTCGTAAAATATTATGTTCACGCTTCAGATAAGATTAACCATCACTGGGTCAACGAGGATAACTATGGACAATATTATGTTTACACAATCATCCCAGAGCTCCCTTCCGTAGCTATGCTTCTACTTTTATTAATTTTTTCATCTTTTGTCACTATTATGGTGAAGAGAAGGTCAACGAAGATATAAAGTCACAATCTTTGAAAGGAGCATTAAAGTGTCTATGGGAGGCAATATGTTATTTTAGGAGGAAGTAAAGAGGAGGTGAGAAATGATGGAAAAAGTAGAACGTAAAAAGATACCTATCAAATGGGTAGCTGTGGGGGTAGTTATAGGCATGGTAATTATCGCCTCTTTAATTCTTTTGTACAGTCCACTTCTTCGCATTATAAATCCACCAAAACCTGAAATTACATCTACGTATGGGCATGACGGTTTTCAAGGACTTAACTATGTGTGTTATGTTGAAGTCACGGTGAGAAACAACGGAGGAGATGGATGGATAAAAGTTTTTGCAGAGATTTCGGGAGCAGGAAAATATGAAAAGCAGGAACAAAGAGTTTATCAAAAAAATGGTGAAAGCAAAGACCTAACTTTCGTATTCGATATTAGTTTTTGGGGAGCTTTATTCAGTTCTATGACTTATAGAGCATGGGCTGTGGCTGATTAAGTCTAAGGAGGTGAAAACAGGATGAAGAAGAAAGTAGTCAGTTTAGCCTTGCTAACGATTATGCTAATAATAACATTGACATTTAACATTCAACCAGTCAAAGCAGAGCCTACAAATATAGGAGAGTGGACTTCAGTCTGAAATTACGCTGAGGCAGACTGCAATTTTTGAGGTGGAATATTTAGCCTTCATTTAAAATCGAAGACGGACCGAATCCCTTGATGTTCTGACGAAATCTATCATATCTAACGTTGATTTCTCCCGAACCATAAAGGAGATTCTTGAGTTCGAGTTTTATTTTTTCTAGTCCATTCGGTCGGATTAATTTGTTGTCAATGTACCAGTCTTTGTTTCCCCAAAATCCACTAGCCCATAAAGTCTTGTATACTTCTCTAAATTCATTTTCAGTCAATGTGTCAATTCTGTCAGAACGAAGCTTCTCTTTGAAGAATTTCTCATGATTGCGATGTTCCGCAACACTTTCCAAACCATCTGAGGTGCTCAGCCATTCTTTGTATGCGGAAATATGCGAATTGAGGTTTTCTTTCTGTTTCTCTGTTAACGTAAGCATAGTCATGTGTAAATCCTCCAAATAGGTTACTAATCAAGTTTGATAAAGCTCTTTCCACCACACCTTTCATGCTTTGAATTGAATAAGAACTGGACAGAAGATGTTTTGTTAAGAAGTAGGAATTCCACTTAATGGGTCATTTAGTCTCTGAACTTCTTCTCTCAACGAAGCCCATATACTTCGTATGAGTCCTAACTCTAAGACATCTGACAAAATAAATTTCTTAAGCCATTTTTTTTCTTTCATTGGACATAACATAGAGTTACCAAAAAATAGGCATGTGCCACATGAAAGTGGTTGCCCTTCAAAAATTGTTCCGCTTCAGCCTCATCCATGAATTCAGTCAATTGAGCTTGCCCTTTCTCCTCTTCCGTCTTTTGCAATGCTTCAACAACTTCCCCCGAAACTGACGGTATGGCATGCATGCAGCAAAAGTAGAGTCGATGGCAAGAAAACGAGAGACGAGATAGGGCAAAGAGTTTTTGAAAAGGCATTCAGAGAAGGTGCGTTAGCAAAAAGCAGAGCCGTTCTTAAAGGAGCACTTGCTGAACAATTAGCACCGATTTTCAAGATATTTGGATATAACCCCAGTGATGCCAGATTCATAGGTGACCCAGTTGATTATGTGATTTTTGATAGCTACACGAATATTAAAGAGAGAATAGAAGACACACCAAGTTCTTCATCTGTTAACATAGCTAACTCAAGACTTCAAATCCCAATCTTGCCAAGACTTCATATGGGTTGTATGTGTTTGGCGCACCACACTTTTGGCATGGTATGATAATTGGCTGCCCCATGGCTAAGCATTGGCTGACTTGAAAGCGTCTAAGCTCATGAAAGAATTGGGAGCCGCAGTATCCACAAGTGAAAGCCTTTCGCATGTTCATCAAATGCTGGATGCGTTGTAAGTCATTGACGGTCCTCTCCATTTCTCTTCCCATTTTTGAAAAAACCCTTAACTTTGATTCCCAACTTTCAATTTCTCTTTTTAGAACTTCACGCTTTTGCTTCAGCTCACGGGTGGACTTAAAATGTTCCGCAGGGATCTGAGGCGGATTCCTTCTCCATCCAGCTTCTTTAGTTGTGCGAGTTCAAGAACTTCTTTACCGCTAAATCCAAGAGTTTCAAATTCATTAATGAAACATTGCCAAGTTTGCCAGTTTGTCTATGCCGACCTCCAGTAACATTTGCTTAGTGCTCAGCAAATCTTTAAGGTCTTTCTCAGCAAGGGAGCGCTTCTTCTCAACGTTTTTAAGCTCGCCTTCGATCGATCATCTTACAACTACTGTGGCTTCTGTGGAACGCTGTTGCGGCCCGAACTTGTATGGACTCATGCGTCAAGAATCTGTGCCAACTGCAAGCTAGAATCCCAATCTTGGCTCGCTTCTGCCCAGAATGCGGAAGCACAAGCCTCTACAAAGACGGCTTACGCTACTTGGCAAATGGCTCAAGCGTTCAAAGGTGGCTGTGTAGAAAATGCGGCTACCGCTTCAGCCAAACAAATCGCAACCGTTCCGGCAAGTTTCAACACGTTCACAAAGTTCAGAGGCAGATTTTAAATTCGCCAGACGCCTTACCTTTTAATTGCCAAGGGATCCATGAAGCCAAGAGCAGAGAGCCCACTGGCCAGCATAGGCTGGTGCAAACCTTGGCCGAAGTAGAAAACCCGTCTAAAAGCGGGCTGGCGGGAGCCACACAACAAACAGAAAAACACCTCGCCACGGACACTACTTCAACTTCCAAAATCATCGAGTACGCTTGGAAATTAAAAAAGCAAGGTTACGCTGAAACAACCATTGAAGGACACGTTAAAATCCTGAAAAGACTTGTCAGGCTTGGGGCAGACCTTTGTAACCCGGAATCCGTTAAAGAGGCTATCGCGAAAAATAATTGCAGCGAGGCAAGAAAGGAATTAATGGTCGAAGCTTACAGCAGTTTTCTAGCATTCCTTGGCGGTAAATGGGAACCTCCAAGGTATAGAAGAGTTGAAAAACTGCCCTTCATACCAACCGAAAGGGAAATCGACGACCTCATAGCCGGATGCTCACACACGAAGAAACTTGCCGCATACCTCCAACTTCTAAAGGAAACTGGGATGAGAAGCGGCGAAGCCTGCAAACTAAAATGGACTGACATAGACTTCGTAAACGGCACCGTGAGCATTACGCCTGAAAAAGGCAGCAGTCCAAGAATCCTCAAAATTTCAAACAAGCTCATAGCCATGTTAAACGCTCTTCAAAAAGATTCCACTAACATATTCCCCAGCGTTACTATAATGAGGAAAAGCTTTGCAAGACAAAGAAACAGATTAGCCAAAAAACTTCAAAACCCCAGACTGAAACAAATAAAATTCCACACCTTTCGACACTGGAAAGCCACTCTGGAATACGCAAAGACAAAGGACATCCTCCACGTCATGAAGCTACTCGGTCACAAAAACATCAAAAACACGCTAATGTACACTCAACTCGTCAACTTTAAAGATGACGACTTCGTATGCAAGGCTGCAACTACATCCCAAGAAGCCAAACAGTTTATAGAATCAGGCTTCGAATACGTCTGCACAGCCCCAGACGGTGTAATGCTGTTTAGAAAACGCAAGTAGTGCGGGTAGGGTTCATCCTGAAACGGGCGGGGTGGGATTTGAACCCACGACCACAAGCTTTCTTCGTTTGTTAGGAGGCTTGCGCCCTATCCATGCTAGGCTACCCGCCCAAACAATAAAATAATCAAATTCAGATTTTAACTTAATGCATTCGCAAAAGACTTAAAATGTGCAGCATTATCTCACAATATGCGGCGCGGGGGTACCCGAGCCAGGTCTAAATAGGCAGTTTGGGCGCCAGAAAAGCTTAACAGCCTAAGATAAGGGGGAGGACTTAAGATCCTCTGGCGTAGGCCTCCGTGGGTTCAAATCCCACCCCCCGCACCTTGGATTGACGCCTACGATTTCCATTCTTTCGCTTTTTATGAAAGCAAGCTGATTTTGGCTGTTTTTTTGGTTTAGAGCTTGAAGAAGGCTTTGATTTTGTGTGGTTAGTAGGGCGGTATTAATACTGGTATTAATACTAACATTGACATTCACGTTGATGTTGACGAGTTGAGTGATCAGCTGGCTTATGGATAGGCCGTTTTGTTGGGCGAGGGCCTTAAGCTTGTCATGCAGTCTTTCGGCACGATTATGTGTGTGTACTCCTTCATATCACGAAGGCTTTGTATGTCTGAAGAGAAGCGTACGGCTCAGGTTTGGGTTAGCTGGAAACCTATAGGCGTCTGCTTGCTGTTCGTGGAGACATGCAAAGGGCGGATGAAAAATTAGGAATATGGATGAGGTTATAGCAGAGCTTATAGAGTTCTGGAAGAAACAGGCAGAGGCTGACGAAAGCGTAAAACGATAGGTGCAGACATCATATGAAACTTAAAAGCAAGGCCATACAATTCTATCCGAGATACGCCGAATACGTTACAGGGCTCAGACGAAAAGCAGGCATACTAACAGCTACAAAAGAGCTATAACTTTAATTATTATTTGCTGAATAACTCTTGCAGCTCGGCATATCTTTTTACGAAATCAATTCCTTTTGCCGTTGTTTTGCAGATAATAAGGTTTCCGCGAGGAACCATCTCAAGCAATTTCAATTTAGCAAGCAATGAGACGTAATCTTTTAATTGAGCATAACTAAGCTTCACATCATACATTATTTTTGTTTTAGAACTCCATCGGTGACTGATTCTAAAATGCTGGCTATTATACTGAAGCGGTCTCTTCTTCCACCCTTATCAATTTTTTCGCTAACTTTTATCAAAATCAAAAATGAAGCTTGGCAGAAAAGTTTTCCGAAAATTTCCAGTTTTAGCCCATTTTCCGACAAATTTCCAAACAAAAACCAATATGCTTCAATCATAATACAAACCCGTGTTGCGAAGAGCTTATGTGCCGAAACCTTACAAATTTTGACAGTAGTGGAAGATATGCCGAAAAGGGCCTTAATTGTTATTCGCTTGTTGCCAGAGGCTGAAAAGTGTCAAATAAAAAACTCAGATCGAAATAGAGAAGGAGATGAGCAAAGCCATTTTAGTCATTCCTGGGCTGATGGAGTAGAATCTACCGAGATACAATCCTCGATAGAGGAGATAACCTCCTTTTCACGAAATTAAAGCTCTAAAAATCGAAGTTGACGGCTCAGAGAACAGGCAGTTATTTAATATCTTCTTTTCCATGCTCCGTTATTGCATAGTAGCTCTTTCTGGAGAGAATGAACATAACCCATTTTTTCAA
>JASEJA010000051.1 GCA_030017755.1 Candidatus Bathyarchaeota archaeon
CATAAGTATAGTGTGTCGTGTGTCTTAATAAGTTATATGCATAATTAATCTTTAGCATGCTTAACACTAACAGCTTGAAACCAACCATAAAAGCGACAATTTAGCCTTTAACTTCTAATCCCAAACCAACTTACTTATATCTCGCCCTTCGTTTTTGGCGTTTTTTCTTTTGTTTTCGCATCCTCTTCTTTTTCCATTTAGCCCTTATAGGCGGCACTCTCCATAATTTTAAGCCTACTCTATTGTCGCATGCCTACGCTTTAAATCCTCCTCAGTCCTTCCCATCCGATGCATTAACTCCACAATTAAGCTGTCCAGAAATACCATGCAATTATTTTCGAAAACACTCCCAAGAGGAGTTAATGGTTCTCTTTCGCCCATAATCTGTCTAGCTAAATAATCCTCTTCTCTCGGCCAGCCCATTTTTGTCCTTCCCTTAACTGTTACGACGAGGTCAGCCATTTGACCCAATGGAGATTCTGGGAAGGATGTGATGGCAATTACTGTGGCGCCTATGTCTTTGGCTGCTGTGCTTGCTGTTAAAACCATTTTTGTGGCGCCAGTTCCAGAAATTGCTATCAGTAGGTCTCCCTTTTCAGCCGCTGGCGTGATGGTTTCACCTAGGAAGTAAACGTTAAATCCCAAATTCATTAGGCGAAGGGCGAAGGCTCTGGCGACGAATCCACTTCTTCCAATGCCTACAATAAAGGTTTTTTTCTCTTTTGCCCCTATCAGAAGTTCGATTAATCTTTCAACTTCTTTCATATTAAGCTCTTCAATGCATCGTTTAATTCCTTCGATGATTTCTTCTGCCGCTGCCTTGAGCATTTCCAACTTTTGAGCCTCGAAACCCATTACATTAGGTCTGTATTAAAAGCCTTATGGTTTAAAATATGCCTTTCAAAAGCTGATTTAATGATGGAATTGGAACGTATAAGCGAATAAAAATTGCTGTTGCCAAAATTCCAATAGTTATAACTATCAAGAAAAAGTCGTTTTTGTGTATTTTTAACACGTAAAGGTTTGTGCGTTTCTTAGTTGCTCCCCAAGCACGGGATTCCATGGCTTCTGCTAACTCGAGGCTTCTTCTGATTGCGCTTACGATTAATGGTATGAGAATTGGAATATAATTCCTAATTCTTTTCAGAAAGTTTCCCCGTTCAAGCTCTAAACCCCTAGCTTTTTGGGCATCCATTATGGTTTGTGCTTCTTCAGCTAAAACTGGAACGAAACGCACAGCAGTTGTGAAGGCAAAACAGAACTCGTAGGGCATCCCAGTCTGTTCTAGGGCTAAGCCCAAATGGTCTGGCGATGTTGTCAAGAAAAAGATTGAGAAAGATTCTATTAGGACTATGAAACGTAACGTTAACGCAATAGCATTTTCTAAACTCTCCGCTAATCCTCGTCCTGCAAAATAGGCGACAACAAAGTTTGTTACAAAAATTATTGAGGCTAGAAATGCGCCTCCACGCATTGAACGGAGCCATTCCCGTTTAACTCCAGCCAAAACTACAAAGGGTATCTGTATGATAAAAAGCACGATTAATGGTATGAGTTCCCAAAAGATTATTGCTATGACAAAAATTGCGAGGACATAGATGAACTTTATTCTTGGGTCTAAATTGTGAATTGGAGAATAAACTCTTCGGAATTTTAATCCGTCAAAAACACTCATTTGGCGTCACTCCTCAACATTTTAAGCAGTATTTCCCTTGCTTCGTAAACGTCAATGATGTTCTTTGGTAATTGTAAGCTTGGCATTTGCATGAAAATTTGGGCAATTTGAGGTGGAACTATGGACGCTTGGGTTAAGACTTCCTCGTTTGTGAGAATCTCTTTTGCTTCGCCGTCTGCAACAATTTTTCCTTCACGCATTAAAACAACTCTTGGGTTGCATTCAGCCACAAACTCCACATCATGCGTAACAATAATCACAGTTTTTCTCTGCGTTTTCATCTGTAGAATAAACTGTCTAAGTTTCTCTTTTTGTTGATAATCTTGCCCAATTGTCGGCTCGTCTAATATGAGTATTTTTGGGTTCCATGCAAGAACCGAGGCGAGGGCTACCCGTTTTCTTTCCCCACCGCTGAGCATGAATGGTGATATTTTTTTATATTGGGTTAGTCCTAAAAGGTTTAGAGCCCATTGGACTCTGCGTTTTATAATTGTTTCTTTGAACCCGAAATTTTTCAATGCGAAGGCTATTTCCTCTTCCGCTGTTTCGCAGAAGAGCTGATGATCTGGATTCTGAAAAACGAAGCCCACTTTTCTGGCTAGGGTTGCCACGCTAACTTTTGTTGTTTCAGCTTCATCCACTAACACCCTTCCTTTGGTTGGCTTTAGCAATCCATTAAAATGTTTAACGAGGGTTGTTTTTCCAGCACCGTTTTGTCCCATTATGGCTACGAATTCGCCGTTTTTGATTGTTAAAGACACGCCCTTTAATGCTTCTACACCATTTGGGTATCTAAAATAGACATCTTCCACTTCAATCATGAACTTTTAAAGCCTCCTTTAAGAGATTTGCCATTTCATCCGAAGACAAGGGAACAGTGTTGCTAAGCTTTACTCCATCCTTCTTAAGAATGTGGTAGAGGCGTGTTGCCTTTGGAATTCCTATTCCAATTAGGCGAGCTTCTTCGGAGCTTAAGATTTCGCGGGGTTCGCCATCCAAAACAACTTTTCCATCGTCCATTACGATTATGTGGTCGGCGTATCTTGCTGTCAAATCAAGCCTATGTTCAACAAGCACAACGGTTATTCCAAGTTTCTTATTCAATTCATAAATCACTTTAAAGATTTTCTTTGCACTTAAAGGGTCGAGGAAAGAGGTTGGTTCATCTAAAACCATAACTTCTGGCTGCATAGCTAATATGGAGGCTATGGCGACACGCTGCTGTTGTCCCCCAGAAAGTTCATGGGGTGCCCTCTCTCTCAAATCATATATGCCCGTGAGATTCAACGTCCAATTAACCCTCTTTCTTATCTCTTCTCTCGGTACTCCCAAATTTTCTAGTCCGAAAGCAACGTCCTTCTCCACAGAAAGGGCGAAAAGCTGGTTTTCAGGGTTTTGGAAAACAAGCCCCACATGTTTTGCCATTTCATAAATTGGATTTTCGAGGATATTCAGTCCAGTAACTTTTATTTCTCCTTTTAGTTCACCTTGATAGAAATGGGGAATTAACCCGTTGAAGCAGCGGCAGAGGGTTGTTTTTCCACATCCGCTTGGACCGGTTATGAGGGCGAATTCTCCCTTCTTTATTTTTATGGAAACATCGCTAATTGACGGTTTTGTTCCGCCCGGATAAGTGTATGTGAGGTTTTTTGTTTCAATTACTGGCATGCTTGTTGTGCCTACCCAGTTTTAAGCGGTTATTTTTGGTTCATTTAAGAGTAGCTACTTAAATATGTTATACTAAAATACTATGCTGCACCAGCCAACTTTTCTTTAAGAAGCCGTAAACAACGTTTAAGTCCCGTCTCAATGTCTCCAACACCGTTCACGCCCGCGGCTGTGGAATGTCCACCTCCCATACCATGGAGATATTCGCCTAAGGGTTTGGCTATGTCTCTGCCTAAATGAATACCCGTTTTCTCATGAAACTCGCGAACACAGCGGAGGCTGATTTCAAGATTTTCATTCTTTTGTCCTGCCACCACAGCCACGTGAGCGCCTAAGTCAATTATGGCTCGTGCTGCTGAAGCTTGGTAAGCGCTCACATGGGAAAAGGTAATTATCCATTCTCCAACTTTGAAAAGTTTGGCTCTTCTACAAGCTTTTAACCTTGCCACTCTTTCGGAAAAGTCCATGGGCAAAGAAAGCAAAGCTAATGTTTCCTGCGCATTGACGCCTGCGTCGATGAGTTCCGCAATTGATTTTAGTGTAGATGAGTTGGCCAATACGAAATGACGTGTGTCAAAAGCTATGCCCAAAAACAATGCTTTAGCCTCATTTGCGCCGGGTTTAAGGTTAACCTCTTTAAAGAAATTGTATACGATTTCGCATGTGGATGATGCTTCCTCGTTGGTTATGCAGATTTTTGCCATCTGTTCTGTTTCTGGGTGGGCTGCGTGGTGGTCAATGACTATGAGAGGTGCCTTTAAAGTTTTGACTTTTTCAGCCAAATTATTAAGTTGTTGGATTGTGTTTGTGTCAAGCAGAACTATGGCATCTGCCCTTTCAATGTTAGAGTGAGCTTTAACCTCTATTGGAATATGTTTAAGAAGATGTTTGGAGAGCCGACTTATTCCTTGGGCTGCTACAATTTCAACTTCAATGTTTGGCTTTAAATTTTTTAATAAGTTTGCGAAGGCATAGGCTGAACAGATGGCGTCTGGGTCAGCATTATGATGGCATAATAAAACAACAAGTTTAGCCTCTATCTCTTCCAAAAGTTTCGTTATTCTTGTGAATGACACTTTAACGCCCTCAAATATTTATCAATAGAAGCGAACGCTTCCTTAATAGCCTCTTCTGCAAGCCCTTTCACATCAAAATCTTTCATCAACGGCGACAAAACAACATCCACATCTATCGTCACAGTAACAGGTTTTGTGTCTTCCACCTTAACACTTATGTTTAATGTTTCTATTCTCTTCGAAGGAACTTTTGAAGTAACATATTCTCTGGCAGCTTTTTCTGCAACGACACACAATTCTTCAATTTCTTCGCTTGTTAACTCTGGTATGCCTAAATCTTCCAAAAGTTCCACCTAAGCGATTTCTGTTAGGGCTGGAATGGAGAAACTGGACTTAAGTCCTGTTGAAGCTTAGTTTGCAAATCTTTTATTTGACTGCGCAAGCGTTCTTCTTGTTTTCCTAGAACCGTAGCTCGCATGTTGAAAAGTTCCTTTCGCTCATTTAAGTCTGCTACTGTCTTGGCTTTTTCCGATTTCACCAGAAGTGAGCCAATAGCCTTGTAAATGACAGCGTCATCGCTCATCTTCTCTAATTCACTTAAGGCTTGTTCAATTTCTGTTAATTCAATCTCCACTTGCTGCTTCTGAACCAGTACTGACTGGAGTGTTTGTTGAAGCTGCTGAAGTCTTAACAAGCGTTCTTGAACTTGGGGTGGAAGCTTCGAAATTTCGTCACCCACTCTTTATCCTTCCATTGCTCATCATTAAGCCAAGCTATTAATTAAGCATTTTCCGTAAACTCACGCTCACCCCCATTTTAAAGCGTCATTGTTTTTCCAAAACTTCTAAAACGTTTACCACAGAGTTTATCCACCTCAAATAGGCATTTAATGTAGCCCGCAAAGCCACAGTATCTCTGGCTTCAACCATCAAAATAAAGAATTTTTCTCTTTTTTCTATATTTGCCTTTGAACGGGTGGTAGCTGGCTTTTTAACCTCTGGCTCCAAAGCCTTGGCGAAAATTTCCAAATGTTTTTTTGAGGGAAACTTTAACTTAACAATAGCTTTCGCCTTCAAATTTTTAACTCCAAACTAAATGCGATACCCAAATCTGTGGGCCAACCTCAACCAATTCTGGTAGAAGCATGAAAGTGATGATTAAATTTTTCTGTGGACTGGTTTTAATCTGCATTGCCGCCTCATATTTTCTGTTAACCATTTCTTCAAATGAGAAAACTGGTAATGCAAGAAAATCTGATAGAACCTTTTCAAGTTTTATAACCTCAGCATTTTTGTCCAGCGAGGCTGCAATTGCCATGGATCTTATCCTTTTTCCTTTCATCGTTTCTCCTGCCGAGTTTCTTCGAAATATTACATTGTGCACATAAATGGTTGGCGGGACGTTTTTCAATCCTTCTGGTTTTACATGAAAAAGCTGTATTTTTCCAACGCTGAATTTCCATCTTTCAATAATCATAATTTTTTCGGCGTCAAGCTCTATGGCTTTTTCTGCTATTCCTTGTAGGCTTAATTTGCCGCGGTTTATTCTTATAGCGAAGGGAATGGTGTGGCTGATCTCTCTGCATAGGGTTCTCATGCTTCTTGTTGGTCTTCTTGAAGTTGTTAACAGCAAACGTGGGTTTTCAATCAATCTTTAAATCACTTATAAAAAAGATGGCGTTACTCGGTTTCTTCTGTTTCTATTGTTGCCTCTTCTATGGGTGCTCCTTTAGCTACTCTCTTTGCAACTGTTCCAAGCTTTGTTGTAGGCGTGTAAGCTCCACCAGTAAAGGTGAAACCGCATTTTCTACATTTCCAAACGCCAACGCTTACCCTTTTAACCCGCAAAAATCCACACTGGGGACAAGCGTGAGGTTTCTTCATTTCAGTGATTACTTTTATGTAGCGTTTTCTAACCGTGGCGCCGTAGCGAGCTCCCAAACCACGGGTGGGTCCTACCTTTTTTGTTCCCATAGGGTTTTCACCATTTTAGTTTTTTCCGTATTTCTTCAGCTTTTTCTTTAGCTGTACTTGCAGCTTCTAAAACCTCTTTTGGCGTGAAGTATCCGCTGCCTCCTTTTTGTATTGCACATATGTTGCCGTCATCGTCTATTGCCATTGAAAGCCTAGCATCCATCACTTGTTCCTCTTCTAACCATGGGTCTACAACAAGTTTGTCGCTTATTTTTGCAAAAGTAACTGTTATGGGATGTCTTCTTATGGGGAGTGGAGTAAAACCTGACTTAATTTTAACTTCGTCTTCTTTAACTTCATAGTTTGGCATTTTTGTATTAAGTAAAGCCGCTACCGCAGCCAAAGCTGAGGCGTCTATCAAGTTTCCATCGTGATTAAGCACATAAACATCCACGAAGACAACAAAAGTCTTCTTTCCAGGTTCTATACATAATTTTTCTAAATCAATGGCTTTGGATTCCCTTATTCCTCTGTCAACAATCCTAGCAAGTTCTATGGAGTTTTCATCTGGCGGTCCAGCCTCAAATGTTGGTGAAGCCAAAGGTACTAGTTCAGCGTTTACTGTTAGGACTCCTTCGTTGGGCGTGTCAGAGAATGGTTCGCCTATTTCAATTTTTGTTCCAACCATAACTTCTGTTTTTCCAAGCAAAACTCTTGCTGAACCTTCAGCCTTTTCAATTATTCCCGGTTCCACTTTGATTTCTCGGTAATCCGTTAAGCCTCTGCCGTCTAAACGTTTTCCTCTGGAAATTAGTTGCGCAATTTGTTCCTGTTTTACGCGGGTAACCATGGCTGACATTATTCTTCAACCTCCTTAGCACTCACATACTTAGATTTTAATGCTTCCTTTTGCAGTGCATAGATTTTTTTGCAGCCTTCCAATGCTAAGTTAACAGCTTTTTCGAACTCTTCGAAGGTTAATATGCCATCCATCTGGAGTAGTGTTATGGCGTTTAAGTTTGGCATTAAAGCCACTGGAACATCAGCCGACCCCAATTTATCTTCTGCATCCATCAAATCTAATATTATTGTGTCATCAATTTTTCCTGCGGAGCAAGCGACAACTAAATCTCGCATTGGGATGCCTGCGTCTGCCAAGGCTAAGGATGCTGCCACTATGCTTGCGCATCTTGTGCTTCCGTCAGCTTGTAAAACTTCAATGAAAACGTCTATGCCTGTTCTTGGGTAATATTCGAGGAAGATTGAAGGTTCAAGGGCTTCTCTTATGACTTTTGAGAGTTCTATTTCTCTTCTGGATGGTGCTGGCGATTTTCTTTCTTGAACAGAGAATGGTGCCATATGATAACGGCATCTTAGAACCATTCTGTCTGGGAGCGCCATGTGTTTCGGATGCAGTTCCTTTGGTCCATAAACTGCTGCTAAAATTTTGTTCTTTCCCTGTTCTATGTAGGCTGAACCGTCAGCATTTGATAATGCGCCTACTTCAAGTTTTATTGGTCTTAAATCGTCTGGTTTTCTACCGTCCAATCTTAAACCTTTTTTATCAATTAACTTCTCAGGTTTTTCATTCATTTTT
>JASEJA010000052.1:0-1965 GCA_030017755.1 Candidatus Bathyarchaeota archaeon
CAAGAAAGGCTCCTAGTTCTGCAGAAAGCCCGAGAAGCCCTAAAATGGCTTGACCAACTCGGCGACACTGAAGGCTTAAAATATCTTGTTGTGGAAAACGACGGCGTTCCAGAACGTATACTCTTCAAACTATCCTAAAAATAAGGAAGTGTAAAACATGGATAATGAAGTCTACGCCTTTGCCCTAAAAAATACCCTAAACGAAATTCGAAACGTCTGCCCAGACATAACTCACACTTTCATTTTTACCGAAGACGGCGAAATATTAGCCGCAGACGAAAACACCCATGAAAAAACCATAATACAAGTTATAGACACCTTCGACGGCATACTGGAAAAGGCAGAGAAAATAGGCGGTGTCGAAGGCATAACCCTAGAGGGCAGCAAAGGCAGAGTAAACGTTTCATGCATAAAGGACATTTACTTCGCCACAGTCACATCAAGAAAAGCGGACATAAACTACGTAAACACTGTAACACAAGTCTTGATTCCAACAGTCCTTAAATTGCTAGAGAAGATCTACCCTACCCCCCTCAAAAACACCCCACCTCCACCAAAAATAGAACCCGAAAAAACCGAAAAGCCTCCAATCGAACCCGAACCCCTTCTTTCAGAACTCCCTGTAAACCAGCTTATAGTGGAAAACCTCGGAGGCTTACTTGTCCCATCAGACACTGTACGCATTGACAACGAAATACTATCACAGTGGGAAAAGCTCTATGAAGACAGAAAAATCGAAGAGGTTGAAATAGAAACCTTTAACGGAAAAAAGACAAGATGCAAGGTTAAACCAATAAAAGACTCAAAATACGAGGGAAAAGGCGTTATCCAAATGCCCGAAAAAGTGCAACTCGCCCTAGAAATTAAAAAGGGCGAACTTGTAAGGGCTAAACCAGTCATTCAATAATGGAGGCTAAACGTTATGGTTAAAAAGAAAAAGAGTTTCCCCGAAACCGCTGCAATAACCGAACCCATTGCAGTTGAAGAAACAACTTCCGAGAAAGATGTAAGGGCAAACCTCGAGGAAATCAAAACTTACGATGGAGTAATAGGCTATATTCTCAGAAACTCTACATCAGCCGCAATAGACCTAAAAGACCCAACAAAAATAATTGACTACGCCATTCTTTCATCCTCAGCCCTAGAAGCAAGCGAGAAACTTTGCGAACTTTTCGATTTAGGCGAAGCCAAAAACATAAATGTCGAAGGCAAAGACATCAAAGTGCTTTCCTTAGTTATTGGCGAAAATAGAATAAGCGTTTTCACGGAAAAAAATGCTGACTGTGAGAAAATTTTAAGAAAACTCCATTCCCTTTAAAACAAAACAACCCAAAACATTTTCTATTTTTGCTTTCCAACATTTATTATAGCTAACACCCGCTTTTTCAGAACGTTTAAATTGTCGTTTCGCACAGATATTTTTGGGAGAAATGAGTCTTTAGCATTAAACCGAGCTGATAACATTGCTGGTTCAAAGTAAAAAACGAAGCAGCAATAGTCATCGATGTCAACTAGACGTTATCGCAGACATTTTAGAAGCATCCCATAAAAGAACAAGAAAAACATACATCATGTACCGATGCAACATGAGCTTCAAACAACTAAAATACTACCTGGAAATTCTCCTTAAGGGAGGGCTCCTTTACACGGTCAGTGAAGATGTAGATAATAACCCAGGCTTTTTCAAGATTACTGAAAAGGGCAAGGCTTTTTTGAAGGCTTATAAAGATTTGAAGGCACTTCTGAAGTAGTGGTTTGTGTTAAAAATTTTCGAATCATTTCCTCAAGTTTTACTTTCTTCTCTTCCTGGTTTATTATTACGAAATTGTATGCGCTTAGAAATTTCATGATTTGCTGAATCTGGTCTTCATTCAGTCTCATTTTTTCTTTCAGTTCTTCCATTGTATGCCATCGTCCATCTTTCAGATACTCCAAAGCCTTCGCAATTTTAGAAGACATTGATAT
>JASEJA010000052.1:2065-7731 GCA_030017755.1 Candidatus Bathyarchaeota archaeon
TTGTTCGATTCCTATTCAGAGTTGAGATTGAATGGAGAAGGTTAGGCGAAGAAGAAGTCGCACAGAAGTTATCGTTAACCTTCTCAATGAAGCCCTAAGCGGCGCCAATAAGACGAGGCTTATGTATCAGTGCAATTTGAATTTCATGCGGTTCAACTGCTACCTTCAAGAGTTGTTGGATGCAGGCTTATCGAATCCATTAACACAAATCCCGAAGGCATAGCCAGCGAGTTTTTGTCTATTTGATTTTGTTAATGGCGGTCTCACTCAGTTTTTATCTATGCGGACCTCCAGTTCGAGGCTGTTATCCGTTAGATTTGATATTCGAGTGCACTGAATCACTAAAGTTTTTTGTGGTGGTATTATTATCGTGCCAATGGCTGTTGTTTCCGGCTGCGGCTGGCTTTGCTCTTTCTGGTTTATTATGAGAGTTTTCCAGTTTTGATTAAGTTTTATTTGGTTTGTTTGCAGAGTTGTATTGTATCATATCAGCTTCAGTCAAAAATTTTATTATCTGCTGAAAATTTTCCGATGGAATTTCCAGAGTTCTTGTTATTTCCTCCATGTTATGCCATACATTATCGCTTAACAAACCTAACAGTTTTTCCAGTTTTGTTGACAAGTTTGACCCCCTAAGCGACTAGAAGGTGATTATTTTAGTTAGTTGTTGTTAAATAGTATTGAGGACTTTTAGACTAGACTAAAGGTCTATTTTTGGATATGTCCGCTTGTTTAAATGTGTTGAACAACAATTTTGAGTAAAGTCTTTTAGCAAATCGATAAACACTATAAATATAATGGATTCGGAGAACAAACCTATGGTAAAACAAATCAATTGGCAACAAATTCTCATTCAATGCAAAAACAACATACAAAAACAAATCGCTCCACTCCTAAAAACATTAAACCAGCCTCAGCCAAACCTAGGCATTGGGGCAGGTGGAGACCCAATTAAACAAATAGACCTTGCAGCAGAAGAAGCTATAGTAAAAACGTTGAAAGAGCATAAAATTTCCTTCACACTTATAAGCGAAGAATCCGGCGAAAAAAAGTATGGTGAAACTCCTAACGAAAATTTTGTAACAGCAGACCCTATAGATGGCACAACAAACATTGATAGAGGCATACCATTCTACGCAACATCCATCGCTGTCTCCACAAAACCCATCTTAAACACCATTCATACCGCTCTCGTAACAGACTTACCCCATGACATAACATACATTGCACAAAAAGGAAAGGGCGCTTACCGCAACTATCAGAAAATAGCTCCATCAGAAAACACTTCGCTGGAAAAAGCAGTGATAGGCATGGACCTAAACACTTACAGAGTCAAAGAAATCGCCCCAAAACTTTCAAGCATAATACAGAAGACAAATCATATACGCCATTTGGGCGCTAACGCTTTAGAACTATGCTATGTGGCGGATGGAACAATAGACGCCTTTTTAGACATACGCGGAAAACTCCGAGCCACAGACACAGCGGCAGCATGGCTAATAATACAAGAGGCAGGCGCAAAAATAACAACACCAGAAGGAAAACCATTAAACATCAAGCTTGACCCGAAACAAAAAGTAACCTTCATAGCATCCGCAAACCCAAAAATCCACAAACTCATATTAAATTTTTTGAGGAGAGAAAAAGAATAACTTGTTAAGATTAATCCCAAATCACCCAGCCATGCTAATTAAAGAAGAACAGCGCAAAACCCTTGTAATAGTTGACTTGCACATAGGATGGGAAATGGCACTTTCAGAAAAAGGCATACACGTTCCAACACAAACGCTAAGACTTTTGGAAAAACTAAAATCGCTCATATTCACATACAAGCCGGAAAGACTCTTGATTTTGGGCGACGTGAAACACACGGTTGCAACAGCAGAACTTGGCGAATGGCAAGACGTACCAGACTTCTTCAATGAACTAAAAAAGCAAGTAGAAAAGATATTGATAATCCGAGGCAACCACGACGGAAACCTTGAACCACTACTGCCAGAAAACATAAAAGTTGCCTCCACAAGTGGCATAACCGCAGGCGATGTTGGCTTTTTCCATGGGCATAGATGGCCGTCTCCAACGCTTCTAAAATGTAAGACATTGGTAATGGGGCATGTCCATCCGGTTGTAGCCTTCCAAGACCCAGCTGGGTTTAGAATAACAAAACAGGTTTGGGTGAAAGCAAACTGCAACAGAACACAATTAATCAAAGTCTTATTACAGAAGCATAAGATAAAGATTGAAAAGAATCCCGAAGAGACATTGCTGAAACATTTCAAAGTTAGGCCGAAAACCCAACAGCTTTTCATAATGCCCTCTTTCAACGAGTTCTTAGGAGGAAAACCATTAAATAAAGGAGAAGCCATCGGTCCAATACTTCGTTCAGAAGCAGTAAATATGGAAAATGCTGAAACATACCTTTTAGATGGAACTTTCCTTGGAACCCTAAACCAGCTTAAAACCTTAAGCTGAGATTCCAGCATAAAATTTATAGACATGACATTATTCACACATACAAGGTGAAAAGTTATGCCATCAGAAGATTTTCCAGAATGGTTTAGAAGGAGACGCTATCCCTTCTTCAGAAGCTGGTTCTTTGAGGACATGGACAAAATGTTCCGCGAAATCGAGAAAATGATGGAAGAGGAATTCAAAATTTTCACGTCTCGGGTTCCAAAAGACTATGTTCGGGAAAGAAAACTTCCAGACGGCACAACAGTCCGCGAATGGGGACCATTCGTATACGGCTATAGCGTAAAAATAGGTCCAGACGGAAAACCTGAGATTCGTGAATTTGGAAACGTCAAACCAAGTCGTTTAGGACCTCAAGTTAAGGAGGAACGTGAACCTCTTGTAGACGTTATCGAAACAGACGGCGAAATCCACATTGTTGCAGAACTGCCTGGAGTTGAGAAAAACGACATAAAACTCCATGGAACAGAAGACTCTTTAACAATATCTGTTGATACACCCCAACGTAAATATTACAAAGAGGTTACATTGCCCGCTAAAGTTAAAGTGAAAGAAGCAAAAACGCAGTATAAAAATGGGGTTTTAGAGGTTACACTGCCAAAAATCAAAGAAGAAAAGAAACCTAAAGGCGAACCAATAAGCATAGACTAAAAACTTTCAATCTTCTATTTATTTCATTTCAGAAATAGCTTGTGCGTGTATGAGTGAAAATTCAGAAATCGACATAATAAACGCCGTATGCCAAGAAGCAAAAAAAGAGGGCAAACTAACAGGCAAAAACCTAACGAGGCTTTACGAAACTTTCGGTCAAAGATTCACAAGGGCTTTTGAGGCTTTAAAGGAAGGACGCGTAAAAAAGTATAATTTCAAACCGAGCGGCAGAATCGTTTGGATAGTTGTCGGAAAAGAAAGGGATTACCTCATAATGCAAGAGGCAGAATTCTGTTCATGCGACGATTTTTACTTTCGCGTCTTAGACAAGGAAATACATTTATGCTATCACCTCATCGCCCAAAAATTAGCCAAAATTTTAGAATGGTACGAAACAATAGAGGAGCATGATGAACTTTACGATTCCCTTATGAATGAGTGGAAAAAACCAACACATTAAAATATTTAGACTCTAAATAGAGAAGGTAAAAGGAGACTGTTTCATGGAAATAGGCGCATACTTCAAGGTACTTGAATACATCCTCATGACCGTAACCTTCATTGCATTAGTACTAATATTTCTATACGTTTTTTGCGGTAAAGAGGAAAAAGCAAGCTAAAAAGCTTAATCCTTTGCCTTTTTAATTTTGTGGCGCATTATTAGGAGCATTGCGATGCCTAAAACTGCAAGGATTATTGCGAACAGAACCATCCACTTTGATTCTGGACCCACACCGAAGACTATTGGTATGAACCATATGAATATGAAGCCGCCAAAATTCGCTGAGCTTTCGCCATAAACTAATGTAGCGATAATCAAAATTGTTATGCCCAAAAATATTATGAAAAACCCTATGATGAACAACATTAAAAATTTTTGTTGTCCATTGCTTACACTTTCTGCAATTTTTTCCTTCTCACCCATCTTTATCTCACCTTGATAATAGATAGAAAATAACCATTACTGCTATGAGCAGAACAGTTAGAATTATGGAAAGAATTAAAACTGTTCTAACTGATTCTTTGTCTGTTCCAAAAATTATTGGGAAAGGTCCGATAATGAGCGCTCCGCCTCCCTTAATTTTTCCAGTTTCCTTTGCACTTGAATAGAAAAGCAGAAGAAAAGCCAATAAAACAATGAATATTCCAACGAAAACTAAGGCTATGCCTAAGCTGTAAATTGTTTGCCCATCCATTTTATACACAATTATAAAACTGAGAAAGAGCGTTTAATAAACTTTATAACATTCAATTTTTTAACGTTCAGCAGTATTGTGGCTGAAAATGTCGATTGAAAAGTTAATTAAGCAAATGCTTTCAAATAGTCCAGAAATCTCCAGAAAGGAGCTTATGGAAAGGCTAAAAAAGGCGAGGGAGAAAACTGCTGGTTTCATTTCAGACGAAATTCTTTTGCGGATGATTGCAGCTGAATTTGGAATAGAAATCTCTCATAAAGAGTCTTGGGCGCCTACCCTTTTAATAGGCGATTTAGTTCCGGGCTTAAACGATGTAACCGTTATCGGTCGTGTTGTTGCAGTTTTTCCTTCAAAAATCTTCAAAAGTGAAGAGAGTGGAAAATTTGCCAGTTTGTTTGTGGTGGACGCTAGTGGAATGTTGCGGGTTGTTTTGTGGAACGATAAGCCCAGCCTCATAGATTCTGGCATATTAAAAGTTGGGCAAATAATACGTTTTTCTCATGGTTACACAAGAGAAAATCGAAATGGGCAGGTGGAGCTACATATTGGAGATAAAAGTGATGTTCAAATCAACCCGCAAGATATAAGTGGAAAAGATTATCCAGACATAAACAAGTTTTCCATTAAAATTAAGGAAATAACAAAAGCCTATGCAAACAAGAATTTACACCTTGTAGGCGCAGTCAAAGAAGTTTTTCCAACAGCCACATTTAAAAAGAAAGATTCATGCAGTGGAAAAGTACAGCGGTTTATCCTTTCTGATGAGACTGGCGAATTATCCGTTGTGGTTTGGAACGAAAAAGTTGATGAGTTAGAAAAAAGGCTTAGGAAAGGCGTCAAGTTGCAAATAGTAAATGCTAAAGCAAAGAAGGCAGCAATTGAAGGCTTAGAAATTCACGTTGACACTGGAACCTATGTTGAAGTACTAGCTTCCACCCCAGAATTTTTCAAAATAGCCGATTTGAAAGAGGGATTAAACCATGTTAACGTTAAGGGAGAAGTTGCCACAAAACCCATAATAAGAAATGTAAAAACATCAGAACGCGAAACTGTGAAACTTGCAGTTTTTGAGTTGAAAGATGAAACTGGAAAAATATGGGTTTCATCGTGGAGAAAAAACGCTGAAACAGCCGGCAACCTAAAAGTAGGCGACAAAATAACCATAAAAAACGCCTTTGTCAAAAAAGGTTTCGGAGACCAACTTGAAATATCAACAAGAAGCACAACCTCAATACAGAAACCTTAATTTGGGTGGTCTTGATGAAACAAGACCAGAGGCTAATGGGCCGGTAAGTTCAGTTTGGTATGAACGTCTGACTTGCACTCAGGAGGTCGGGGGTTCAAATC
>JASEJA010000053.1 GCA_030017755.1 Candidatus Bathyarchaeota archaeon
CCTGGTTTGGCTCCTATGGCTTTTACTGCTGGGTCTGAAGCCTTTATTTGGGGTAGTTGGTAGGGCTGAACTTTGTATTGGGTTAGTATTTTTTCTCTTTCTTCTTTTGTTAGAATTTCGTGTTTTGGGACAAGTTGGTGTTCGAATATGTCGAAGGCTGGGAAGGTTCTGGGTAAAAGTTCTATCTTCCTTTTTTTGGCGCTTTGTTTTACTGCGTGTGTGTATCTGCCGCTTGTTATCATTATTCCAGAGTCCACGTTGGCTTCTTTCATGGCTTTCTGCATGAGGCTTATTGATATTATGCCCACTGTGGCTTCTTCTGGGGCGCACCATATTAGGATTTTTTGTTTTTCTTTTGGGGCTTCCACAATGTAACTAACATTATCTTTATGCCTTTCTCTTTTAACAAGCTTGTACCCTCTAAGTTTTATCAAAACCTTTGCTTTACGCTCTTCTAGGCTTTCCTCTTCTTTTGCACTCAAACTTTAAACCTCATGTGAGGGGCATTCGAAACCTAAATGATGGATTAACCCTTAAACTTTACGCTATGCCAAAAGTTAAAAGCGAAATTGTAGTATTTAATTCCTTCCAAAAAGGACGTGTTTGTCATGAGCTTAGATTATGGAAAACTAGCCTTAGAAGAAGCTAAGAAAAAGGGCGCCTCTTATGCGGATATTAGAATAAGCGAAATTCTCAATGAAAGCCTCACTGTTAAAAACGGCGAACCAGAAACTGTTAGCTTTTCACAAACCAAAGGATTTGGCGTTCGCGTCATAGTGAATGGTGCATGGGGTTTTGCTGGTTCCGTTGATGTAAACAAAGAGGAAATTTCTAAGACTGTTGATAGGGCAGTGAGCATCGCTAAGGCAAGTGCTTTGCTTAAAAAGAAGGATGCAGTTTTGGTAAAAGAAAAAGCCAAGAAAGGCAAATACTCCACGAACTTCAAAAAAGACCCTTTCAATATTCCCTTAGAAGAAAAGCTAAGCGTGCTTGTTCAAGCCGGACGAGCCCTTAAAGAATATTCGCCGGTGATAAAGGCTTCCTACGCATTTTACCATGGTTTTAGGGAAAATAAACTTTTCATGAGCAGCGAAGGTGCACAAATAAATCAGCACATAACTTGGTGTGGAGGTGGCATATCAGCTATCGGTGTCAAAAACGGAGAAATGCAAACAAGATCTTACCCATCGCCTTTTAGAGGGGATTTTGCAACAAGCGGCTACGAGTTCTTTGAATCCTTAGCCCTAATTGACCATGTGGAGAGCGTTGGAAAAGAGCTTTTGATGCTTTTTGAAGCTGAGAAGTGTCCTTCTGGAGGAATGGATTTAATTTTACAAGGCGACCAGCTTGCGCTTCAAATTCATGAAAGCTGTGGGCATCCAACAGAGCTTGACAGGGTGCTTGGAACAGAGGCTGACTATGCTGGAACAAGCTTTTTGACGCCTGAAAAGCTTGGAAAATTTAGGTATGGTTCAGAAAAGGTGAACCTTGTTGCTGATGCGACTGTTCCGAATGGGCTTGGAACTTTCGGTTTTGATGATGAAGGTGTTACAGCAAAGAAAGTCTACTTAATAAAGGAAGGAATCTTTGTGGGATATCAAAGTTCCCGTGAAACTGCAGCTGAGCTAAACCTTAAAGAAAGCAGCGGCGGAATGAGGGCTGATTCGCCTTTAGCTTTACCAATTATACGAATGACAAACATTAATTTGCTTCCTGGAGATTGGAAGGCTGAAGAAATAATTGAAGACACAAAGGACGGCATTCTTATAACAACTAACCGTTCATGGAGCATAGACGACAAACGAGTGAACTTTCAGTTTGGCACGGAAATCGGCTGGAGAATAAAGAATGGAAGCAGGGAAAAAATGATTAAGAATCCAACATATATGGGGATTACTCCGCAATTTTGGGGTTCATGCGACGCTGTAAGCAAGGATGACTGGAAAATGTGGGGTACGCCCAACTGCGGCAAAGGAGTACCTGGACAAGTTATGTATGTTGGACATGGATGTGGAACAGCCCGTTTCCGTAAAGTGCGGGTTGGACTGATAAAGTAGAGGGGTGAAAGTTATGGTTACAGAAAGATTAAGGGAAATTGCGGAAAAAACCGTGGAATATGCTGTTAAACAGAAAGCGGACCAAGCGCAGGCTTCAGCCTTTATGATGGATAATTCTTTGACAAGATTTGCCAACTCTCAAGTGCATCAAAATGTAGCGAGAAAATCCGGCGGCGTCGCAATCAAGGTTATTCTAAACAAGAGAATCAGCACAATTCAAGTTAACACTCTGGAAGAAAAAGAAATTGAGAAGGCTGTTGTGCAAGCAGTTAAAATTGCGAAGGCTTCTCCGCCGAATAAGGAGTTCAAAAGCCTTCCAGAACCAGAAAAGTGGACGCCAATAAAAGGAGCCTTTGACGAGGAAACCGCAGACTGCGAGCCAAAGTATAGGGCTGAAAAGGTTAAGGAGGCCATTGAAACAGCTCATTCAAAATCCCGTCTTGTGAGAGCGGTTGCTGGATACTTTAACACTGGCTCATTAGCCTACGCTGTAGCTAACTCGCTTGGGGTTTCGGCTTGGGCTGAAATGTCCCTAACCTACATGAAAACCACTGTTATTTCGCAGTCTGGAGCTTCTGAGGGTTTTGGAACGGCTGAAAAATACTCAAGGCGAGTGAAGGATATTGAGCCATCATTGTTGGCTGAGGACGCTGCTGAAAAATCTGTTAAAAGCCTAAACTCAGTCAAGCTTGAGCCTGGAGAATATGAGGTTGTTTTGTCTCCATTGGCTGTTTCCACAATTTTCATGTATCTTGGCTATATTGGTTTTTCAGCCACGCCATACCAGGATGGGCAATCTTTTGTTAAATACTGTTTAAACCAACAGATTTTCGATGGTAAACTAACGGTTAGGGATGATGCTAGAAATCCGAAAACGCTTTATGCATTGCCGATAGACGGTGAAGGGGTTTCCAAAAAAGCTTTGAATCTAATAGAAAAAGGCATTGTTTCAGAAAAAAGCATTTGCTATAACTCTTTTACTGCTGGAAAAGAAAATAAGAAGAGCACTGGACATGCTTTGCCTCCAATTGGCGCATATTATGGTGAAAGACCAATGCCGTTCAACGTGATAGTTGAGGCTGGAGATGCCACTTTAGACGAAGCCGTATCAGAGACGAAACATGGCATATTTGTAACAACATTCCACTATGTTAATCCAGTTGAGCCCACCAAAGCCATTTTAACTGGACTTACAAGGGATGGAACTTTCCTAATTGAAAACGGCGAAATCTCCAAGCCCATTGTTAACATGCGCTTCACGGACAGCATGCTCTCAGCCTTAAAGGATATACCATTAATTGGCAAGGAGCTGGAGATGGTTGAAGAAACAACAGTGCCAATGATGAAGTTGAAAAAGCTGCGTTTCGTGGGAATATCCGCCTACTAGCCAATTCCCCATTTTATTTTTGTTTTAAATTCGAAGCATTATGTTTTCAATGTATTTTTTCATGTTTTCAGCAAATTCCCTAATGGTTTCCGGCGGGTAAGGCTTAAGCGCACTAAAGTTTTTGTCCAGAGTATCGCCAGGGATGAATTGTTGGAAGGCGAAGGCTTTTGCGCCTTTTACAAGTTCGCCAATTTTTGGAATGTCCTCCGTGTCGACAAAGCATGGAACAACCGTTGTCCTAAATTCATATTCAACTTTGCCGCTTTTCAAAATTTCAATGGAACGGAGAAAATCCTCTGTGTCTTTTGCTCCTAGTTTGGCATATTTTTCCAGCGAAGTTTTCACGTCTAAGGCAATATAATCCACGTAGGGTAAGCTTTCTTCTAAAACACTTGAGTTAAACCCGTTGGTGTCAAGCTTTACAGCAAAGCCTCTTTCCTTGAGCTTTTTTAGAAATTTTGGGAGTTCTTTATGGTTTGTTGGTTCTCCACCAGTTATAACTATGGCGTCCACGTATTTTTTGCGAGATTCAAGAATGTTAAGCGCTGTTTCTTCATTCAAGAATGGCGGTTTTGGATTCACAACTATTCGCCAATTGTAGCAGTATGGACAACGTAAATTGCAGCCTGGCGTGAAAAGCACTGAGGCTATTTTTTTGGGATAGTCTATTAGGCTTGTTTTTTGGATGCCGCTGAACTTCATATGGTTTTCACTTGGCTGTGGCGACTGCTGTTGGCACAGTAACGGATTTGTCAAATGTTCTGCGTATGGCGAATTCCGCCTGTTTTCCATCATTCCATTGGTCTACTGGTCTTAGGTAGCCTACAACCCGCGAATAAACTTCGCAGTTTGCTCCGCATGTTGGGCATTGTTTGTGTTCTCCATTTATGTAGCCGTGGGTTGGACAGACGCTGAAGGTTGGAGTTAAAGTGAAGTATGGCAAGGTTGTGTTCCAAGCAACTTTGCGGATGAGTTCCGCTGCTGTTTCCCACGAGTGGAGTCTTTCGCCAAGGTAAATGTGAAAGACTGTTCCGCCAGTGTATAAGGGTTGAAGTTGTTCTTGGTGTTCTAAGGCTTCGAAAATGTCTCCTTCGTAATCAACGGGCAATTGGGAACTGTTTGTGTAGAAGGGTTCAGCTCCCTTGGCTAAGTGTTTTTCGTTAGCCACTATTATGTCTGGATATTTCTTCTTATCTATACGTGCAAGCCTATAAGATGTGCCCTCTGCTGGTGTTGCCTCCAAATTGTATATGTTTCCAGTTTCTTCTTGGAAGTCCGCAAGCTTTTCCCGCATGAAACTGAGCGCTTTTCTTGCGAATTCTAAGCCTTCTCGTGGGGCTATTGTGTAGCCGAAAAGGTTCATTACTGCTTCGTTCATTCCAATTAAGCCTATGGTTGAGAAGTGGTTTTTCCAGTATTTTCCAAAGCCCTCTTTAACATTTCGCAGATAACGCCTCGAATATGGGTATAGTCCGTTTTCCGTTAGGTTTTCAAGGGCTTTGCGTTTTATTTCTAGGCTGTTTTTGGCTATTTCCATAAGCGCTTCTAAGCGTTCAAAAAATTCGTCTTCATCTTTAGCTAAATATCCAATCCTTGGAAGATTCAATGTTACAACGCCTATGGAGCCTGTAAGCGGATTTGCTCCAAACAAGCCTCCTCCACGTTTGCGCAGTTCTCTATTGTCTATTCTTAGGCGGCAGCACATGCTTCTAACGTCTTCTGGTTTCATGTCACTGTTTACAAAATTGGAGAAGTATGGCACGCCATATTTTGCTGTGACTTCGAAGATTTTCTGAGTTATCGGCGAATCCCAATCAAAATCCTTTGTTATATTGTAGGTTGGTATTGGAAAAGTGAAAACCCTTCCCTTAGCATCCCCTTGACTCATAATTTCCGCATAAGCCTGATTAAACATCTCCATCTCTTTTTCCATGCTTCCATAATTCTCATCCATAACCTCTCCGCCAATAATCACTGGCTCATCCCGCATGAAATCTGGGACACTCAAATCCAAAGTAACATTCGTGAAGGGCGTGTTTCCAGTTACGAATACTTGACCGTTTCTTTTTGCAATCACTGTTTCGTTGTCGGTGTGGACGCTCCAAATTACTCCTTCATAATCTACCTCTTTAATTTCTTGGATGTAATCATGTTTGCTTTCTGTTAAGGTCAAGTAATATTGAGTTTTCTTGCTGGATTTAAACGTCCTTGTTCTAGCGGAGAAGTTGAAACCTGCTAAAACTGCAAGGGCTTCCAGTCCTTCTAGGATATTTTCCGATGTTGTGATGATTCTTTTTCTATATTTTTCTTTCCAGCCGTTTCCTTTAATGTAAGTTTCCAAGAAAATGCGTGCTTGCCTCTTGCTTAGGCGGTAAAGCCATTTAGGAAAAGCTTTTTCGCCCTCCTTAAACCATTCGTGAACAATTTTGCTTGAGGTTGGCGATAATCTGATGTGTTGGCAAACGCTCCATCCGCTTTGTTCTCTTACTTTAAATTCAAAGTTAAAGTGTTTGAACAAGCTGATGATTTCTTCATATTTTTCTGGATTAGCATTTTTTGATTGGTATATGCTTATTCTGCGGCTTCCATTCTTTTCTATGCTGCCTTCCGAAAGAATCCAAGCCATCAGCTTTAACTGTTCATCACTCACGTCCAAGTCTGGATTGCCGTTTTCTCCTACAACTGGGATGGAAATTGGCGATTTTAAAGTGGCGATTTTTTCAATTTGTTCCATTTTATACCTTTTCGAGTTAAAAACTTGTCTAACCACTCGATGGCGAGGAGAAACAAGCTGGTCCTGGGTTCTATTCCGTAAATTATGCATTTTACCCTTATACTTCTTCACAAAAACATCCTTTACAGATTTCAACTCAAGCTTTTGAGTTTCCAAGTTGAATGTGTAAATTAGATCGCCAACTTTGATTTGGTCATGGGGTTTCCAACCCTCTGGAGTTAAAATTTTTGTATCTTCTGAGAGACATTGAAAACCGACGCGGGTTGGCACGTTCATGTTAAATAAGAATTCTTGAAGCGCTTGTTCCACTTCTTTCTGGTTTAGTCCATCATAGCGTATGAATGGCGCCAAGTAGACGTCGAAGTTACTGAAGGCTTGGGCTCCTGCTGCTTCGCCCTGCAATGTATAGAAGAAGTTGACTACTTGTCCCAGGGCGGTTCTGAAGTGTTTTGCTGGTTTGCTTTCGATTTTGCCTGGGACTCCGCCGAATCCTGAAAGTAATAAATCTTTTATGTCCCAGCCTACGCAGTATGGTCCTAAAACGCCTAGGTTGTGGATGTGTATGTCACCAGAAAAATGGGCGTCGGCGATTTCTGGCGGGTAAACTCTTGTTATCCAGTATTTGGCTATGACTGTTGAGGATAGGTAATTGTTTAAGCCTTGCAGTGAATAGCTCATGTTGGAGTTTTCGCGGACCCGCCAGTCCTCTATGTCCAAGTATTGGTCTACGAGGTCTGCTGAACTTAGGAGGGAAGCTAACTCCCTTAAGTCTTGGTGTTGCTTTCTGTAGAGGATATATGCTTTGGCTGTTCTTGCATGTCCATTCTCTATGAGCGTTTTTTCAACTAAATCTTGAATTTCTTCAACTGTTGGAACCCCATCTTCTCCAAAACGCTTCTTAAGTTCAGCCACAACCTGGTCGCTTAGTTTCTTAGCTAATTCGCGGTCTTTTCCGCCAACAGCCTTAGCGGCTTTCCAGATGGCGTTTGTTATGCGTTCTTGGTCGAAGGGTTCTAATTTTCCATCACGTTTTCTTACAAACTTCATTTTCTCACCTCTAAAAGCACTTTGCGGAAATCTTCAGGCTCTTCAAATTGCCTATAAACAGAAGCAAAGCGAATGTATGCGATACGGTCAAGATTTTTAAGGTATTTCATAACCAAATCTCCAATTTCTCTTGAAGAAACTTCAGTTTTGCCCATCATCATTAAATCCTGCCTAACACGTTCCGCTAAACTTTGAATTTGCTCCATTGTTACGGGTCTCTTTTCGCAGGCCTTCTGTAAACCCCTAATAATCTTGTTTAGGTCGAAGCGTTCAAGTTCGCCATTTTTCTTTCTGACCATAAGCTCAACGGTTTCCACATACTCATAAGTCGTGAACCGCTTTCCACAGTCCACGCATTCCTTTCGTCTCCTAACCGTATTGTCTGGCGAATCTCTCGTTTC
>JASEJA010000054.1:0-3614 GCA_030017755.1 Candidatus Bathyarchaeota archaeon
AACTATTATCTCTTCTCTCTTAACCCGGAACGCCCCTCCCAGTAAAGCAATTAACTGGGCATTTCCATTGGGGTTTTTTGCAGTGTGGTTCTTTCTTATCGCATGCATCCGCTACGCAACCTTGTGTGCAAAATTCTCAAGTTGTACGTAGTGATTTCAATATACATTTGACAGTTAAGTGTCACTCGCTTGCTGGATTGGAAGAAAGCATAAACATTATAAGAAAGATTCTTTTGACTGCAAAACAAGTAAGAAGAGGCTGTTAGATAATGCAAATTGCGGGCATAGAAATTATACAGGCAATTGAGGTGATTATAGCCTTAACAGCCACTTATATTATTGCAAAAATAGTGTCTCGAGCTTTAATGAAGGTTTTTGAGAAGACGCCTTTTCCTGAAAGTGTTGAGAACGGAATTATAAAGGCTTCAAAGTATGTGGTTTACATTGTGGGCATTTTTGTTATAGTGTCTCTTTTGGGAGTTGATTTAACTTCTTTAATTGTGGGATTGGGCGCCTTTAGTATAGCTATAAGCTTTGCCATGAGCAATATTATACAGAATTTTGTCTCTGGATTGCTGGTGCAAGCAGACAGAGTATTCAAGGTGGGAGACGAAATAAGGGTGCAAACTTTTGAAGGAAGAGTTGTGAAGATAAGCATACGAACAACTCTCATAGAAACCAAGGAAGGCGACATAGTTTCTATACCAAACTCAATATTTGCAACTAACGCAGTTATCAGAAAGAAATCTAATAGAAACTAGCTGACCAAGCAAAAGAAGAAAAGAGTTATTTTTTGGCTGGTTCAATAACGTCTCTAAGCTCTGCCACTTTTCTGTCCAAAGAAATCAGATCTCCAATCGCCTTTATGATGGACACTGGTATCAAAACCTCAACCGATCCGAGAAACGGCTTCTTGTATCCAAGCTCTCTTGTCGTCTCTTCCGTTAGGCTAACATGCAAGTGGGTAATCTGCCATGCTGGCAAAAGCTCTACTTCAACACCAGTGATGTTGCCAATCAGTTTGGCGTCATCACCAACCACACTTTTTCCTAGAAGCAGGTTCACATTTACCACTCTTATCCACCTTCTAATTCAGTTTTTATTTGTATAGCACGCATTATGTCGCTGCGCGTGACAATTCCGACAAGTCTCCCATTTTCCTGTACGGGAAGTCTTCCCACGTTCTGTTTAGACATTTTGGCAAGCGCATCCGCAGCCATCTCGTCTGGACTTGCGCACTTCAGCTTTTCACAAGGAGTCATAACGTCGCTCACTTTGTTTCTTGCCATTTTTCTCTGGGAGTCTTTCTTACATCCTGAAGTGTTATAAGACCCAGTAATTGAGAGTCCTTTACAACTGGAAATCCTCCATGCTTGTACCGTGAGAAGTGGGTTTCAGCGATTTCTTTGAGGGAAAGGTCTTGATCTACAGTGTGAACTTCACGGGTCATTATGTCACGGATGGAAACGTCGGCTAAGGCCTTCTTCAACCACGTTGACTATGCTGGCGAAATTGTCATCCGTTAAAACCATGTCTGCAGTTTCCTTTGTAACATCCGTCCCCGTTATACCCATAGCCACGCCAATTTCTGCTGCCTTCAAAGCAGGCGCATCATTGACGCCATCGCCGGTCATAGCTACAATGTGACCATTACGCCTAAGAGATTCAACTATTCTATATTTGTGAGTCGGAGACACACGTGCAAAAACCGAAGTTGTCTCCATCACAGCGTCTAACTCGTCGTCGCTCATACCATCTATATCAGTGCCAGTCAAAACCTCTGAATCTGATTCAAGAATTCCGAGTTCTTTTGCAATGGCTGTTGCAGTTAGTTTGTGATAGCCAGTCGCCATCATAACTTTGATTCCAGCCCTTTTACAGAGTTCCACCGCTTTCTTTGCCTCTTGTCTGGGCGGGTCTATCATCCCTGCAAGACCGACAAAAACTAGCTTGACACGCTTACGTAGCATATTCGCTTTGAAGTCATTCAGATCGTCTGCATCTATCTCCTGATAAGCCATGGCAAGCACTCTTAACGCTTCACTAGCCATGTTGGTGCTGACTTCCAGAATTTTTTCCTGTTTTTCCAATGTGAGTTTCTTTACTTTGCCAGCTTCCAGAATTTCTGAACACATGTCTAGGATGGTTTCTGGCGCACCTTTCACATAGGCTTTCAATTCTTTTTCCGAGATTTTGTGAAAAGTAGCCATGTATCTTTCCTTGGGGTTAAAGGGAACTTCGTCAACTCTGAGAAACTTTTCTTCTATTTCGTCTTTTTGAAATCCTGCCTTTGCTGCGGCAACAACTAATGCTCCTTCAGTAGGGTCGCCGTAGATTTCCCATCGATAATCTGCATTGAATTTATGATGCCTTAGGCGAGCGTCATTACAGAGTGTGGCAATTTGGAGCAAGAGACTGAGTGGTTCGTCTCTCTTCACATCTATAGGCTTGTCATCTACTTCAAAGTTGCCTTCTGGAGCAAAGCCGACGCCCGTCACCTTGACTATTCTGTTGTCAACAAATATTTTTTGGACAGTCATCTGATTAGTCGTTAAGGTCCCAGTTTTGTCAGAACAAATCGCTGTAGCAGAGCCTAACGTGTCCACAGCTTGAAGCTTCCTCATTATGGCATTGCGTTTGGCTATCCTGTTCACGCCAATAGCCAATGTTATTGTCATTACGGCTGGCAATCCTTCTGGAATAGCTGAAACCGCGGCTGCTAAAGCAAATAGGAATGTCTGGTAGAATTCGAATCCGCGAAGAAGACTAATTGTTAATATTAAGCTACTTGCGAGCAACGCGAACAATCCGAGTTTTCTGCTAAGGTCGACAGTTCGCTTTTGAATCGGCGTTTCAGCCTTTTCCGTTTCCTTAATCAGCTTAGCTATCTTGCTATCTTGCCTATCTCGGTTATCATTCCAGTAGCAACGACAACGGCTTTTCCTCTTCCTTGAGTGACAATTGTTCCTGAAAAAGCCATATTAGTTCTATCTGCCACGGGCAAGTCTTCGCCAAGCGGTTCAACCATTTTCCTTACAGGCGTCGATTCACCCGTTAGCATAGACTCGTCTATTTCCAGATTCATTGCTTCAAAAATGCGTGAATTAGTAGGGATCTTGTCTCCAGCATCTAAAAGTATAATGTCGCCTGGAACTACTTCTCTCGCTTTTACACGCATCTCAAGGCAAGTGCCCTTTTCGGGGCAGTCGCGGACAACATCCGCTTCTAGAGCCGCCATCGATTTTAAGGCTTGAAGAGCTGCTTCTGCCTTATATTCTTGGAAAAATCCGATGGAAGTGTTGAAGATTATAACAACTTTTACAACAACAGTGTCAATAAATTTGCCCACAGCCAACGAGATTAAGGCTGCAGCGACGAGGACTCCGACTAGGGGATTTTTCAATTGATGAAGAAGTAGAGCCAGTTTGGTGATTCTCTTTTCTTCTTCTATTTCATTTGCTCCATACTGAGCAAGCCTTTTCTCTACTTCATCGTTGGTCAGTCCTCTTTCGCTTGTTCCAAGTTTTTGAACACTTCTTTCACATCTTGGGCATGCCAAACATCTTTCTGAGCCAAATCCTACATCCTCCACAAGACTCTAAGCTTCTTCACAA
>JASEJA010000054.1:3714-7559 GCA_030017755.1 Candidatus Bathyarchaeota archaeon
AATGTCGCAACATCTGTACAGCTTTTGGTTCGTTCTGTTTATTTGTGCGCCCTTGTTTGATGAAATTGTTTCATGCATAGGTAACTATTATGTCTTTGAGCCAAGTTTTTATCTTTTTTGTCCTAGCTCTCGCTAATTCATGAACCTGCCCATTCTTACATAGCCAAAAAAAGCGGCTTACCAGTGAGACGTATAGTGCTCTTTATCTTCGAAGGAGTAGCGGAAATTGAAGAAGAACTGAAAGAGGCCTCTTGAATTTAGAATGGCTTTGGTTGGTCCGCTAACCAGTTTTGCAATCGCCTTTGTCCTATGGTTGTTTCAGTACGGAACACGTGCCTTTGGAGGAGACGTTGTAATTTTCGCGCCTTTAGAAAATATGGCGCTTACATCAATGTACTGTTAGGAGGCTTCAATTTGCTTCCAGCTTTTCCTCTGGACGGCGGAAGAGTTCTTCGAGCGATCATTTAGCGATGGAAGAAAAATCTGATAAAAGCAACGCGAATAGCAACAAGAATCGGAGTTTTCTTTTCCTACGTGCTGATTTTCTGGGGATTAATCTTTGTCATCGGAGGAGCTTTTATCGGAGGCTTATGGCTCGTACTAATCGGATGGTTTCTAAAGAACGGAGCTGAATCAAGCTACAGCCAAACCATCATCAGCGAGGCCTTAAAGAAACGTTTAACCTTAGATTCCTTCGTAGGCTACCGCCATTCATTGTTTTGCCATCCGTCTTTTTATCTGTTACTTATAATTCCAAAACGTTTTTCAGGTTAGATTTTAGCGATGAAATCCGTTATTCTCTTTTGGAAAAGCGCGTTTTTCAAAAGTTCACTTCTCATAATCCACCGTTGAATTGGAATTTGGAATCTGTTTGCAATCCATTTTAGGGCTTCATCCAAAGTTTTGAACGTATATGGTTTTTGGCGCATGGCGTTCCTCACGTTTTCCCTCACTTGCCAAACGCCAACTGGCATTATATAGCTTGGATGCGCTTCTCGTAAAACTATCACTGTGGCTTGACGTTGTTCTTTTACGAGTTGTTCGCAAACTGCTAGGCGTGCAGCGTAATAGCATCCGCCAATTTCCGCATAAGTGGTTCTTCCCTCGTAGTCTTCCCAATCAGAAAACATGACAACATTTCTGCCGCTTGGGTTCCAAACTGTTCCTGGATACCAAGCTTCTATGGCTTCGTAGCTCCAAGCGCTTGGAAGCATTAAAACTTCAAAAACGTTATCTAAATAAACTGATTCGTAAACGCGGTATTCGCTTATTTCAGGAAAAGTTTTCACTTTTTCCATAAGCTCTTTTGATATTATGCTGTCAACGGCTGTAATGCTCCAGCGGGTTGGCACAAACCGCCTGTTCTTCTCCAAACCAAAAGAGCCAACACTAAAAGCTCTTTGAATCTTAGTAACCAATACGCCTTTGCCATAAAGCTCCAAAACTGCTTCAGCAGCTCTCAAATCAGTGTCGCTGTAGGCTTTCTCTATTTGATGGTCCCAACGGGTGTTGCCAACAATTAAGTCTTTGATTGGAGCTGAAGGACCGAAAGGCTGAACTTCATCGTCTAAGAGTAGGAAGCCTCTAGGCTTTTTCTTAAGGATAAGCTCAACGTCTACGGGTTTTACTGCCAAAGCCAATTCGCGGGTTTTGTCAATTATTTTTCCAGCTTTTTCAAACTTTTGCACATGAACCCGATGCTTTCCACGGATAAGCATGGAGCGAAAACCAACAATCTCATCTATGGATTTTCCAAACCAAAACTCTGGCAAATCATAAACGCTTGTATCCTCTTGAACCGGCGGCACAAGCGGACCAGCATAAACATAGGGATAGCCAATTCTGCCAACAAAAACGCTCGGCGGCGAAGCGCCCGCAATGTCTTCGCTCTGCATTAAAGGCACGCTTTTCAAAAAGTAGTTAGCCTTAACAATTATTGGACAGCGGGCTTTGCCACACAAAAAACGTGAACCCTTACATGCAACACACAAACCGTTCGAAGAAGCCCTCGCAACCAAAAGATTCTCATCAAAATTCACTTCTGCTCCAACATTTGAACCTTTTAAAATGTCAAGTAACCAAACATTCGGCGAACGCTTATCCACATGCCTCGAAGAAGACCACAACTTTACTCATCAAATTCTTTTAAAATCTTAACTTAAAAATATGGCGCCCTGGCCGGGATTTGAACCCGGGTCTAGCGGGCGACAGCCGCTTATACTAGACCGGACTATACTACCAGGGCTGTCAACGTAGGCCAAGAGCGCCTAAATAAATAGAAAATCCCTTGATTAATTAAGTTTTCTTGGAGTTTGTGCAGAGTGTGTGATTTCGTTATGTTTATGTAAAACTTGGGCTCATTAGCAATTATGATTTCGATAATTGGCGCTGGAAAGGTTGGCAGTTCCGCAGCTTTCAGAATTTTAGAGTTTAGAGTTAGCGATGTCGTTTTGATAGACATAGCTGAAAATCTTGCTCACGGTGAAGCCTTTGACAGTTTCGGCGTCCGTTCTATAGATCCAAGAGTTTTTCTGACGCCTGGCAGTTACGGATTGGAACCGCATCCCTTAGAATGGGAGAGACTTGATGAAACTTAGAAAACAATAAAGCAGTATTCATAGATAAATAAGTGCTTCTAAAGAGAAAAAGGGTGGATGGTTCGTTTCTTTCTACTTTTCCGCAGCTGCTTCTGCCTTTTTCGCTGCTTCGGTGGCTGTTTTAATCCATTTGTCAGCTCTCTCTCTTATCACGTCTTTGAAGCCCCATCCAACTGCTATGGCTATTCCAACTCCGGCTCCGACCGCTATGCCCCATGCTAGGGCTGTGGCGAAGATGTATAGGATGGTGACGTCTATGCGCATCACACTTAGGGATATTACTATAATCACGAAGTATAGGAGCAGTCTTAAGCCATTGGCTATTATGCCTGTGAATTCTATCTTTGCTTCTCTGCCGAAGGTTCTGAAGAAGTCAGCGAAGTAGTCGACAATTATGAAGCCGAGGAGTAGGATGAATACGCCTGCGATGAAACTCGGTATGTAGGAAACAACATTGTTTAAAAACTCGCTTAAAACCGCTATATTCAGTATGCTTGCAGCCGCTAGAATGGCTATTAAATAGATAAACCATCTCACAACAAGGTCAAAGAAGTGCACACATGTTATTCCTGATTTTTCTATTGATTTGCCGATGACTGTTTTGCGCAGTGCGTCATCGACTCCAGCTTTATCCAGAATTTTGGATACACCTTTGCCTAAAGCTCGTCCCGCTATCCAACCTATGATCAGCGCAGCTATCGCTCCAACTATTCCAGGAATCAGATTCACAAACATGTTCCATAGATCTTCCAAGAAAGCTATCTGTAGGCTTACAAGGTCGTACATCATCAACACCTCTTTAGCATATTAAGACAATTAATATATAATCTTTACCAGTAATTATTTCGGTTAATTTTCGAATAAGTCTTTAATAAATCTATAAATATTGCTTTTTAGACATACCTTTAGCCCAAAAGGGCTATACTTATCAGCAAAATATCGGATTTTAATAAGGGGAAAGCGCTATGAACGACACGAATGGTAGCCCAATTCACGCATTGGTTTTGGCTGCTGGAGAGGGGAGTAGGCTGAGAAAATATGCTGGGCCCAAACCTCTTCTTCAGGTTGCGGGCATACCGCTTTTGGGAAGAGTTCTCCGTGGGCTTAAGGAAGCAGGAATAAAAAAGGTCTACATAGTCATCGGATACGAGGGAGATGCTATACGTGAACACATAGGCGAGAATTATGCCGAATTAAATATTCACTATGTAGTAGCAAGGGATTGGGAAAAGGGAAACCTACAGTCTT
>JASEJA010000055.1 GCA_030017755.1 Candidatus Bathyarchaeota archaeon
CCTTCTTCGCTTATGCCAACCAGTAACGTCTGAAATGGCAATGAGGAAAGGAAGGGTAAAACGTTGTAGGATGATACTGGCGTTTGGTTTGTAAAGGCGTAGATTAACAGGTAAAGAATAAACAGTGCAATTCCGCCGAGAATAAGATAAAAGGCTATTCCATAGAAGAGGGCCTTTGTCAATTTTTGTGTTTTGAAACCGAAGGCTGAAACATCAGTTCTTTCAACGACAATTATTGTTAGGATTAAAAGGTAGATTAATGGTAGCTTTTCGTATGGCATGTTAAATAATAGCACGGATGGAATGCGCACTAGTAACGCCAAAAGGAAAAGGGCGAAAACCCAGAAAAGAACCGAACTCTTACTTCTACCATTAACTTCTTTTGAAAGCTCCTCCTTCTGGCAAGTTTTCTTCCAAAAATAAAGGGGAATTAAAAATATTATTGAGATAAGGATTGGAATTTCGCTTTCTCTTGGAAGAAAATATGCGCTTAAAAGCATCATCAAACCAACAGCAAAATATGTTAAAATGACGCTGGCAACCGCTTTCTTTATCATGTTTTCGCAACCTCGCAAAGTTGGCTTACTTAAGTAACGGAATTAGAGCCTTTAACGTTTATGTAAAAAGCAAAATAGTTTTAAAACAAGTTGTTTCATGATTTACACGGCTAAACTCATGAGAGACAAAAAAGGCTATAAGTTTCTAGAGCACATGGCAGATGCTTACGTTGCTGCTTATGGAAAAAATTTAGCAGAAGCCTTTGAGAATGCTGCCCTTGCAATGTTCGACGTTATGACGGAAGTGGAGAAGGTTAGTCCAAAAATTAGGGATGAAGTAGAGGTTGAAGCGAAAGATGAGCATGCTCTTCTTTATAATTGGCTTGAGGCTTTGCTTGTAAAATTTGAAATCGAAGAAATGTTATACTCAAAATTTAAAGTTTCAATCTTGAATCGTACATCGGATGGTTTTAGGCTTAATGCTGAAATTTGGGGAGAAAAATTTAACTCGAAGCGGCATACGCAAAAGGTCGGCGTGAAAGCTGTTACATACCATCTTATGGAAATAATCAAAAAGCCAGAAAAAGTCACGCTAAAATTTATCCTTGACATATAAGCGTTTATTGTGTAAGTTTCAGTTTCTTTAACCCTTTAATTATTTCTTCCACGGCAACTTCTGGTGGCATCTCTAAAGATTCTGTTTTAAATTCGATGAATGGTATGCCTTTCGCCTTGTAATATTCAAGTATTGGCTGTGTTTGCTGCTCATAAACTTCAATCCGCTTTTTTATAACCTCTGGCGTGTCATCTGAACGCTGGTATAGTTGTCCGCCGCACTTGTCGCATATCCCTTCAACTTTTGGCTTCAAAAATCTTATATTATATACTTCGCCACAGTTTTTGCATATTCTCCGCGTTGACAAACGTTCAACAATTATCCATTCTGGAACTATAAGCCTTATTATAACATCTATTTTCGCAATTTTCTCCAAAGCCTTCGCCTGCTCAACCGTGCGTGGATAACCATCCAAAATGAAACCCTTACCCTTTGGAATTTTCGCCATGCGCTGCTTTAAAACTTCAATCACAACGTCGTCTGGCACAAGTAGCCCTTTCTCAACATAACTTCTAACCCTCTGCGCTAAAGGAGTTTCTTCCCTCATAATCTCACGAAAAACATCACCAGTGGCAATGACTTCAACGCCAACCTTGGACTGCAAACGTGAAGCATAAGTGCCCTTGCCAGAGCCGGGCGCACCGAAAATTATCGCATTAACCATTTCCACTCATCCTAAACATGGCTAGCCATATTTCCGTAAGAAAATAAGGGGTTAATAATTAAGTATTGCTGTTTAACGCTTGTAAACTGCTTAGACTGATTGTTTTTTGCCATATTGGTAGAGTCCAAATAGGTTTCCGTCCGGGTCTGCGATGGTTGCCATGAAGTTTTCTCCTTCCCTCATTTTTGAAACAACAACTTTTCCCCCAAGTTTTACAACTTTATCTAATATTTTGTCAATGTCGTCAACTAAAATGTAGACTAAAACGCCTGTCGGCTTCTCTTTCGGCATTCGCCACATCCCACCACCCGGTTTTTCGCCAGTATCAATAAGCCAATAAGCCCAATCCTTATTCTCGCCGCCACTAATCTTCCAGTCAAACAAATTTCCATAGAAATCCTTAGCTTTCTCCAAATCCCTAACCCGAATCTCAACCCAATTAAATCTATTCGACAAGCCCAATCCCTTCTTCATACACGATTAGTGGATTCAACTTATAAGTTTTTCAAATCTATAATTGAGAAGGCGAAATTATGCTGTTTTCAGCGTTGACGCAAGACTAAAATGTGCAAAGTTCGGATTAAGAAGTGGGCTGAATCGTGAAAATTTTAGGTGTTGCTTGTTCTAATAGGAAGGATGGCAACTCCTATTTTCTCCTTAAAGAAATGTTTAAAGGCATCTCTTCAATTGAAACAAAAATAGTCCAAGTTGGAGAATTAAATATTAAGCCTTGTGAGCTCTGTTTTGAATCTTGCGCCACGAAGCCTTTCGAATGCGTAATTAAGGATGATTTTCACGTATTGCTTGATGAGATGAAATCTGCAAACGGTATAATTTTTGCTTGCCCCTTCTATTTCTATGTTCCATCAAAATTCCAATCAGTCTTAGAAAGAATTAGCTGTCTGGACTATTTCACTCAGAAGAATCATGGAGAAGGACATAATCCGCTCGCTGGCAAACCATGCCTCCTCATAGTTGTTTCTGCTTCAGGCAGCAGCTTCAATGCCTTCCAAATTCTCCATCATCTTCAAGAGTTTGCCCTAATGCTTCACATGAAACCCATAACCGTCAACCATTGGCCTTTTATTGGTTTTTCAGCAAAAACTGGTGAAATGGAGAAAGGTGCCATTTTAAAGGAGAAAGAAGTGTTGAAGCAAGCTAAAGAATTAATGCCGCTATTAATAAGGAAGATGAAAAAGGAAATCTTTACTGAACTTTCAATGTATTAGGAAGGTTATTTCTTTCACGAGGGTTTCTGGAATTATTGCTCTTCCCTTTCGCTTATTCAGTTTGACAAAGCCAAACTTGTATAGCACTTTTAGGTCTTGGTAAACGTTTTTCACGTTGCGCCTCACTTTTTGGGCTAAATCGTTTATCGACTCAACCCTTAAAGTTGCAAGTTGATGCAGCAACTCAATCCTTTTAGGCGTTAGCAAAGCTGCTTGTTCAGTTTTAAACTCTTTTATCTCCTCAACAACATAGTCAACTGTTCCCTCTTCTACATACCCCTTATAACTGTCAACAAGCTCAGCCCACTCAAAATAAGCCCTTACAAGTTTTGCGTCCAACTTTTGACCCAGAAAAAGTTCCTCAAACTTTTCAAAGCTCATGCCAAACTCTTTCTCAAACCTTCTAATTCTTTCCGCTATTTCCTCCGAGGACAAATTTCGCACAATCTTCAGAAACATGCACATTCACAAATAAAGATGTATTCATCTGCTTAAAATTTTCACTATGGAAATGTTTAAGACAGTCAATATACAATTAAGATTTCCATTTAAAAAAGTGGTCTGAAGTTGAGATGTCAACAATAAAAGTTGGAGAAAACCTTTATCTCATTGACATCCAAGCTGGTGGAATCAAGAATTTTATAGCCAGCTACTTGCTAAAGGGAAAACAAGCAGCAATAATTGAAACAGGTCCCATGTCCTCAGTGCCAAATCTGCTTTCTGGTTTGAAGGAGTTAAATGTGAAATTTGAAGACATAGCCTACGTGGCTGTTTCCCACATTCACCTCGACCACGGAGGAGGCGTTGGAACGCTATTGAAGTTTCTGCCAAAAGCCAAAGTCATTGTTCACTCAAGAGGGGCGCCACATCTAGCGAATCCTGAAAAACTTTGGCAGCAATCAAGAGCTGTTCTCAAAGGCATAGCTGAAATGTATGGCGAGCCAGAGCCGGTTCCTGAAGAGAGGATTATTGCAGCGTCTGACGGAATGACTTTTGATGTTGGGGCTGATGTCAAGTTAACTGTCATAGAAACTCTGGGACATGCTTCTCACCATCAGAGCTATTACGAATCATCAAGCAGAAGCGTTTTTCCAGGAGATGCCGCTGGCATTTATCTAAGCGAAATTGATGTAATACTGCCTACAACGCCCTCGCCCTTCCGTTTGGACATTGCCTTAGCTTCTTTGAATAATCTGATGAGCCTAAAACCTAAAACGTTATACTATACTCACTTTGGTAAAGCAAGCAATCCTTCAGAAAAGCTTCAAACCTATTCGCAGCAACTGAGTCTTTGGGCAAAAATTGTGAAGCAAGGCTTAGAAAATAGGGAAAGTTTGAAAGTGATAAGTGAGCGGATAATTAGAAGCGACAGAGCTGTTCAAAGGGCTTTGGAACATATCCGGGTTCATCCAATTTTAAGTGAAACAGTGTTTGATGAGAGTTTGCGGGGTTTTATTGATTTTGTAGAGAAATTCAATTGAAATCCACAGTGATTGTTTTGGTATAAACGCCAAAATTGTTTATATTCCAGCCACACTATACGTATAAACTGGTGAAACTATATGGGTGAAGAAGAAAGCCGTCCCCCTCCAGAAAAAATTCCTCTCGAAAAAATAGACAATTACACATGGCGCATTCCCAAATATAAGCCAGGCATGAGGGTCCCGGGAATTATTTTCGCCAACGCTGATTTATTGGAGAAAATGCAGACTGACAGAACCTTGTGGCAATGTGCAAACGTTGCCCATTTACCTGGCATTTACAAGTATTCCATAACCCTTCCAGATGGCCATGAAGGCTACGGTTTCCCAATAGGTGGAGTAGCCGCAACAGACTACGAAGAAAGCGTAATCAGCCCAGGCGGAGTGGGCTACGACATAAACTGTGGGGTTCGCCTATTAATAACGAACCTTTCAGAACAGGACATACGCCCAAAGCTTGCCCAACTAACAAACACAATTTTTGAAAATGTTCCATGTGGACTTGGAAGCCGCAGAAAAGATTTCAAAGCCACAGCCCACGACTTGGAAAGGCTTGTTATTGAGGGTGTTCAATGGGTCATCGATCAAGGATTGGGCTGGTCTGAGGATGCTGAACGCTGTGAAGAACGCGGGTGCATGAAAAACGCAAATCCAGACAAAGTTTCAACAACAGCCAAAAACAGAGGCGTAACACAAATAGGCACTTTAGGCTCTGGAAACCATTTCTTAGAAATTCAGAAAGTAGACAAAATCTACGATGCCAAAACGGCTAAGGCTTTCGGAATTGAACATGAAGGACAAGTAACAGTCATGATTCACTGCGGCTCCAGAGGCTTCGGCCATCAAATATGTTCCGATTATTTGCGGGTTATGGAAAGGGCTGTGCACAAATACAACATAGTTTTGCCAGACCGTGAACTTGCATGTGCTCCAGGAAACAGCAATGAAGCAGAAGACTACTATCAGGCGATGGCTTGCGCCGTTAATTATGCCTTTGCCAACCGTCAAGCCATAATGCATTGGGTAAGACAAAGCTTTCAACAAGTTTTCAAAGAAGACCCAGAAAGGTTTGGTTTAAAACTTGTTTATGATGTAGCCCACAACATTGCAAAAATAGAAGAACACAGAATTAACGGAGAAAGAAAGAAAGTTTGGGTTCACAGAAAAGGTGCAACAAGGGCCTTTCCACAGGGGCATCCAGAAATTCCAGCCGATTACGCTTCAGTGGGTCAGCCAGTGCTTATACCGGGAAGTATGGGAACAAGCTCTTGGCTTTTGGTGGGTACTGAAAAAGCCATGCAAATAAGTTTCGGCTCCACAGCCCACGGCGCTGGAAGAATGCTAAGCAGAAATGCTGCCAAAAGGCGATTCTGGGGTGGAGACGTGAAAAAAGCTTTGGAGCAAAGGGGAATCTTCGTTAGATCTGAAAGCTCTGTTGTTTTAGCAGAAGAAGCAGATCCAGCCTACAAAAACGTTGACATAGTTGTAGACGTTAGCGACAGGGTTGGAATAGCCACAAAGGTTGCAAGATTTGTTCCAATAGCCGTTGTTAAGGGCTAATCGCTAAGCTTTCCTTTTCCTTGTTTTTAACTCTTGTTCGGAACTTAATTTCTTTTGGATTTTTAGTTTTTTCTTCCACCGAATGCGCCTTGTGTATTTCTTTCATATACCATCCTCTTTCCTTTGTGTAATGAACGCTTATCATAATTCCAGCTAAGAGTAAAACTAAACCAATGGAGCCTATTATGATTATTAAATACCCAACGGTTTCGTTATGCCTTGATTCTTCCGCCTTTTCATGCAAGTATTCGCTAAAAAGCATTAAACTTCACGGTTTGAGCAGCAATATGGTTGTCTATAAACTTTATTGCGATTTCCGAATAGGTTTATAACAAATGCCTCAAATAGTTATTAATAAAATCTTGCGTTTACATGTGGTTTAGATGCCGTTAAAAGATGAATGCGGAATCTGTGGCAGAGTTCTTCCATATAGCTATCTTAGACGCTGTCAAAGGTGCGGAAAACTTTTCTGCAGAGATTGTATGGTTCCAGACGTTTCTACAGGGGACCCTACAAGAATGCTCTGTCTCCATTGTGCAAGAAAAATTGTTTCTCCAAAATCTACCACAAAATATGGAGCGCTTACTAACTATCTAAAATTTAGGGCATCCTTCACTAATACCGTTAAGCTTTCCCTAGCTGAAATAGATGGGATAATAAGGGACAACCTGCCCATAAACGCATATAAAAACGAAAAATGGTGGAATAACACCCCAACCAGCGCTCACGCAAAGGCTTGGATGGATGTCGGATGGAAAGTGCAAGAAACAAATTTGAAAGAGGGCTATGTTGTTTTTCAAAAAGCGAAGGAAATACAGACAAAACGTTTTAAGAAAAAAGCTGGAGGCAAAGAAATCAAAAAACCTTTTACACCCGTTCCCATTCGCATTCCAAAAACTAGTAAACCATCAAAAACAAAAGTTTCAAAACTTTATGCACGAATTAAAAATATAGAAAGACAAAGGGCAACAACGCCAAAATACCCAGGCAGTTTCAAACCAAAACCAAAACATGAAAAAAGACTGTTTAAGCCAGAAAAGAAACCACAATAAATAAAAATTTCTTTTATCTGACTTTAAATAATAAAAAATATTTATATTAAGAGAACAGAGCGGTCGTCGTCTAGTCTGGTTAGGACACAAGCCTTCCAAGCTTGCGATCCCGGGTTCAAATCCCGGCGACCGCACCATCTTATCCTTTCAATTCCCCTTGTTTGGGATTTTTTTCATGCATC
>JASEJA010000003.1:0-2449 GCA_030017755.1 Candidatus Bathyarchaeota archaeon
TATGAGATTTAAACACCGTTATTGTTTTTCATTTACTACATGTTTTTGGTTTGAGAATCAAACAATAGGGACCCTATCCTCTAGGTTTTTGCTGTTTTTACTGTGCCAGTGAGTCGCCGTATTGTGAAATGTCGGATGCTTGCAGTATCTCCCTTCTTTTCACTATTTCTTTAAAGTCTACGTAACCTCCGCCCACAATTTTCAGTTTAGCCTCAATTTTCTTGTTTTTGATTTCTATGACATTGTAGGAGTTGCAGAAGAAGCCCCTCAGTTTCTCGCATGATATGCTTCCTGCATGAACCACAAGCATGTCCTCAATTCTCCATCTCCATGGTCTGTGGCGGTGTCCACAAAGAACCAAGTTTGCCTTTGATTTTACAAGGCTTCTTAGGACGTCGCCTGCATCAACAATTGTTATTTGGTCTGCGCCTGTGTCTGGGACTGGAATTATGTGGTGGTGTATAGCCACTATTTTCACTTTATCCTTATGTTCTTGGAGGGTTTTTTCAAGCCAAATGTTTTGTCTGTGACCCACTTCGCCGTCGTCTCTGTCTGGTCTGGCTGAGCTAAGAACTAGTATAACTGCGTCGTCGACTTCTGTTACTTGTGAAAATGGAAAAAACTCTTTAAATAGTAGATAACCAGTTGAACGATAGTCATGATTTCCGCTTACATAAATGACCTTACCTGCCTTCAGCCTTTTCAACTCTTTAACCGCAGTTTCAAATTCTGATATCAAACCGTTTTCCGTTAAATCTCCACTAACCAGAACTACATCTGGAGATAACTCGTTAATTTCTTTAATACCAGCCCTAAGCGTATCTCTGCGAAGCATTGGACCGCAATGAACATCTGATATTTGAGCGATTAGCATATCCTGTCATTCTCTGCTTGCAAGTATGACAATGTAGTCTGCCGTGTCAGCGCACATGTCTGCTGCATGCTCGATGAACTCTACTAAATCGTCAAAAATTACCATGGCGCCACAATTCACTTTGTCCGAAAACTTGGTGAACAAAGCCTTCGTTTTCAAATATTCCTCATCAATCTCACGCTCAATCTCTTCAACTTTTTTGGCGCCTTGCATGGCTGCGGCAGCGTCCCCTGTGATTTTTTCGAGGCTTCCCCGTAACGCATGGGCGCAGTCCACCAATGTTGAAGTCATATGAGTTGTGTTATCCCACAATTCTTTGGGAACGTTGGTGTCTCCAAGCATTTTTATGCATCTTGCAACATCCTTCACATGGTCTGCGAGAGTGTCAAGGCGCTTAACAAGATGCATCAGATCTTCACGGTATTCTGCGAACAAGGCTGCGCCTTTTGAGAGTTCTTTGAAAACTTCTGTTCTTAGACTGTCCACTTCTTTTTCTACTTTGAATAGGTTTTCGATGCTTTGAAATGCCTCCTTCTTTTTTCCTTCTGAAATGTTTTTTATTGCTTGATATAGCAGTGTCACCGTGTCTAAGGCTTTGGTTATTTGTTCTTGAGCTAAGTCTAAGGCTTTTGTTCTTCTGCGTCTTTCAAACCATGCATAGCTTCTTTTTTCCAAATTTGCATCCCTTTTTAACCTTTATTTTTACAAGTCTACTTATAACCCTTCTCTAAATTCACCTTTCCAAAAAGGAAGAGGTTTCTGAAACCCAGCGGGCGGTTCTCTTGCCCTCATTATCTATCACGTATTCTTTCTTGAAGATTGGTGCTTCTTTCTTGTATCTTTCCACGGCTTCTTCTAAAACTGGAAAAACATTTTTTCGGTGGGAACCAGCAACTATAACATATACTATTTCTTCGCCAACCTTGAAATCGCCGAGTAGATGGTGAATTTGAACGTTTACTATGCCATCTTTTCGCTCTAAGTCTTGGCAGATTTTGGCTAAAACCTCATTTGCCTTCTCCTCATAAGCCTCCAACTCCAACCTCTGAACCCTCTCATTTTTCAACGTTTCTCCACGGACTATCCCAATAAACAAGGCAATTGCGCCAGCCTTCTGAAAATTAGGTAAACTTTTAACGTTTTCTATCGCTTCTGACAGGGAAAATTCTCCTTTCTCATGAACTCCAGCGAAAGTTTTCATGATAGGCACACCATGATATAACTGCTTTAATTTTCTATTAAACGTTAATATGGCTTCTTAAATAGCATGCTGCCAAGGTTGTTAAGCAGTCGATAATAGGCTAATGTTTTCTCGTGAACTAATTGTATTGTAATTTTGGAAAATTCTATAGTGTCGTTTGGCTTCGCTTGCCCAAGCGAGGAAACGTCGGGCGTTGTGGCAACAGCAATTTTTGGATAGCCACCAGTTGTTTGGGCGTCCGCATTATTATGATTAGTTTTCCATTTTTTGGAACTTGAATTGCGCCTGGCAAGAGGGCATCTGAAACAACGTCTGCCTTTGCTTTATGCTTTATAGGTGGTCCTTCTAGTCGGTATCCCATGCGGTCGGCTTCT
>JASEJA010000003.1:2549-43571 GCA_030017755.1 Candidatus Bathyarchaeota archaeon
GATAGGAATGTTGCTATCCCTTGCTTGTTTCCTCATCTTTCACTGCTGTGTTATACTTTCACTGCTGTGTTATATAATGCGCCGTGAGGTTTCACATGCTGAAGGTTTAAACCAGCTATTTTTGCGAATCCTTGAAGAGCGCTAACCTGATAAATTGTATAATTTTCGATTTCTTCTAAAGTTAAATGCATTTCTCTCCTTCCAAAGCCAAGAAGGTCTGGGTAGCCCGGATGGGCGCCCACTGCCACGCCATACTTTTTTGCTAGGTTAACTGTTATCTTTTCGTCGTTTCCAACCTTGAATGTTCCGTAACTTTCGCCTAAATCACAGTTTATGTCTATTTTAAGTTTCAAGCTTTATCCCATACTCAATTATTAAAGCCAAACATATTTTCGCATATCCTCAACCGCAGCGGAAGGCACAGGCAAATCTTTCATTGTAAGTAAGCCCGCCTGCGCCTTAATCACTTTTGGAATTGCGTTGACAACCATTGCTACTGTACCTATGTCGCCGTGAACGCATGGCTGAATCTTTTGTTTGATATTTGGGATTCCATGTATTGTTATGGCGTCGTACTCTTCTTCAGCACCCATATAGGCTTGAAAATCTAAAACGATAACCTCTTTATTTTTGATTATGCCTTTTGCATTTTGCCTCAAACCAGCAACCTGTCCAGCCTTAACTTTTATGTGTTGAGTTTCTACTGGTTTTTTGGCGATTACTGGTTCAACTGGTTCGGCTATTATTTTGTCAAGTTTCCACGCTAAGGCGTCAGCTATTAAGGCAATAGACTGTTCAAGTCCAACATGCCCAGTAATTTGTTTGCTCACAATTTTCTTTTGAAACTCTTCAACTGTTAAGCCAGCTCCAATTTTTTTCTGGAATGGCAAGCGTCTCGTCGCCGCGTTCATAACTCTTACAGCTTCTATTTTCTCTATTTTTTGGCAAACAGCCGTAAGAGTTATCACGAGAGTATCCATGAGGAAACCTGGGTTTATACCTGTGCCTAAAACGGTTACGTTATGTTTTTTGGCAAGGGCGTCCAACTCATTTGCGATTTTTGGTTCTGCATAGTATGGGTTGGAAAGCTCTTCGCATGTGGATATTACTTTAACGCCGTGTTTTATGAGTGTGGTTAGTTGTGGGTATACGTCTTTTAGGAAGGAAGAAGTCGCATGTATAGCTATATCTGGTTTGGCTTTTGAAAGAACAGCTTCAACGTTGTCTGAAACTTTTACTTTAACCATTTTTCCTACGCCCAAAATTTCTCCTAAATCTTTTCCAACTTTATCCTTAGCAACATCAACAGCCCCAACTATTTCTACGCCTTCCTTTTCCAGCAAAAGTTTTGCAATTAGGCTGCCGAGGGCTCCGATTCCAAAGAGAACAATTCTTACTTTTCTCATTTTTAGCCTCCGTTTCGCTTATCCTTTTGTTATCTTTATGTTCTATAAATTTGTCTGGTGGATTTATGTTGCGTTTTAGGTCATTGTTAAAAACCTTTACGTTTGTAAACTTTTATATCTTGGAAAAACTCCAATACTAAGGAGGCTAAACGGTTGCAGACAACAGAAACCATAATCTCCAAGGAAACACTCAAAAAACTATTGGATATTGAAAAACTTAGGTACTGCTTTGAGTGTGGCATTTGCACGGCCAGCTGTCCAATGGCAGAACTTTTAGGAAAAGACTATAATCCACGGTGGCTTTTGGAGAAAGTTTTCTTAAACCCAGAAAGTGTTCTGAATTCGGATGCGCTTTGGCTCTGTGCTTGGTGCTATCGCTGTTATAGGCATTGCCCCCAAGCTCTTCGGATACCAGAAATCTTTCTTTTCATACGAAAAACAGCAGCTGAACATGGTTTTTTGGCGCCTCTTGATAAAGCTTTACCAAAAATAGTTGAAAATATTCCGTTGCCGCTTGCAACCACTTTGGTTTGCTTCCACCCAGAACGTGCTGGACTTGATAGAGAGAAAATTTTGGAAAGGATTGAACAGATACGTTTTGAAAATTTAAAGAAAAGAAAAAGAACTAAAACTGCGGGAATTTTCCAAAGGAAAGTTGCTGTTATAGGTTCTGGACCGGCTGGGCTTACAGTTGCCCACCAATTAGCCCAGAAAAAATGTAAAGTTACAATTTTTGAGGCACTTCCAGAAGCAGGCGGAATGTTGAGAAAGTGTATTCCTGAGTATCGTTTGCCAAAGCAAGTATTAGCCAAAGAAATCGATTTCATAAGAGATTTGAAAGTGGAAATAAGGACTGGTGTAACTGTTGGTAAAGATTTGAGTTTTGAAGATTTACGGAAGGAAGGCTACAAAGCCATTTTTATCGGTGTTGGAGCTCATGAAAGCCAAAAATTAAAAGTTGAAGGCACAGATTTAGAAGGCGTAATTCACGCCCTCGACTTTTTATGGAAAATTAACTCTGGAGAAAAAACGGAGATGGGAAAGAATATTGCCATCATCGGCGGCGGAAACGTTGCGATAGACGCTGCCAGAACCGCACTTCAAAACGGGGCAAAGGAAGTCACAATATTTTATCGTAGGTCAAGGGAGGAAATGCCCGCAAATCCATGGGAAGTTAAAGAAGCAGAAGATGAAGGCGTAAAAATCGAGTTTTTAGTTGCTCCTAAAAGATTTTTGGGAAAAAATGGGAAGGTTTCATCCATCGAGTTTGTTCGCATGCAACTTGGTGAGTCCGATGAGTCTGGCAGAAGGAAACCCATTCCCATAGAGGGTTCAGAATTCAGCAAGGAAGCGGATATGGTGATTTTGGCGATAGGCGAAACGCCAAACTTGACATTTTTGCCAAAAGAAATAGAGTTAAATGAGGATGGCACTGTTTGGATTGACCCAATAACTATGGAAACAAGCTTGAAAGGTGTCTTCGCTGGAGGAGACGCTGCCACGGGTCCAGCAACAGTGATTGAAGCAATTAAAGCTGGGAAACGTGCTGCAGAATCCATTGGAAACTACTTAGAATCTTTAGGAGGATAAGGCATGGCTGAAGGTGAAATTCGCATTGGAGTTTACGTTTGCCACTGCGGCTTAAACATAGCTGGCTCCGTAGACTGCAAAGAAGTGGCAAAATATGCAGCAACCCTTCCACATGTTGTGTTAGCCAAGGACAACCGTTACACATGTTCAGATCAAGGACAAGAAATGATAAAGAAGGACATTAAAGAACATAGGCTTAACCGTGTGGTTGTAGCTTCATGTTCGCCAAGGCTTCACGAACCAACTTTTCGAAAGACATGCGAGGATGCTGGCTTAAACAAGTATCTTTTTGAAATGGCTAACATCCGCGAACAATGCAGCTGGGTGCACCTTTACGACAGAAAGGCTGCTACTGAAAAGGCCAAAGACCTTGTGAAAATGGCTGTGGCTAAGGCTGCTTTGCTTCAGCCAGCCGAAGAAATTGAAGTACCAATTACCCGAGAAGCCCTTGTGATTGGCGGTGGAGTTGCTGGAATTCAAGCAGCTTTGGATTTGGCTGATACGGGTTATAAGGTGTATTTGGTTGAGAAAGAGCCCAGCATTGGCGGGATGATGGCACGAATCGACAAGACCTTTCCAACAATGGACTGTTCCATCTGCATTCTTGCGCCTAAAATGTCTGATGTTGGACATCATCCAAACATTGAACTGTTAACCAATAGCGAAGTTGTAGAAGTGAAAGGTTACATCGGCAATTTCCACGTCAAAGTTTTGAAAAAACCCCGCTACGTAAAAAGCGACTGCACAGCCTGCGGGGAATGCGCAAAAGTCTGCCCAGTCATCGCCCCAAACGAGTTTGACGCCGGATTAGCCATAAGACATGCCATTTACACGCCCTTCGCCCAAGCAGTTCCATCCACATACATAATTGACATGAACAGATGCCTAAACAAAGACGGCGTAATCGTCTGCGACAAATGCATAAAAGCATGCGAAAGACAAGCCATAGACTTCGACATGAAACCAGAAACCATAGAACTTAAAGTTGGAACAATAATAGTAGCCATAGGCGCAGACGTTTTCGACCCTTCTGTTTTACCGAATTATGGATACGGAAAATACTCAAACGTTATAACGTCTCTTGAATTTGAAAGGTTAATAAACGCTGGCGGTCCTTCTGGCGGGCACCTAATAAGACCAAGCGACATGCAAATTCCACAGCGTGTAGCCTTCATTCAATGTGTCGGTTCTCGCTCGGACAGAAACGGAAGATTATATTGCAGTAACGTCTGCTGCATGAACACGATTAAAGATAGCTTACTCATTAAGGAGCATTGGCCTGAAACTGAAATTTACGTTTTTTACGTTGACATACGGGCTTATGGAAAAGGTTTCGAAGACCTATACAAACGGGCAAAAAAGGAAGGCGTCATATTCATTCGTGGGCTTCCAGCCGAGATAATTGAGGATAGGAAAACTCATAATTTATGGCTTATTGGAGAGAACACTCTACAAAACGAGTTATACAAAGTTAATGTTGACATGGTTATACTTTCTGTTGGTTTGGAGCCGAGAAAAGAAAGCGAAATCATCCAGCGTTTATTAACATTATCCAAAACACAAGACGGATTCTTCATGGAAGCCCATCCAAAACTCAGACCAGTAGACGCTGCCACGGGCGGAATATTCTTCGCTGGATGCGCTGAAGCGCCCAAAGACATAAAAGACAGCGTAACACAAGCAAGCGCCGCCGCTGCAAGAGCTGGCATTTTGATGGCTAAGGGAAAGGTGACCGTTGAAGCTATAACGCCAATTTCTTATGCTGATAAATGTAAGGCTTGTGGGCTTTGCACAAAAGTTTGTCCTTATAACGCTATAACATTAAACAAGGAGTTAAAGCGCATTGAGGTTATTGAGGCTGCTTGTGGCGGATGCGGAACCTGCGCAGCAGAATGCCCCTTTGATGCTCTAACCCAGAATCACTTTACAGACGAACAAATTTTAGCCCAAATAGATGCTGTAACGGAATATGATGCTGAAAAGAAAATTGTTGCCTTCTGCTGTAACTGGTGCGCGTATGCTGGCGCAGACTTTGCCGGCGTAAGCAGAATGCAATATCCCTCTAATGTACGAATAATAAGGACCATGTGTTCTGGGCGAGTTGCTCCAAAATTCATAGAAAGAGCCTTTGCAAAAGGCGCTGCAGCAGTTTTAGTGGCTGGGTGCCATCCAGGAGATTGCCATTACATAAATGCCAATTATCATACCAAAAGGCGTGTGGAACGTTTCTGGGAAAAAATGGAGAAAAATGGACTAAACAAGGAAAGATTACAGTTATTGTGGGCTTCGGCAGCTGAAGGTGAAAGATTCGCTTCAAAAATTCGAGAAATGCAAACCATAGTGGAAAAAGTTTCCAGAGAAGAAATAGAAAGCAGCAAAAAAGTTTTCGAAAAAGCATTAGGTGGGAGTTAACTATGCCTGTAAGACTTTGGCGCAAACCCTTAGACGCTGAAAAAGTTAAGCTTCCAAAAGCAGAAATTCACATATTAAAAAACCAGTGTAAGGGATGCGGCTTCTGCATTCAATTTTGTCCCAAAAAAGTCTTAGAAGAATCTGAAGAAATAAATGCCAGAGGCGTTCACCCCCCAAAAGTTGTTGACGAAAGCAAATGCATCATATGCAGTTTTTGCACTTCAGTTTGCCCAGACTTCGCAATCTTCATTGTTGAAAAACCCTGTAAAGAGGGATGTTAAACATGAACCAAAAAAGAGTAATCCTTGAAGGCAGCCACTTCATGAACGGTGACATCGCCTGCGCAGAAGGCGCCATAGCTGCTGGCTGCAGATTCTTTGCTGGTTATCCCATAACGCCAGCAACAGAAATCGCCGAACACTTGGCTCAGAGAATGCTTGAAGTCGGCGGAATATATGTTCAAATGGAAGATGAAATAGCGTCAATGGCAGCTGTTATAGGCGCATCCTATGCGGGTTTAAAAGCTATGACAGCCACCTCCGGACCAGGTTTCAGTCTCATGCAAGAAAATATAGGCTTGGCTGTGATGACAGAAGCCCCATGCGTTATTGTGGACGTTATGCGTGGGGGACCAAGCACTGGACAGCCCACGCTGCCCGGACAGCAGGATGTTATGCAAGCTAAGTGGGGTTCCCATGGAGATTACGAAATCATAGCTTTAGCACCTTCTTCTGTTCAAGAAATGTTCAACTTAACAATTGAAGCCTTCAACCTTTCCGAAACCTACCGTGTTCCAGCAATAGTGCTGGCTGATGAGGTTGTTGGACACATGTGGGAAAAAGTTGCGATTCCTCCCGCTCAAAAGATAAAAATAGTAAACCGAAAAAAGGCAAATGCCCCATCAGAAGCTTATGCCCCCTTCATGCCAGATGACGATTTGGTTCCACCAATGGCATGTTTCGGAGAAGGCTACAGCTTTCATGCTACTGGCTTGACGCATGATGAGCATGGTTATCCCCAAACATCCAGCTCCGAAGTCCAACAAAAGCTTGTGAAGAGGCTCTGCGACAAAATTAGGAAAAATGCAGACAAAATAGTTAGAGTGGAAGAGGTTCTGCTAAGCGACGCCGATATAGTTGTTGTAGCCTACGGAATAGTTGCCAGAGCCGCACTCAGCGCCGTAAGAAAAGCAAGAGCAGAGGGAATAAAAGCTGGACTTTTACGCCCAATCACTTTATGGCCTTTCCCAGAAAATCACGTAGCCAAAATAGCCCAACAAACAAAAGCCATAGTGGTTCCAGAAATGAACTGTGGCCAACTAGTGCGCGAAGTGGAAAGGGCAGCAAAGGAAACCCCCGTTACTTTTCTTTCCAAATTAGGAGAAGAGCCTCACACTCCAATGGAAATTTTTGAAGCAATAAGGAGGAATAGCTAATGGAAACTGTGATGGCGCATCCTTTCGCGAAATATCTACGGGAAGCTATGATGCCCCACATATGGTGTTCAGGATGTGGTAATGGCATAATCCTCAACTGTTTCGTCCAAGCCGTAGACGAGCTTCAAATGGACCTAAACAAGCTTGTGGTTGTTTCTGGCATCGGCTGTATTGGACGAGCAGCTGGATACGTAAACACCAACTCGTTCCACACAACTCATGGACGCCCAATAGCCTTCGCCACTGGAATAAAATTGGCAAACCCAGAGTTGGAAGTGGTAATTATAAGCGGTGATGGTGACCTCTTCGCCATAGGAGGAAACCATTTCATACATGCGGCACGGAGAAACATAGGAATCAAAGTTATCTGCGCAAACAACTTCAACTATGGAATGACTGGTGGACAGCAAGGACCCACAACACCAGTTGAAGCTTTAACAACAACAACCCCTTACGGAAACATTGAACACCCATTCAATCTGGTGCATTTGGCAGCAGCATCAGGCGCCACCTACGTGGCTAGATGGACAACTTTGCATGTGCGAAGGCTTACGCAATCTATTAAAAAATTGTTACAGAAAGAAGGGTTCGGCTTCATTGAAGTTGTTTCGCCCTGCCCAGAAATTTTTGGTCGCTACAACAAGATGCGAACTGGACTTGAGATGATGGAATGGTTTAGAAAAGTTTCAGCGATAGAAAACTTTTCCGACCCAGCAAAAGCAGAAATTACCCCAGAAAGAATTGTAGTCGGAGAATTTGTTGACATAGCAAAGATTAGTTATGAAAAACTGATTCATGAAAAAATAGCTGAAATTAATGAGAAGAAAATGCAGTGGTGATTTAAAATGCGAATTGAAATTAGGTTTGCAGGTTTCGGCGGTCAAGGCATAATCAAATCTGGAATAATCACAGCTACTGCAGCATGCATTTACAGCGGAAAAAACGCCGTTCAAACCCAGTCTTATGGTCCAGAATCAAGGGGTGGAGCATGCAAATCCGAAGTTGTAATTTCAGAAGAAGAAATAGACTTTCCAAAAGTTATTGAACCCGAAATCCTTGTGGTAATGTCTCAGCACGCCTACAATGAATATGCAGAAAACGTGAAAACAGGCGGAATAATTATTTTGGACCCAGAGATGGTTCCCCACGAAAAAGAACTAAAAAATGTTAGAGTCTTCAAAGTTCCAGCCACAAAAATTGCCGAGGAGCTTGGAAGAAAGATAGTTGCAAATATTGCCATGTTAGGTGCCTTTGTGGCTATTACTGGCGTTTTGGATAAAGAGGCTGTTAAAGAATCCATTAAGGTAAACGTGCCCAAAGGTACGGAAGAACTGAATTTAAAAGCTTTTGAAAGAGGATACGAATACGGTAAAAACCTATTAAAAAGTTAGCCTCATCCAGCCTTTTGAAGAGGCTGCTGCGTTATAACTTTCGATTTTCTAATTCCAACATGCCTCAGCGGAGCAATTTTTTTGGCTTCGTTGTATATGTCTGATGCTATTTTCCCCAAAACCATTTCTTGGGCAAACTGGTCTAATGTGAGTGAAACAGCTTTTTCCTTAACAATCTTCTCCATAATAGCCCTTATCTCTTTTTCCTGCGCAGTCCTTATCCTCGAAAGTGTGAAGGCGGATACAGCCACACGAATTTTATATCCGTCTTTTGTAGTTAAATTGAACATTCCATCAACTTTTGTTGTTCGCCTCCTTACCAAGCTTCGCAGGTAGTCTCTTGAATATTCATGTCCTTTAAACATGGTTTTGGCAGTTTTTCCATCAATTTCAGTTATTTGGAAGAATATTTTTAGGTATTGATGAGCGAAATTGCCAGTAACCTCGTAAAGCGTTGAATCAATAACCCTTCCTACGAGTTTTTCAGGCTCATCGGCTGGCACGCTTCCAAGTTCAACGTTTCCAAAGTAGGGTGGAGCAATTGTGGTATACCAGGATTTACTTCGCCATTTATCTCTTACACGTTTTGTTTTTGAAGACACAGTTATCCTCCAAATGTAGCTTGAAAATTCGCATCTGGGTATTAAAAGTTTTACCGTTTCGGTTCTATTTTTGCTATGCCACCCATGTATTTTCTTAAAACTTCTGGGACAACAACCGAACCGTCTTCCTGCTGATAGTTTTCAAGAATTGCAACAATTGTTCTTCCAGTAGCGATGGCTGTAGAGTTCAAAGTATGCACAAAACCTTTTGGTGGTTCGCCTTCTTTCTCTCTGTATCTTATGTTTAGCCTTCTTGCTTGATAATCAGTGCAGTTGCTGCATGAAATAATCTCACGATAAGCGTTTTGAGCTGGCATCCAAGCCTCTATGTCATATTTTTTGGCTGCAACAGTTCCTATGTCGCCAGTGCAACAGTTTACAACACGATAGGGTAAACCAAGCTTTTGCACAAGGTCTTCAGCGTTTTTTACGAGTTCCTCGTGGATTTTCCATGAGTCTTCTGGTTTGCAGAAAACAAACTGTTCGATTTTGTTAAATTGATGTGTCCGAAAAATTCCGCGAGTGTCCTTGCCATGAGCCCCAGTCTCCTTCCTAAAGTTTGTGCTGACCCCAACAAGCTTAAGCGGTAACTCATCCGCCAGCAAAACTTCATCCATAAACATTGCTGCCATAGGATGCTCCGAAGTTGCAATAAGGTAAAGGTCTTCATTTTCAATCTTGTATAAGACATCTTCAAAATCGCTTAGGGCTACAACGCCTTCGTAGGGTTTTCTCCGCATGAGAAAAGGCGGCTCTATTGGCTTATAGCCTTTCTTAACCATTTCTTGCAATGCAAAATTCATTAAAGCCATATCCAACAATACGCCATCATTTTTTAAATAGAAAAATCTGGCTCCAGCGATTTTTCCAGCCCTTTCAACATCCATTATGTCAAGGCTTAAACCCAAATCTATATGGTCTTTAACGGGAAAACTAAATTTTGGGATTTTCCCCAAAAACCTTACTGGAACATTGTCGTTTTCGTCTTTGCCGAATGGAACTGACTCGTGAAGTAGGTTTGGCAACCGCATTAAGTAACCACGAACTTTTTCTTCATATTTATTTACACGTTTTTCCAATTCTGTTATTTCCACGTCAATGTTTTTGCCCTTTGCAAGTTCCTTGCTTGCGTCTTCGCCTCTCTTTTTTAAAGCTGCAATTTCAATTGTTATTTGTCTTCTTTCATGGCGCAACTCATTCAACTTCGTTAAGGTTTGCCGCCACTCCCTATCATACTTAATCAGATTGTCCAACATCTCCAGAATTTCAGGGGCTCCTCTCTTCATCAAATTGTTCCTTACCAGTTCTGGGTTTTCACGAATGAGTTTAATATCCAACATCTTTCGCACGCAACCTTCTAACCTTAGCTTAAATCAATATTTTTACCTTTCTCGGAAAAGAACGCTTTTGCAAAAATCTAGAGAGGGCTATCAATTTAGCAAACGAAAACATCCAAAATTTGACTCTCCCAGAAAGTGATATGTTAAAGTTTCTTTGTTATTTGAATTGTTTTTTCTGCCGTTGAAGTGCAAAAGAGCAAATCGTCAATTGTAGCTATAAATGTTGGAAGCTTTCTCCTACATTTTATTCTCGTAGTAACCTTATTTTTCTCCTTAACCGTTTCGATGGATAACCCGGTCGGCGTTTTAAAATTGTCTGGCGAAACCGCCTTGGCTATTGCCTCCGCAGTTTCCTCATCATCATATTCAAGGACTATTTTAGCTTCTAACTTTCTCACCCCTCAACTGCTTTCCAACAAGTTCATCAACAACTTTAATGAAGGCGTCAACATTTTCAATGGGAACTTGCGCCCCAGCAGCAATATTGTGGCCGCCTCCATTTCCTAGGCATTTTTCCGCTGCGACTTGCATAACTTCGCCTAAATTGACTCCCTTGTTTGTCATGATGTCTATTGTTCTGGCTGAAAATTTCGCCAAACCCCCCTCTTCAACGTTAGCGTATGCAATTAATGGTTTTTCAGGGTTTGGAAGACTTGTTGCAAGTATGGAGGAAATTGCGCCCACAATTTTTTCGTTTATGAAGCTTTCGCCGTAAACCACATAAATGTTTTCCATCTCCTTCATCCTTTCAGGTTTTTCCATCACCCATCCAAGATACTTGTTTATGGTTCTCCTATACTCTTCCAAAACCTTATTTGCCGCTTCAAGAGCAGCCCCTCGGTCACCCATGCAAATGGAAACTCCAAGACTTGGTTTTTCCATACGCCCCGTAGCATTTAACAAAACAGCAAATTCCCTTGCATCCCTAATCGGAGTCCAAGGTTCTTCACGGGTTAGGGTGTAAACATGCCCAATCAAGTTTGTAACTTCAATATGTAAACCCTTTGAAAGCAAATAATCTGCCAAAGCTGAACACAACCTTTTCTTCTCATCGTCTGAAAGGTCTCTTAAAGCCCGCCATCTTTCGCCATGCTTCGGCTTAATATCCAAACTCGCCAGAAACGCCAAACTTTTGTCTTCTTCCCCGCTTATGCCCGGAATAAAAGGATTTGTTGTAGAAGCCAATGTCTTATGAATTGGACGGGTTTCTCTACCAAAAAATATCAAATCCCTTTCAACAGTCAAAAGCCCAGCATTTACTCCGTCTTCAACTATTTTTTCGTTAACTCCACCAAGCTTTCGCTGGTCATATTTGTCCTGCAAATCTCCAAGGGCTCCCACAACAGCTATGGGCGCCAAATCCACATTTTCCTCATCAATCTTTTTAGCCACAAAATAAGCCACACCAGCACCGCTGATGTCGCGGGCTCCATCAATCCCATAAGAATGGGGATTCACGTGTATAATGTTTGGTTTTTCCCTTTCTCCTACGATTTGGTGATGATCCAAAACTGCAATTTTGAAGTCTGAAAGCTTATCATTCAACAGATTAATGTAGCCGCTTCCAAAATCGGATAAAATTATCATTTGAGGTTTTTCGGAGAGGATTTCGGCAAAAATTTTTTCGTCAACCCATTGGGTTATGCGAATTCGAAACTTTGCATCCAGCCTCAACAAGGCTTTTCCAATAACTCCAGCGGCGGCAACTCCATCAGCGTCTAAATGCGAAAAAACCTGTATGAAACCATCTTCCTTCACGGTTTCTAAAATAGCTTTAGCCGCTTCTTCTGCTGATTTCAAAAACTCTGTCGTAGAGTCTTTTTCCGCCATGGTAATCACTTTAGGCTAAGAAGCTAAGTTATTTAAAGATTTAAACGTATCATGCAAACGTAGGAAATGGCAATTAGGTTATGGAGGCTATTTTTGGCTCATATTTCCAAGTAGGAGGCAAAACTCCTTCTCGCTTGTAATAGCGTGAGAGTTTGTGAATTTTCGCCTCTAAAATTTGAAGCGCCCTCTTATTATGCAAATCTTTCTTGTTCCTTTCCAAGTGTGCAGCGAGATTTTCAGCCTTTTTCAGCATGTTTGCCAAATCTTCTGGCATTGCCGATGCAAGTCCCGCGTCTTTGAGAATTTTTGTTATTGTTTTGCCTGTTATAGGCTTCACTAAAGGAATTGCATATTGGTCTCTGAGGATTGTTCCTATTCGGCTTGGGGGATTTCCCTCTTTTGCCAGTTTAATCACTAATGCCTCCACTTCTTCTGGTTGATATTTGCACCAGCTTGGAGGGCGCTTGCTGACTGGTCTTATTTGATGGGATTTTCCCTTTTCTTGTTTTGGCATTCTTATTCCCTTTAAGCGTGGTATGAGCGAGGTAAGACGAATATTTAAAACCTTCGATGCTCGGGTTTTAGGCTGACTTTTGAAAACGAACCAAAATAAACAATTCATTCATAACCTTTGAAGGTTGACTAACATCTTTAAGCTCCACCCTCGAATAAGCAGAACGTCTCATGTAGGGATACGGAACAGCATAAAATCCCCTAACGCCGGGGCTTAAGGGTGTTATGGAACCATAGTTGAGGATTCTGGCTATCGGACCTTGATTTAGAATTATGTCTGTTATTTCTGGATAAGCGATTTCCCTGACTGAAATTGCGATGAATTTTCTAAAAAGTATGATGCGGCGATTAGTTAAAATATAAAGGTGTCCTCGAACGTAAAAGTATCCAACCAAAGCCATCAAAGCAAAGAGACATGCAAACCCGATTATGATTAGGTAGATTAAAATCCAAAAATATGCTTCCAAAGACTGAGAGTATTGGGCAAGATATCTAACGATAGAACCAAAGCTTAGTAAAAGTGCTGTTGCAATGAAGGATAAAATGGATGTAAATATGGAAGCGTAACGCCTCTGCAACCGCATTATTATTTTCTCATCTTGAAGTAATGACACTTGAGGTGGGACAGTTTCCTCAACAGCCATTAATTTTATTGCCCCTCTGACGCTTTAGCTTTAACCAACTTGGCTATATTATCCCTAACTTCGTATGGATTTCGCACGCCAGAAATGGAGAATATGGCGGCGCCCATGGGCATTATCATTCCAGCAGTTATTGGAGAAACTCTTCCATAATTGCATATTCTACCAATTGGTCCTTGATTCACGATGAGGTCTGTTATCTTGTCATGAGTAACAGTTCGCAAAAGGATTCCAATGAATTTTCTGAACATTATAATTCTTTCATTAGTGATTATGTATCGGTGTCCCTTAACGTAAATGTAGCCCAACCCATAAAGGATTGGCGGAAGGATTATGAAGAAAAACACAGCCAAAGGAAGCATAACCCACTGATTTTCTTTGGGAATAGTAAAGTTCAGAATTAATAGTGCTCCTGTAATTACCAAAAGCCCAACCGTCGCTATGGTAACGAAAGATATGTAAGTTCTCTCCAAAACCATGAGTATCTTTTCATTGGACGCTATGACTATTTCTTTTGGTATAGCTAAATGAGACCCTTCAGATGTTCCCATAGATTTCTCGGTCATTTAAATCACCATGTTATAAACCAAAGTCAAACTCTTATCTTGTTTTATTAACGTTTTCCTTTATACCATTCAGCAAACTTTCTCAAAGCGCTAGCCCTATGCGAGTATTTATTTTTCTCCTCAACCGTCATCTCAGCAAAAGTTTTTCCCCCACCATTTAAGGGTTCAAAAATCGGATCAAAACCAAAACCCGCATTTCCTCGACGTTCTTCTTTTGTTATTACGCCTACGACTTCACCCTTAAAACATAATGGCAATTTCCGTTCTGAAGCGCAATAGGCTATGACTGACTGAAACTTTGCCTTTCTGTTTTCAACATTTTCCATAAGCTTCAAAATTCCCTTATTTCCTATCGCCTTGTACACGTATGCAGCATATGGTCCCGGAAATCCGTTTAAGGCTTCTATGAATAGTCCAGCGTCTTCTGCTATGACTGGCAAATTGGATTTTTTGAAGGCCGCACAGGCGCTTGTTACGGCGATTTCCTCTAGGCTTTCGCTTTGGATTTCAAAAGTTTTAACTCTAATCATGCCAACGGCGATTTTGTATTCGGCTAATACTTTGCGGGCTTCATTAAATTTGTTGATGTTGTTTGTTGCGAAGAATACGACCCTTCCCTTTAATTGAAAACTCATGTTGCTTCACAGCTTTTTCTTAGAACCTTTAGCTGAGACACTGAAGTATTTTTCCCAGTCTATCTGCGCTATTTCTAGGATGTTGCCGTCTGGGTCTGTGAAAGTTGCTTGCCTCCCACCCCAAGGTTCATCATGTAGTTCTTTCATGAACTTTACTCCCTTCCTCTGCAGCTCTCCACACACTTTTTCCACATCATCTACAAGAAACTCAACTGAAGGTGATAAGGGGCTTACTTTTTGTCCTCGTGCAAGTTTTGGAATTAATCCAATTTCCACACCACCGCATTCAAAGCCAACGTAACTCGAGTATTCGTACTTCTTTTCCAAGCCCAAAGTTTTCTCATAGAATTCTACAGCTTTTTCTAAATCTGAGACATAGAACGTGACGCACCAAACTGTCCTAATCATTAAAGTTCACCTTTCCTTTCAGCGACATATCTTCCTCTTTGCTCTATCTCCCTTATTTTCTCTAAAATGTTTTTTGCAGTTTCAGAACCCATAACCTTTGCATATCCACGAATTATAGCGTTAAAACATTCTTCAGCAAAGCGAAAATGAGTGCTTTGAAGAGCCCTCTTCATGAGATGCAAATCCACCCCCCTAGCTTCCAACTCTTTACTCTTTTCGCCAAGTCCAAAATCAACAAAGAAAATTTTTCCTTCCCGCGTCAGAATCATGTTTGAAGTGGTTAAATCGCCATGAATTATCCCATTTTCATGAAGTCTGCCTATTAACTTACCAATTTTTAAGCATAAACTTTCTCTTTCTCCTTTTGAAGTTTCGCTTAACAATTGCTTAACTTGTTTTCCTTCAATAAACTCCATTATTATAGTAGCATTTTTTATGTCAACCAAAAAAATTGTTGGCGTTGGCACTCCCGCCCTTTTCGCCTCATGCATCAATTGCGGTTCATGAATTGTTCTGTAAATTCGAATTTGTTCATCCAAAATTTTTGGGCGATATTTTTTAGCCAAACGTTTTTTCAAGACTACTTTTCTGCCATGCCAATCTGAAAGGTAAAGGCTGGCTTCCGCGCCCTTCTTCATCAAAAAGGTTTTCATTTCACCCATGGAACCTCAACTTCATCCAGACGCCACTTTAACTTCACAAAACTTTTCTCAATAGGCGTAACTAAACCACTTTTGTAGGCTAATACCCCAGTCCACGCAATCATGGCCCCATTATCAACAGCGAATTCGCTTGGCACCACACAGAATTTTGCATTATGTTCTTCTGCTATAGCCTCAACCATAGACTGTAACCTTTTGTTTGCGGCCACACCACCCGTTAATAGAACCTCTTTTTTCTCCGTGTGGGCTAAGGCTCTTTCAGTAACTTCGGTAACCATGGAAAAGGCTGTCTCTTGAAGGCTATAACATAAATCCTCAAGCTTATGCTCACCTTTTTTAAGCAGATTGACCGCTGCTGTTAGTAAGCCGCTAAAGGAAGTATCCATACCTTTAACAGTATATGGCAACGGAATCAGTTTCTTTCCTTTTCTTGCAAGTTTTTCCACCATGGCGCCAAAAGGCATGCCATGGCTTTGGCGAAGCCCAGCTTCTATAGCAAAAGAATCCAAACAGTTTCCAAGAGCTATATCCAATGTTTCGCCAAAAACCCTATAGCGCCCTAAATCAAATGCTGAGACAATGGTGTTTCCACCCGAAACATAAAGCGTAACAGGGTCCTTAACACGCTTTGTTAATTTTCCAATTTCAATATGTGCTATACAATGGTTAACTCCCACAAGGGGAAGGTTAAGATAAGAGGCTAATGCACGGGCTACGGTTGCACCTGTGCGGAGGCAAGGCCCCAAACCTGGTCCCTGAGAGAATGCTATAACTAATAAATCCCTTGGTTTTAATCCAGATTTTCGGAAAGCTTCTTCGAGGACTTGGCTTGCAACTTCAGCATGGTGTCTTGCTGCTTCTCTTGGGTGGATTCCGCCTTTTTCGGGTATGTAAGCGCTTATTATGTTAGCTAGAATTTCGCCTTTAAATGTTGATATTCCAATGCTGAAGTCATCTGCTGTTGACTCTATTCCTAGGCAATAATATTCGCCAGTCTTTTTATTCTTCATTTACTTTAATCCTTCATCATGGTTTCTTATAAATTGGAACATACATCTTTTTATTTAAAATTGCATATATTATTAATGTTAAAAGTTGGAACTGATGAAAATGCCGAAACGCAATGATTTAGAACAGAAAGCCCTACAATACATAATGAATACGGGATTTGAAGGGGTGCTCCAGTCAGAACTATGGCGAAAACTCGGGGCAAGCAGCAGAGAAGGTTCAAGGATAGCCCTAAAACTAGAAGAGAAAAATCTTATCCGCCGAGAACGGGAACTTCGTGATGGAAGGTGGACTTATAGGCTTTATCCGAAAAGGATTCCATCATCAATAGACTCAATAGCGGATGTTCCATGCCTAAAATGTTCGGATAACACTCGGTGTGACTCATCAAGCGCAATTTCGCCCCAAAACTGTGAGAAACTCACGGAGTGGCTTCTCTCCACAGCTAAAAACGAGTCTGGCATACTGGGTGACAGTTAGTTTTGCCAAAAGCTTGGATTCAAGAAAGAAAGAGAGACTATTATTATAAGAAGGCTAAAGAGGAAAAATACCGCTCCCGAGCAGCCTACAAACTCTTCGAAGCCGTCCAAAAATATCATTTCATAAAGCACGGAAACGTTGTCGTTGATTTGGGCGCTGCACCAGGCGGTTGGATTCAAGCTGCAAGAAAAATTGTTGGAGGAAAAGGATTTGTTTTAGGAGTTGACATCAAACCCATCGAACCTTTTCCGCAAAGCAATGTTCGGACAATAACAGCTGACATAACTGAGCAAGAAACCATAAAGCAGATTCTACAGATGCTTCCAAGAAAAGCTGACGCTGTAATATCTGATGCTTCGCCAAACATTTCTGGAATATGGGAAATAGACCACGCCCGCCAAATAGACTTGGCACAACACGCATTAAAAATTGCCTTAGAAACTCTTAGGTTTCCAGGAAATTTCTACGTAAAAGTCTTTCAAGGAGACCTGCTCAATGATTTCGTTCAGAAGATGAAGAAACATTTTGAAATTGTACGGATAGTTAAGCCTAAGGCGAGTAGAGCTAAAAGTTCTGAAATATTCCTTTTAGGAATGCGCTTAAGAATGGAAGATTAGACGGCGAATATAAATTCTCTTGCTTCCTTCCTAATAGGCAAGGTGAAATGTTTGAAAATTATTGCGGCTGATTCTTCTGCAGCCATATTAAACAACAAGTTTGAGCCACTGTCCATTGTAGCTGCTGCATCCGTTTTGGTTAATCCGCCTTATAAAGAGCCGAGCATGTGTTTGGCTGAGCCGATTTTTGCGAAAGCCTCGGACGGGCATGGAGTTGTGGTGCATGAAGCTGAACTTTGTAGAGAATTGTTGGGAAAAGTGAAGGCTGATATGGTGCATTTGGACATGTCTTTAGGAGCGGTTCCCTTAGAACAGTTATCGCCTATCCAATTTTCAAATATGAGAATCTCCACTAAAGCAAGGCGTAATCTTATAGGGATTCTGCCTAAACTAAGAAAAATTGCTGGCGAAATCACACAAAAATATGGAGTTGAAGTTTTAGCCATAGGAAAAGAAAGCACCCCAGTAAGAATTGCGGAACTAACAGCTGGAGCCCACGCAATTTTATACGCAAGCGAAAAAGCCGTCAAAGAGGAACAGATAGTTCTTCTTGGTTTGCCGTCCAAATGCCAAGCCATATTTTCCGAAAACAGAGTCTACCTCTGCTCTCTTATGCTTGCTGAACACGATGTGAGAGGCTATGCAGAAGACATGAAAGAAATTTTGAAAAAAGTTAATATCACGGACATGTTAAACCCAATTGCAAGAGGTTTCCGAATCTTAAAAATAACGCCAAAACAATAACAGGAATGGAGATTGCCGCATGAGTTTGGAATTCTGGAAAAATGCTTCACCCCTTGTCAGAAGAATCATAACAATCACCATAGTCTTCATTTTCGCTGTAATAATAACAGTTGCAGGAACATGGGCGCCTATTAAAGAACAAGAAGCAGAAGAAATTCACAAAGAACTCAACCAAACAATAAACTCATTAAAAACAAACAATCTGTTAGTACAATACGTTTTTGGAAACAACTTCATGTTTACCCTCATAATGTTTGTACCAGTAATCGGTGTTGTTTTCGGAGCCTATGTGCTCTATAACACTGGGGCTGTAATCGCTGCAATTGCCATTTCCAAAAAGGTTCCTCCAGCATTATACCTAATCGCTTTATTTTTAACACCCATCGCTTGGCTTGAATTCATAGCTTATTCGACTGCAATGGCTGAAAGTATTTGGTTAGCCCATCGCTTATGGCAACGTAGAGGCAAACATGAAATTATAAACGCATGCAAGTTCATTTCAGTTTGCGCCGTAATTCTCTTGGTGGCTGCAATTATAGAAGCAGTAATGATCTACTCAGTCCCTTGACGCCGTGAAAATCATTCTTTTTATCTACTTTCCCATAAACTCTTGTGATTTCTAGGCTTATGTCTAATGCTTTTGGGCTGTCTGTTATTTCGCCTAAACTCACAATGTCAACCCCTGTAGAAGCATATTTAACAATGTTTTCTGTTGATATTCCGCCACTGGCTTCAAGCAGCACTTTCTCAAAAAAACCTTCATTTTTCAGAAGCTTAATCGCCTTTTCTATTTGTTTTGGAGAGAAGTTGTCAAGCATTATTATGTCTGCTCCAGCCTTTGCAGCTGCTAGAGCGTCTTTAACGTTTGTAACTTCAACCTCGATTTTCTTGCTGAAAGATGCTTTTTCTTTTGCTTTTTTAATGGCTTTTTCGATGTTTCCGGCGATTTGGATATGGTTGTCTTTAATCAGAACCATGTCGTCTAAATGAAGCCTATGCGTGTCACCACCACCCAACAACACAGCCTTCTTATCAAAGTAGAGAAGCCCAGGCGCGGTTTTTCTGGTGCACGCAACCTTGGTTTTGAAACCACTTTTTTGAAGCGTTTCCACCAGTTTCCTTGTGGTCGTTGCTATACCACTCATCCGCGAAAGAATGTTCAGTAGTGTCCGTTCAGCTGAAAGTATGGTTTTTGCGTCTCCAGAAACTTTCATTAAAACCTGTTTCTCTTTTATTCTCTTTCCATCTGAAACTAAAACTTCAACTTTAATCCCTAAGCTTTCAAGAAGGGTTTTTGCCTCCTCGATTCCAGCAACAATGCCAGCCTCTTTCGCAATTATTTCCGCCTCTGCATTGGTTTCTGGTGGGACAATTAATGTTGCGGTTATGTCGCCTTGCCCAACATCTTCGGCAAGCATGTTTCGAAGTTTTTCTTCCAAAATTTTGCGCGGTATAAACATACTTCACCTTTATGCCTTTTTAACTTAAAATGTTTGCTTGTTTTCTGCAATCTGGATTATGGTTTCCGCAGCCTTGCTTAATCCATCATAATTTAGAACTTCTTTCTGAACTTCTTTGAGATGCTTTGGGATTGTGCTGTTTAGCATTTGTTCCACGCTTTTTAGGAGTTTTTCTTTGCTTAATTCCTCTTGCTGAATGGTTTTTGCTACGCCTAAGGTTTCTGCTTGCTTTGCATTACTAAGCTGTTCAGTGTGACTTGGCGTCGGTATAAGTATCATGGGTTTACCATAACACATACAATGCGTTATAGTTCCATGTCCAGCCCGACTTATGATTATGTCGGCGGCTTTCAAGTATTCGAAGCGATTTGGAATCCACTTATAAATTGTTAAGTTGCCATGACGTATGGGTTCGTCGTTAGCGTTTGGATAGCCAAGCGACATAACAATTTCATAATCTTTTGGAAAACCCAAAAATATTTTCCTCAAAATTCCCGTCAAGAAAGCCCTTTCCCTTATTGGTCCGCTTATTGGCGCAAAAATAATTGGCTTGTCAACTGACAATTTCAATTTTCTACGCAGTTCCACTTCGCTTGCCAGCTCGTTTGGATGCACTGGCAATATCGGACCTATGAGCTTCACGTTTTTTCTGTAAAATCTTGGAATGTTTAGGTTTCCAGCGCATATGGTGTATGGTTTTGGAAAATCTGGTATCAGAACCATGTTTCCGCTCGTCCAAATTTTTCCAATGATTGTTAAGGTTATAAAATCTGCAAACGTTGCTAAGCGCAGAAACCGTCTTTTCCTCGGAATTATTAATTGAAACTGGTTCAAAATGCAAATTCTGGGTATCCCCAAAATTCTTGCGGCCAATAAGGGTGAGATGCGAGAATCCGAAACAACCATATCTGGCATAAACTTTTCAATAGTTTGAACTTCAGCATTCATCTGCTTTAGAAGAGTGAAAGAAGCCAAAAATGGCCCAGGATTAACTGCGGTTTGCTTAAAATCCACAGTTCCATCTGACTTAACTTGAAAACCAATTGGAGGAACCTTTACAAGAGGTAATTTCTCCCTTTCTACATATCGTATGCCCTCGCGATAGGTTGAGAACAAAATCTCAGCTTTCTTCTCTAAGAGTTTCTTTGCTATTGGAACGCATCTTCCAACATGTCCCAAACCGATTCCGCAAGGAGCAAAATAAACTTTCATAAAATTATTTCCCGCCGAGGGCTTTAAGCCTAACTTCGCCTCTCGGTTTTTCTTCCTCAAAAATTATGGCTTGAAACTTGTAAACTTTAGTGCCTTCCAAAAGCCAATTGTCTGGTGGTAAACCCGCCTTTATACAGCATTGACAAAGAAACTCTTCCTCATCCCATTCCCATTCAACAGGCACCTGCGGCAAAAGAAGCCCTTTAAAAGGTCCCCTTTCCACGATTAACCCATCTGTTCCAACCTTAATTTTTTTGGGATAATCCTTGGGTTTTTCAATCCTAATTAGTTCAGGAGGCGTTAATACGCTTACTTCAAAAACAACCTTGTCAAGTTCCCTTAAAGAAAGCGGATAAAACCGTGGGTCTTGAGTTGCCGAGCTTATGGCTGAGTCAATAACCGCCTCAACAAGCGGATTTTCTGGGTATGGATATCCAATGCAGCCTCTTAACTCCTTTTCTCCGTTTCTTAAACTGTTTATTGTAACGAAAACTCCGCATGGTTGTAGAAGTTTTTCTGGCGTGTTTTCTGGAATCTTGATGCGTTTTCTGTTCTGTAAATATTCTTCGACCGCTTTGCGTGCAAGCTCGACTAAAAATTTTCCTTCTTTTAGGCTAAGCTCAAATTGCAATTAATTTTTCCCCAACTGTTTGATGAATATTCTGTTGTGTGGATTATAGGTTTTAAGCTTTGCATAAAGGCTGTTTCAAAAATTTTAGAATTTTATCGATTCTTCTTTTGTCCCATCTTTTGTTATGAATAGGAAATCTATGCCGTCGCCGCTCATTATATCTCTGCTAATTGCGGATTTTATTGCTCTTATGACTAGTTCTCTTGCCTCTTCCACGGTCATATCTTCTTTATATCCCTCTTCTAATACTCCCATGGCAATTTCCGTTCCAGAACCCACAACTGCATACTTGTCTGGTATAACTGAGCCTAAAACGTCTAACACGTAAAGGGATGCGCCTTCCTCGTCTATCCCGCCTACAATTGTTTGAGTAATTAATGGTGCTAATCTTCTGGAGAAAAGCAAATTTGACATGAGTTTAGCTGTTGACCTTACAGATATTGGTCTGTTAACGTCTAAACCGAAAAGGCTTGCATAGGCTTCCACTTCCCTAACGAGGATTTGCATGTCAGAAACAAGTCCCGCGCATGCTGCACCTATCCTGTCTGTTATCTTGAAAACCTTTTTTCCGCCTTTACTAACAACCAAATAACCGTAAGAAACACGCTTTTCAGAAGCCAAGATAACGCCGTCTGAACAAACAATGCCAACTGTTGTGGCGCCTGGAACCCAAAGATGCTCGCCACGTTGAGCTTGGTTTTCCATATCCTTCACCTTTTCCGTGATATACACAAGCAACTTATTAAACTTAATCGTGACATGTGAATTGTCAAGATTGTTAAAAGGGATAGTTTTTAATGACTTTCTTTAGCGAGCTAAGCATCTACTTATTTGATGAATCTGAGGATGTAGTCATTTACTGTCTGCAAAAAGGATTCTTCCAAGTTTATACCATAATGTTCCGCTATAACGAAAATTATGTAAAGCAAATCTGAAAGCTCTGTGGCTAGCATCTCCTTTGTCTTTGGTTTTTCAGGAGGCTTAAAGCCTTCTAACCCTTTAACAATAGCTGCAACCTCACCAGCCTCCTCCAACAAGTCAGTAACCATGACAAAAGGCGTCCAGCTCTCTCCTCGCTCTTTATCAAGTTTCTCATTGATTTTCTTGAAGTTCTTCCAGCAAAGATGCTGAGCATCTCGTAAGGTCAAAGACAACTGTTTCACCAACCCAAGATTAGCAAAAGTCAAATTTAGGTTTTGGCTTTGTTTAGTGCTTTATATTTCTATCGTGGTTATGCCCAAAATGTCATTCAGCTTTTTTAATCGTTCCCTATAGTCGCCATAGACCATGATGTGGTGGTTCCCTGATGTTTTATGGATAAACTCTTTTGAATTGGCAATCTTCACTTTCGCAGTTACTCTGCAATATTCTTCAGCATCCATATCCGCACAGTCTACAATTACTCCTCTAGCAATAATCATGCTTTTCAAGTCTCCACTTAAACGGCATATAATAACTTCTTGGTCTTTCTTCATTTCCACAAAGGCTGTTAGGCTACCAGTAAATTTTTCTCTGTGATACCGTCTCAATCTGTAAGACGCAGCTTTTACATAATACCCTTCCATTTTTCTGGGACATACACAGTGGCTTAAGATTAGCGTGTTGTCTTTAGTGTCAATGAATGTGTTGCCCATGAAACATGGTTTGTCCGCTAAATAATGGAGGATTACCATTGATAAAAGCGAATTATGTCAGCTTCACATGCTGCTGGCATTCCCTCATCTCTCAAGTTAGTGTACGCAAAACATGGAACGGGTAAGGGATTGTCATCATAAGCCATCGTTAAAGCTTGCGCATTTTTCTCTTTCAACAAATCTTTCATAACAAGGTAAAGTTTCGCAACATTAACCAAGTCTTTTTCTTCTGGTTCAACAACTTTTTCCGCCTCTCTCACCCACTTCTCCACTAACGATTTAACACGTTCCCCATCCATACACTCCCATCTTCTAATGACCTCTTCGCTTTTCACATATTCCAGCGTTATCCCAAGTTTTCTTTAATGGCTTCGCTGCCTCCAACTTTGGTCTCCTTCCTTTATTCTTTATTATTAAACGGTCATAAATAATATTGGTCTAAGTTGCCTTTCCAGTTTTCATATTTGTATTCTGGAAGCGCTCTCACACGGCAGATTGGCTTGGCTATTATTTCCCTAACCTCAAACTCTCTGAAGAAACTTCCGCTGTTTGCAGTCTTTACAACGAGGGCTGTATCCAAACCTTTATAGGTGCCAGCACAAGAAACGATTTCTTCACCAGCATCAACTTCTCCCGCATCTGTTGCCATGACAGCGGCTTCTATGGCTATTTTTGTTCCTGCACCAAATATTTCAAGAGTTTTATCGATTATGCCTTCTGGTGTTGGATATTCCCAGTTTATTGACCGTGTTGGAGGCGCAAAAGGTCTTGTCCCTTGAACGATTTTTACTCCGTTTTCTTCCAGTTTCTTCAGTGCTTCTGCATATTCTTTTCGTTTTAACCCTATTGGTATATCCCCTTTCGGACCCCATGTTTTGGCTGGGTAATGGGTTACAACAATTAATTTAATTTTGGTTCCCTTAAATACGCTAAGCGCTTTTATCGCGCTTCTTCCAGTTTCCGAAGCAATAACCACTTTGCTTACTCCCGTTTCCTCGCATCTTAATTTTGCTTTTTGCAAAACTTTTTCTGTATTCACTTCGCCACAATATCGGAAATATGTAATTCTCTTTTCGACGTCGCCTTCCATTCCCAAACACCACAGAGCTAAATACTCATACTTTCATAACACTTTAAAGGCTGAAGTGAAGTGATAAACCTTTACGTCAAAGAATTCGAAGGAGTATGGTTTGGAGTCGCCTTTAGCGGCGAAGAGATTTTCGCCACTGCATTTGCTGAAAGCGAAAAGAAGGCTTTGCAAAGCATTTTGAGAAGCATACCATTCAATGTTCCCTTCCAAGAGTTAGAAACGCCGTCGGCTTTTGCTGAACGTGTGGTGGCTGTTTTAGGGGATATCTACAATGGAAGGGATGTTTCAGCCAAATTCTCTTTAGCCACAAAACACTTATCACAATACACTAGAAAGATTATTGAAGCTACGCTTTCGATTCCAACCGGATACGCAACCTCTTATGGGGCGATTGCCAAAGCAGTTGGTGGAAGCCCGAGGGCTGTGGGTAATGTTATGGCTAAAAATCCCTTCGCACCGCTTGTTCCATGTCATAGGGTTGTCAGCTCAGACTACGGTTTAGGCGGTTATGGAGGCGGCTTAGACGTTAAAATCCAACTTCTAATGCGGGAAAGGAGAGGTTACAAATCTAAAAAAGAAATTTCTTTGAACGGCGAAAAACTGCTCTTGTTTCCAGTCGAGTTTGTGTTGGATAAGGTTAAAGAGAATACTTAGCAGTGATTAGGCAAAGGCAAATCCTGTTTCCTTCAAAACTGACAATATTTCAGCATCGGCTTTCTGCATAGGTTTAGTGGCGGTCTTGCCTTGTATATTATTTGAATAACGAAAACCTGGTTTTTGATTAGAATATTTTTGATAGTAGCCCTCTTTTGCAAGCGCATCGTCCATATGCTCCAAAAACATTTTTATCTCCTCATCCGAAGGGTCTCGATAACCATTTACGTGAAGAATCATTGAAAGCGGCAATCTCGGTCTTGTCGGAGGCTGCTCATCTGGATAGCCAACACAGAGAAGCGTCAACGGCAAAACACCTTCTGGCAAATTCAAAATTTTCATAACTTCTCTGTTTGTTAGGGCACCGCCAATGTAAACTGAGCCTAAACCTAAACATTCAGCAGCCAACGTCATGTTTTCCGCCACAAGAGAAGCATCAATTATACTCATCAACTTGATGGCGTAACCACCCTCTTGCTTGAGACAATGGTCAGCTTTTAAATACTCTAATGTTCTGCGTAATCTGCGGAAATCAGCGCAAATAACAAAAACCACAGGCACATTTTTCATTTGGCTTGGAGTCCAGCAAGCATCCAAAACCTTCCCTTTAATTTTCTCGTCTTTAGCCCAAATAATAGAGTATGTCTGGAGGTTGCATGCGCTCGGAGCACGTTGCCCAGCCTCAACAATTTTCTGAACATATTCTTCTGGGACCGGTCTGTAAACGAATCTTCTAATACTTCGCCTGTTAAATAATATGCTTAGCAATTTTGATTTGGATTTCTCAGCCATTTGCGACACCAGTTTAAGCCTAGCTTTACGATTGGAATATATGCTTTGTTCTTATGTGAGCTGAGGTTTAATCGTAAATGATAAATGTGGGATGGATACACCAAAAAGCGAGGGATCTAATGGTTAAACGTGGACTTTATGTTGGGCGCTTTCAACCGTTCCATTTGGGGCACCTCGGCGCAATAAAAGACATTTTGAAAGAAGTTGACGAACTGGTTATCGTTATTGGCAGTGCCCAGTACAGCCACCGCATTGACAATCCATTCACTGCTGGCGAAAGACTGGTTATGATTCGCAAGGCAATGGAAGAAGCCGAAATTGATTATTCGCGGGTTTGGATTGTGCCCGTGCCTGATGTGCACTTGCATATGATGTGGGTTGCCGCAGTCGAAGGTTATACTCCACCTTTTAATGTCGTTTATTCTAACGAGCCTTTAACCCGGCGGCTCTTCTCGGAAGCCAACTATAAGGTTAAAGCCATACGTTTTCATGAAAGAAAGCTTTACTCTTCAACTGAAATTAGGGCTAGAATGCTGAAAGACAAGAGTTGGGAGAAACTTGTTCCTAAAAGTGTTGCCGCTTTCATAAAAGAGATAGATGGCATCAACAGACTTCGAGATTTAACTAAGAGCGACAAAGTTTAACTTTATCTCCAACTTTAACATTGAAAGTTTTTGAGGCGTTGCCTTGGTTTATGGAGATTTCTAAAAAATCGTGGCTTCCAATGATGGCTAACGGCTTGTGCTTTTCAACTTCAGCATAAGCCTTACAAAGCTTCAACTTTAATCTAACCCTTCCAATCTCCACATTAACAGCATCTCTAACGCATAACGCTTCAAGTTTTTCTTCGCGGAAATTTGTGACTATATTTCCAAAATCATCCACATGCAAAACTTCACCAACAAACACGTCACCCCGTTGACCCGCGTCCACAAATTTTGGAGTTACAATTTTACGGATTTCAGGTCCATAATCCGCTGGCTGCGCTCCCCTTGATAAGTGGGCGGCTGCTGGTGCAAAAATATCTCTTCCATGGAAAGTGTTTGAAATCTTTGGCATCATAAACTTTCTGTTCCTTATCTCATAAATGTGTTCTATCCCCTGATTTTTTGCGGCTAAGGCTAATACGCCGTTGTCTGGTCCAATGTAAAATGCCTTTTTTGTCTGTATAAGTATGGGCCACCTTTTTGTTCCCACGCCTGGGTCGACAACAGCAACGTGAATTGTGCCTTTTGGAAAATATGCGGCAGCGGAAGCCAAAACATAAGCACCCATTCTCACGTTAAACTTTTCTATTTGATGCGTTATGTCAACAATAGCAGCATCTGGGTTTATACTTAAAATTACAGCTTTCATTTCCGCCACATACGGGTCTTTCAAGCCAAAATCCGTTGTCAAAGTAATTATTGAGCGAGACATAATGCTTATTTATAAACTTCAACGGTTAAAATAATTACCTTTCAAAACCAGGGAAGCCTCAAAACCATGATTAACGAAAAACTTTCAGCAAAAAATGTAGCCTTAATCGTTTGCTTCACAGCCTTATACACCGTTTTTGGCTTTATACCCATTTCGCCAATAATTGGTTTGCCAGGCAAAACCATAACGGCAGCTGCAATAATGGCGCCGGTAATCGGCATAATCCTTGGACCATACATTGGAACATTGTCCACAATATTAGGCGGAACCATCGCCTTTTTTGCTGGCACTTTTTCTCCGCCAAGTTTAGTTTCCGGCGGCGTTACAACGTTTTGTTCTGGTACTCTTTACTTTCGCAAGCGAAGCCTCTGCACCTTCGCTTACTTCTCCCTCCTGTTTCTTTTCGGTTTTTATCCTTTTGTTGGTCCATTTTGGCTTTATCCACCATTAATGTGGTTTCAAATAGTTGGTTTTCTAATTCTCATTTCGCCATTACAATCTAAAGCTATTGAAAATTTGAACTCTAAAAAAGTTTTGAAACTTTTTCAAGCTTTTTTCATAACCTCTCTCACATCAACTTTGGCTGGTCAAATTGCTGGTTCCTTAGTTTTTGAAGTTCTCGCTTGGCCCATTTTTATGGCAGATGTGGATGTTTGGAGGGCTACATGGCAATTTTTAACATTCATTTACCCTGTTGAAAGGATACTCATCGCATTGATGGGAACACTTATTGGAACAACTTTACACAATATTCTGAAAACTGCAAATTTAAGCTCTCTTTTAACCATTCCGCTCAGCAAGAAAGGTGCCAATAAAAATGCATTCTTTTTGGAGCATAGCCATATCTGCAGAACCGTAAACGCCATCATCAAAATCCACATTAGCATCCTTAATAACTACCAGAGGAGTTTTCTCCGCTGCTTCTCCCATTAAGAAATGTGCCGCAGAAGCCAAATCATCAGCAACAGCATGCTGTGTGATCATTATTTGCTTTCCATAAATGTCCTTTTCTCCTCTTCTATCTTTTATAGGTTTGAAACCAGCCACAGCCAAAGCTAAACCAACGGTGCCCTTTCTAAGCGGCACTAAACCACTGTCAACAATTAAAACACCCACCCGCTTGCCCGTCCTATTTTTAATTTCTTCTCTTATATAGCTCGCCCATTTTTGAGGGTTGCTCGACCATAATATTGCATAATCTATAGGAGCATTTTTATTGTCTATTCCAGCATTGGCTGTTAAAATTCCATTTTTAAGCGTCAAAACAGCCTTCTCAACCCCCCCATAAATTTTGTCCGCTTCTTTTAAAATTAGTTCTGCAAAAGCTGGTTGCAGGGAAAATTTTTTTGCTAACTCTTTTGCCTTTTTTGAAGGTTTAATTTCGCTCAATCTTGCTAGGCGATTTTCTGCATAAGCAATAAGTTTCGATGTTAGAGCTAGTATGTCATTGTTTTCAGGTTCTAAACCTTGTTTATTCATAGCTTCAAGAATAACATCAACCAAATTATCGCCAACAATGATAACCCTTGTTTTAACACTATAAAGTCTCAACAATTTCATCCTCCATGAATAACTGGAACAAGGACAATTTCATCTCCATCCTTAACCAAAGTTTCCAAACCATTCAAAACGCTGATTTCCTTTCCATTCACAAGTATTAGGGCATTAGGTCTTGGGTCTTCAAGCTCAGGGTCAATAAGCGCCCGCTTAAGGCCAGGAACCTCTTCAACTATTTTCTTCACAACTTTCTTTATCGATGTGGTGTCTTTAATTCTAATGGTAATCTTGTCTCTGCTCGAGATTGTGCGGAAAGCGCCAATAAAATTCACAGTTACAACCATCTCATTTCCCCGTCTTATAGTACTATAATCATTGAAATATCATTCACGTTCGTGCCTGTTGGACCAGTGAAAATTAGGTCTTCAAGTTTTGAGAAGAAACTGTAGGAGTTATTTTCAGCAAGGTATTCCTCCGGGGTTAATCCTTTCCTTGCTGCTTTCTCTAATGTTTTTCCATCAACTATTGCTCCTGCAGCATCCGTTGGACCATCAATGCCATCTGTGCTTATTGAAGCCAAAACCGCACCATCCATACCATTTATTTTTAATGCTGCCGCCAATGCTATTTCTTGGTTTCTTCCCCCTTTACCTTTTCCAGTGATTGTTACCGTTGTTTCTCCTCCAGCGATTATTCCGGCTGGTTTTGGAATGGGATTTCCGGAAATGGAAACTTCGTGGGCTATGGAGGCAAGCATCGTTCCAACATGTCTGGCTTCGCCTTCTAATGTTGCGGTCAGCAAAAGCGTGTTTAATCCTTCTGATTTTAGGCAGTTTTGGGCTGTTTGGCTGGCAAGCCTATTATTTCCAATAACCACATTGAAGACTTTCTTAAATGCTTCATCATTGGCTTTTGGCGTTTCTGGAATTTTGCCCCCTTCTCCCTCTAACAAAACCTTTCGGATTGATGCTGGAGCCCTTTCCCACAGCCCATATTTTTTCAAAACTTTTATGGCGTCGCTGAAAGTTGTGGAATCTGGAACTGTTGGACCTGAGGCAATAAAATCTAATGGGTCGCCAACCACATCTGAGAGGATAAGGTTTAGGATTGTTGCTGGATAAGCCTTCTTTGCAAGCCAACCCCCTTTAAAATCTGATATGTGCTTTCGCACAGTGTTAATCGCGTTTATTGTTGCACCACATTTTAACAAAGCATCTGTAATTTCCCGTTTATCGTTGATGGTTATTTCGCCGCGGGGCAAAGGCATGAGACTTGAACCTCCGCCGGAAATCAAACAAATGATTAAATCGTCCTTTTCTGCTATTTCTGCCATTTCGAGCATCTGCCGAGTCCCTTTCACACCTGAATCATCTGGAATTGGATGGCTTGCTTCATGAAGCTTTATAAGGTCTGTTTTGTGCTTGCTACCATAAGGAACGTTAACAAATCCCCTTTTTATTAAGCGACCTAGAACTTGCTCTAAGGCTTCAGCCATTGAACCGCTTGCCTTGCCACCACCCACCACATAAACGTTCTTGAACTTCTTCAAATTAAACCTATATTTATCAACATGAAGGATTGAGCTTTTCAATAAGACCTTTGATTTTATTATCTGTTTTGGGTCAACAGCATTTAATGCAAATTCAAGGCTTTTCAGAGCTAACTCTCTAGCTTTCTGGTTAAGCTGTGTCTCGCCATTCTTTACGAGTTTTTCTTTATTCTTTATAGTTATCATTTGTTTGCCCTAACATGAATTATGGTTAACTGCGTAATTGTAATAAGCTAATACTAATAAAGAATTCCACAAATCTTTGCTCGGTGAATCAGTATGCCAAAACCAAAAGTTTACGTTACACGCGAGCTTCCAGAAAGAGGCTTGAAAATAATTAAGGAGCATTTTGACGCTGAAATTTGGCCAGAGTACGCTCCGCCGCCTAAAAAAGTGATTATAGAGAAGGCTAGAAATGTTGACGCCCTTGCCACGCTTTTGTCTGATAAGATAGATGCTGAAGTTTTTGATGCTGCACCAAAATTAAAGATTGTTGCTCAGATGGCTGTGGGTTTCGATAACATAGACATTTTAGAAGCCACAAAAAGAGGAATATACGTAACGAACACGCCAGAAGTTTTAACGGATACAACAGCAGATTTCGCTTGGGCTTTGTTATTGGCTGTAGCCAGAAGGGTTGTTGAAGCAGACAAGTATGTTCGCAGTGGACAGTGGAAGGTCGGTTGGCATCCCATGATGATGCAAGGCAGAGACGTTCACGGCGCAACATTAGGCATAGTTGGTGCTGGAAGAATAGGATTCGCAGTTGCAAAAAGAGCCACAGGCTTTGACATGAAAATCCTCTTCTACGATGTTATACCCAGACCAGAAATGGAAAAACTAGGCGCAAAACAAGTTGACATGAATACCCTTTTAAAAGAATCAGACTTTGTCAGCATCCACGTACCGCTAATGAAAGAGACTTACCACCTAATAAACGAGGAAAAGCTAAAACTTATGAAGAAAACCGCTTATTTGATAAACAATTCTCGCGGACCAGTTGTCGACGAGAAAGCCTTGTATCAAGCGTTAAAAGAAGGTAGAATAGCTGGCGCAGCCCTCGACGTTTTCGAACAAGAACCCACACCAGTGGATAATCCTTTGCTAAAACTTGACAACGTGGTTGTTGCTCCACATATATCAAGTGCAAGCTATGAAACTCGCTCTAGAATGGCTGAAATGGTTGCAGAAAATTTGGTGACATTCTTTAAGGGAGAAAAACCGCCAAACCTAGTCAATCCAGAAGTAATGAAAGTTAGACCATTACAAAAGCAATTTTAACATGAATTCACAACCAGCTTTACTGCAACAGTTAAATATCCCTTGTTTTTACCTTTCTCTTTCTCTTCAAAACAAAAGGTGATTTAAGTGAGCACTATCTTTGCCAAGAGAATGGAAACTTTAGGAACAGAAACGGCTTTTGAAGTGCTCGCAAAAGCAAAGGCGCTAGAAAAACAAGGGAAAGATATCGTGCATTTAGAAATAGGCGAACCAGATTTTGACACACCAAAAAACATCAAAGAGGCTGCGGTAAAAGCCCTCTATGAGGGGTATACCCATTATGTTCCATCCGCTGGAATCCCAGAGCTGAGAGAAGCAATCGCTGAATACATTTCCAAAACAAGAAGAATAAAGGTTGAACCAGAAGAAGTTGTTGTAACACCCGGCGCCAAACCAATAATGTTTTTCGCCATACTCGCTTGTGTAAATCCCGGCGAAGAGGTTCTTTATCCAAATCCGGGTTTTCCAATTTACGAGTCAGTCATAAATTTTGTTGGAGCCAAACCCGTGCCAATACCGCTTTTGGAAGAAAATGACTTTAGAATGGATCATGAATATTTGAAAAAGAAAATAACAAAAAATACAAAAATGATTATCATAAACTCTCCAGAAAACCCCACAGGTGGCGTTTTAACTAAAGAAGACTTGAAAGTTATAGCTGATTGCATCTCAAACAGAGATGACGTCCTTGTACTTTCGGACGAAATTTATAGCAGAATAATCTACGAGGGCGAACACGAAAGCATCGCTTCTCTTCCAAGGATGAAAGAGAAAACCATTATACTGGACGGTTTTTCAAAAACCTATGCCATGACAGGTTGGAGACTCGGCTATGGTGTAATGCGAAAAGACATATCCCAAAAAATTGCCCAACTTATGATCAACTCAAACTCTTGCACCTGCACTTTCATCCAAATGGCCGGCATCGAAGCCTTAAAAGGACCGCAAAATGAAGTGGAAAAAATGGTTGCTGAATTCAGAAAAAGAAGAGAAGTAATAGTTTCAGGGTTGAATAAGATTAAGGGCATAACGTGCAAAAAACCTCGTGGAGCCTTCTACGTATTTCCAAACATAAAAGGAACAGAAATGGACTGCCGCCAACTTGGAGATTACTTGCTTAATGAAGCTGGTGTGGCTGTTTTACCTGGCACATCTTTTGGAAAATATGGTGAAGGCTATTTACGTTTGTCCTTTGCCAACTCTATTGAGAATATTAAAAAGGCTTTAGACCGCATATCTAAGGCTCTTGAAAAACGATAATGTCTTTTAATCCTCTATTTTTTCTCCAGTTAAAGTTTCAACTATGTCAGAGGCTAATTGAACTAAATTATCCGCTTTCTTCATAGTTATTTCTCCATTCACTTCTCCCACCTGTGCAAGTTGCTGCACCATTCCTTCGATTTGCACTAAAAACTTTAATACAGGGTCATTTATCGTCTGAGTTTTTTCCGCAGCTTCTCTTATGACAATTTCTACAAATGCTGGTTCTCCAAGGCTATAGTAAATGGCGTTTCGCGCTTTTCTAATAGCTTCTAAAACTAAAGTTGGAGCCATGTAAGGCAACTTTCTTGCTGCTTCAAGCTCCGCCTTTGCCTCTCGTAAGTATCGATGCGCCCATTCTCTTCTGTATTCATCCATCATTTGCATCAGCTTCTCCACGTGTTTCTTAAAAGGATTAAAAGGGTTTTATAAGGTTACTCTTCTTCTGAAGTTTCGTTTGATGATGCCATTTGGGTTCCAGCGAAAGCATGAGTTATGTACCCCGCAATCTGATTTCTCACTTTCGCCGTTCCTCCTATTATGAGCTTATCAACCATGCGTTTGTTGTTTTCAAAATTATTGGAGAACTTGTCAGGAAAGCGTCGAATAAGTTCTTTGGCTAATCGTTTAATCTGTTCTGTCCGCACATTTCCCAACTTCTAGTTTCCTCCAAAGCGCAAGCAAACAAGCAATCTTTGCAGAGATGCAGTAAAGAAAAGAATAATTTAACCTTTCTCAGCCCAAACTTAAAATAAAGTAATTAAATCGCCTCAATCCATGCAAGTTTAGTATAATATATCGATTTTTGATATATGTTCGCATTCGAAAGAACTGATTTATTAAGATATACGATAAGTATAAGGGGAGATAACAGATTGAACTCAAAAATAAACCTTAATCCGCTGGAAAAATCCTCCTCGGAAAGAATTGAAATACTCAAGGCAAGGACATTAATTTTTTCAATCTTGTTTTACCGTAGATGCGCCTAAGGTTTTCATGTCCTAGAATGCTTCAAGTAAGCGGCTGTGAAACCGAATTAATCAATCCATTACTTCGAAAAACTCATAAGCAAACCATTTTCATAACAGAATAAAAATGATGGATGTGTCAAGTTTTGAAGAACTGTGAAAGAATATTTCCATTCATAAAAACTTATGGAAGCCTAAGGGAAGTGCTCACAGACCATGATTTGGCATCACTCGGAGATGCATACATAAACTTTGTTTACTCATTAGCTTTGTCCAACAGAAGGGGAAAAGCCTCTGGAGCAAAAGTTAAAGGGCAAGCGCTTGCGGAGGCGCTTAGAAAAGCTGGGTTAAGAAAGTATTTACCATCAAGAATGACGAGCCATGTGCTTGCTGATGCGGCAGAAGCCTTAATAGTTTATGGTTGGCTCCGTAACTGCATAAGATTAGAAGAGAGTGTTGCAACATTAGAAAAGAGCGATGCCCTTGTTGATGCGTTAACTCAACTGCTATCGGCTGTAAAGGAGAGAATCAAATTTTCTTGAGTGCCTTTTCAATTTCCTTCCTAAATTTCTCATTCATTTCGCGGGTTTTTTCCACAGCCTTCAGTAGAGCACTTTTAGATTCCACATTGCCCTTGGTTCGAACATAAATGATGGAGTTTGAGGCTAGGGGGTGTGGTATGTTATACCCAGCTAAATCCACGTTTTCATCTTCTAAAAGTCTTTTTTGAAGTAGGTTGCAGAGAGTATGCCCCATACCTTCAACTTCTATTTTGAGTTCATTTGAGGTTTTTTTCAAAGTTTTGATTTTCATATTGTATTCTTCCTTTGCTTATAGCATTCCTTTTCCGTAATCTAAAGCAATTTTGCGCTTTTCAATTTTTCCACATCGTGCGCAACGCATAATATAACGTTTCAGTTCCAACATGTAGCCACATCGGGAACAAAAAGCGTAAACAACACCCAACTCCCTGTCTTTGGTGTATAAATGGTAAACTCGATTTTTTTCGCTAATAACTTTAGCTCTAATGATGTCTCCTGGTTTGCACACATCAAACATCGATTTAACATAGGTTTGCTGCACGTCTGAAACGTGAAGGATCCCGGAGAAAAAACCTGATAGAGGATTATTGCCTATTTTGAAAATTCTCACACCAGCGTTTTCGGTTTGGACATATGAAACTTGCCCCAACACTACACTTCCAACTTTGGGGATTCTTGCTTTGGGAATTAAGGGATAAACAGAAACACGCTTATTCAAAAAGTCAAGTAAGGCTCGCCCGACAATTTTGGAGTGGATTATCCCCCCCATAACATAGGTTCCAACATCTGGAATAAACTCTTCAATAACGCCTAACCGCTCACCAGGCAACACAAACTTACCGCTTTCCCTTTCAGATGACACTGCATTCATTTTAAACCAGCACTCTACTTTTCTATGCCACCTCAATAAACCTTTTGATTGATGAACGATTAAATTTCATATTCTTTCTATAACATATAATTCAGCCACAAACTCGTGTTTCTTTTTTGTATGAAAGGAAAACATATGCGGAATCGCCATAACTGTGGCGTAAACAGCCCTAATTTTCCCACCATGCGCCTCTATAAACCTTTTAAAGAAAGATGAAGGACCGATTAGCATAACACCGTTTTTTCTGGCTTTTAATCTTTTAACAAATGCTTTATCCTTATGGGGGCCTTTGTGAAGCGAATAAACAACTTTGCCCGTCTCAAGAGCTTTTTTGAGAAACTTTCGGTCAGCCTTTGGTTTTTGCACACCAAAAGGCGGATTTTGCAAAACAGTGTCAAATTTTCCATGAATAACGTCCACGTCTCCAATAATCCATTCTACCTTTCCTTTCATGTTTGCTTTCAAAGAATTTTCAAAAGCCATCCTCACTGCACTTTTGTCTATGTCTACACCTACAACATGTTTTGCACCAAGAAAAGCGGCGCCAAGAGCAAGCCTCCCAGCGCCACATCCCAAATCCAAAACTGTTTTGTTAATAATATCATTGTATGCGTAGGCTGCCAGGTAAAGTATTGTTGCTGCAACACCGGCTGGAATCGTATACTGCTCAAGACTTGGTTTAGGGGTTGGAGGCGACTCAATCTGTGAAAGGAAAAGCTCCAAGTCTAGTTTTCGAACCAACCTTTTCTGCATAATTCTTCCCATGACAATTCTCCAACAACTACTAAAGCTTCATTAATTGTCAACAATGGCTTTTTAAATCTTGAAGAATCATCAATTGAGACTCTCGGACAAGCAGTATTCACGAAAGCATCAACCGAAGGAAATTCCATTAAAATTTCTGGAGAAATCTCTTTGACTGCTAAAAGACACGTTGTTTTCCCTTTATCTTCAAGCTTCTCCTTAATCATTAAGGCTTCTTCAAGTTTCCTTTGCCCAGGTTTTAATCCAACCAAAACTGCAAAGCTTTTCGCCCTTTCACCTTCTTGGATGCTTGCCCAACGTTGCTTAACTATTTTCTCTGCCTCTTCATTGACGGAAAAAACTCGTTTCTCGTAGGGGTCGGCGGCTATTGTTGGTTTTGAGGTGGCAAGGGCAACTCCCAAGGCATGAAATCGCCCGCCTCCAATGAAAAGGAAGGCTTCGACACCCTCTGCTATTGATTTGGCGTTACTGTAATCGCAACCAACAACTTGTCCAGCATAATTTAAACGTCCAGCATCGCCAATTGCCACGATTTTTCCCGCCCGCAGCAGCATTTCCCTAACAATGTCGAGGGTTTGCACATGTTGAACCGTGGTTGTTAAACCTATTTTACGCCATTTTTCCAACATAGGCAACGCTTTTTCAACAACATCCTCTACGTTTAGCGTAGCCCTTGCTTCAACATAAATTGTCGGAACCCTTTCATACTTCAACATTTTTGAGTGCCCATAATGAATTATTAGATCAACACCCAAGGCTTCAGCATCCGCTGATGCTAGGTCGCAGGCGCCATAACATGGATCCGCAGAAACTATTGGTAAGGCACCAGTTTTTTCAACAATTTTTGATAGGTATGGCGCTTCTGGTTTCAAGCCTTCGGGTAATTGAATTAGAACCCGTTTTGCTCCAAGTTTGATTATTTCTTGTTTAATTCTTTCTTCTTCTAAATCAAACTGCTTCATTTATGTCACATCCCAAAAAGCCACAAGCGTTTAAAAATGTATTAAAGAAGGGAGAAATAAGAAGTTATTCTTCTGTTTCATCCCACTGTGGCGTCCATTCCCAATCTTCTTTTGGCTTTCGAACAGAACGCCCAAAAGCCCTTTTCTTTTGCTCAGCAAGCTGTTCCAAGATTATCTTCTGTTCTATGCTTGCAACAAGCTTTTTCGTTGCAACTACCGCATCGTTATTTACAGATACGCTGTCAATTCCAGCCCTTACGAGAAATTCTGCGAAGTCGGGAAGGTTTGATGGACCTTCTCCACATATGGAAACTGTAGCGCCATTTTCATGAGCTACCTTGATTAGGTGGGCAATTATTCTTTTCACGGCTGGGTCTCTTTCGTCAAAGTATCCCATTTGTCCAAGACGTTCGGAGTCTCTGTCAATCATTAAGATGCCCTGAGTCATGTCGTTTGAGCCTATGGAAAAGCCATCGCATAGTTTTGAAAATTCATCTGCAAGAATGGCGATTGAGGGAGTTTCAGCCATAAACCAAACTTTAAAATCTTTCGACCTTTCCAATCCTTCTTCTCGCATAATTTCCAAGACTTTTTTGGCTTCCCACACCGTGCGCACAACAGGAAGCATGACCCACACGTTTTTGAGCCCCCATTCTTTGCGGCATTTCACTATTGCTTGACATTCAAGTCTGAAAGCTTTCTCATACCATGAGCTTATGTAGCGGCTGCAGCCTCTCCAACCAAGCATGGGATTTGCTTCAACAATTTCATATTTCTCGCCGCCCTTTAACTCTCTATACTCATTAGTCTTAAAATCGCTGAAACGCACAACAACGGGGCGTGGTTGAATAGCCCTTGCAACAGTTGCTATTCCCTCTGCAAGCTTGTCCACGAATTTCTGGGATTGACCAGTTTCAATAAGGTATAATGGGTGTTCGCCTATGTAACTGGCTAGAATAAATTCGATGCGCATAAGCCCTATTCCTTCAAAGGGCAAATCCTTGTATTCCTCAATTTTTTCTGGAACACCCAAATTCATGTAAATTTTCGTCGCTGTTACTGGCACAGATTGAAAACTTCCCGCTACAACATTTTGGCTTGAGAGAGAAACTCCAGATGCAGATGACAGCTGTTCTGTCAATGATGGGATTATTCCTTCATAAACAACACCGCTCCGCGAATCCACAGTGTATTCTTTACCGCTAACCATAAGCTTGGTAGCATTTTCCGTTCCCACAACACACGGTATGCCAAGTTCGCGGCTTACAATTGCCGCGTGGCATGTTACGCCCCCTTTATCTGTGACTATGGCGCTTGCAAGCTTCATGAAAGGCACATAATCAGGGTTAGTCATGTCTGTGACGAGAATGTCTCCTTTCTGCATTACTTTTGCAGCGTCTTGCGGGTTCAAAACAACCTTGGCTTTGCCTAAACCGAAACCCCTTTTGCCAGCTGCAATTCCTTTAACAATAACTTTCAACTCTCCAGCAGGCTTAGCTTCAGCTTCAATTTTCGGGGCTTCTGCGATTTTTAAACTCCAAACTGTTTCGGGTCTGGACTGCACTATGAAAACGTTGTTTGGGAAGGGTAAGTCGCTGTCAATTGCCCATTCAATGTCTTGGGGTTTCCCATAATGCTGTTCAATACGTTTGGCTAGTTCGGCAAGTTTGAGAATTTCCTCATCCGTTAGGCATGGTTGTTCCTGCTTTTCCAATGGCACTTCTACATGAACCGTTTTACCACTATTTGGGTCTCGGATATACTGCACTTTCTTCTTTGATATACGCCTCTCAATTATCCTCATGGTATTTTTGTCGACAATAAAATCGTCAGGAGTTACAGCTCCAGAAACAACAGCCTCTCCCAAACCGTAATTGCCCTCAATAACTATCTGGTTGGGGTCGCCAGTGACGGGATTTATTGTGAAAATGACGCCCGCAGCTTTAGAATTCACCATCTTTTGAACCCCAACGCCTATTAAAACCTTTTCATGAGCGAAGCCTTTTTCAGTTCTGTAAAAAATCGCCCTCGGCGTGAAAAGGCTTGACCAACACTTAATAGTCTTTTCAAGAACCTCATCAATGCCTTTAACATTTAAGTATGTTTCTTGCTGTCCAGCGAAGGAAGCGTCTGGAAGGTCTTCGGCAGTGGCGCTTGAACGTACAGCCACAAAAACATCCTTAATCCTAAGCTTTTGGCATAATTCTTCGTAAGCAGATTTTATGGCATTCTCAATTTCTTTTGGCATTGGAGTTGACTCTACTAGTTCACGAATCTTCTTAGAAGCTATCTCATACTGCGCAGGATCGCTTGGATTAGTAACAGTTTTCCCTATAATCTCATAAATTTTTGAGGCTATCCCAGTTTCTTCAATGAATTTTTTGTAGGAATAAGCGGTTATGGCAAAACCCGGTGGAACAGGTATGCCAAAGCTTGTCATTTCACCTAAGTTTGCGTTTTTTCCGCCCACAAGAGGAATGTCTGTTTTTCTTAGGTTCTCAAACCATATGACCAAATCTTTTCGCATCTCACTCAACGGTTTTCACCTCTTCTACGGGTAGTTTTTCAATGACTATTCTGCATGGAATTGGAAGTTTGGCGCTCCCACGTTTTAAGGCTTCTTTAGCAGCGTCAACGCCATCAGCATTCACGTTCACTGTAACAATTGTTTGGTTGGGTTCTATTCGAGCTGCGGTTCCAATAGGTTTTCCAAAAGACCTTCTCATGCCATCTTGAAGACGATCTGCATGGGCGCCAAAAATCATTTTGTTTTCTCTAAGAATAACATGCGGGTAAGGATGAATATGTAATCGATAATTGTTTGTAAGTTTATCCATCAAAACACGGTTTATTGCCACACGCGCCGCTTCTAATGCATTGTGGCGAACTTGAGCCCTTTCCAAAGCAATAAGTTTGGCTTCATATTCAAATTTTGCTTTAGAATCTCCCATAGTGAACTTGGTTATTTTAGGCGGCGGAAACCCCTTCACAAACTCTTTCCTAGTGTAGGGTTGCCCCTTAGAAGCTCTGTAATTGCGTGCACGCATTTTAAATCCTCTCCTTTTGCATACCATAACCGTTATATTTAAATGATTTGTTGAACTCTCTTTTGGATTAAAGTTATGAATTCAAAATCAATTTTCAAAATCAAATATACCCTTAAAATTTCACCTTCATGGCTGCAACCGTTTGTTTTTGAACCATGCCTTAGCAAGTTCATCATAATTTTTGAAAACGCTCTTCAAAATTGGAATATACATCTGCATTTCCTCATCAGTCAAATACTGAAATTGATACTCACCAGTATATGGAGAAGGCAAACCTTCGCGGGTTACAAATTCAATGTGCATGAAGGGGTCTCCACGCTTAATTGTAATAGGACAACGGTCATTGCTCAAATTTACAAGTTCTAAGGCAAGTCTCCCAACAAATCCGCTGTGAACCTTTGCCGCATTCAAAAAGGACAAGCCCGTTCTGCCGTATTTGCTTTTAGCCGTCAAATGAGCCACATATTCTGGTGGAATGAAAACTATTTCGTATGTTATTAGGTTTTTATGCTCCAAATAGTGAAGCGTGGTCTCCTCTTTCACTGTTAAGACATAGCTGTCTCCATCCAGCAAGTTATAGTCGTACGGATATATGCATTTATACTTCTCAATAAGCTCCTTAAGTCTATCCTTACCCAAAACGCACATTACTACTACACCTCAAACTTTTCTACCAATACTGAAACTCTCTCGTTATATAGCTTTTTAACACGATTATGTATGCACGTAAAAGGCATAATTTAATTCTGCAAAGCTTAATACACAAAAACGGAGAGGGGAGGTCTCGTATTGCAACAGAAAATCTCCAAACCAACATGAAAAATGTAGGAGTGCCTAATTAAAAAGTGCCACGCTCACGCCTTATTGAATCTAAGGTTTCCCTAGCTTTAGAGTATTCAGCAAACAATTTAGAAAGCTTCTCGCATGGATACGCCGTGCAAAAGCCACAGTTTTCAACTTTCTTCTTTATTCCGCACTTTCTTATTTCACAAACATTGCAGCAAACAATTTGCGATAAAAGATGCGTGGATTATTTTATATTATTTATTTATTCAATATGCCACATCCAATACCCATATCAAGAACAAAATCGCGCTCTCTAACCATT
>JASEJA010000003.1:43671-45345 GCA_030017755.1 Candidatus Bathyarchaeota archaeon
CAATATGCCACATCCAATACCCATATCAAGAACAAAATCGCGCTCTCTAACCATTAAATTCTCGGCAAAAAGAAAGGAATCCTCAGCTGGCTCGTAAACATTTTCCGACACATAAAAAACATAATCTGCAAAAAACACTTTCTTACTCAACAAGTGCATTTGCCAACGCCCCAAAATCTTCAGGAGCCAACTCCCTCACCCGCCTATTATAAAATGTAAAATTCTCAATTTTATTAACAGCATCACCAACTTTTATGTCAGGCAGCCCTTTTAGGAAAGGCAAAATGGCGTTTTTCACCTTTCTGTTGCGATGTGTAAAAAGCGATTGCGTTAAACGTATAAAAAAAGCGCTGTCTTTCAAATTGAAAGGCTGTGGCTTTTTTGGTTTTAAACGCACGACAACAGAGTCAACTTCTGGTTGTGGATAAAACATCCATTTAGGCACGTCATCGAAGATTTCAACATCAACATAATGATAGACGACAACAGCCAGCCACCCATAATCTTCGCTTCCGATGGAAGCAATAAGACGATGTGTAAACTCCTTTTGAAAAACGAAAACTGCGCAATCAAAATCTTTGCTGAAAAGCCACAAGAGCAAAGGCGAAGAAATATGGTAAGGCGGAATTGAAATAACTTTATTGAAGTGTGGAAGCTCCACTTTTAACACATCACCCAAAAATATTTTCACACTAGACAAATCCTTAAGCTGTTCTCGCAGAACCTTCACAAGCCTCCAATCGGACTCTACAGCCAACACCTTATCGCATACACCAGCCAAAAAACGAGTTAGAAAACCAAGTCCCGCACCAATGTCTAAAACCACATCCTTAGAATTCAGCGAACAATAATGAGCTAAACACTGAAAAACTGAAGAGTCAACCAGAAAATTTTGTCCCAAACTCTTTTTCGGATATATTCGATGCCTTCGAAGTAGAAACTTCGTTCTTTCTAAAAGACCCATTTTACCTCATTAACACGCTCACTTAGCTATTGTGCCCTCGTAAAAAGGCGATACTTGCTCTCGCCAGCCAACTCTTCCAAAATCCTTTTAGTAATCAACTTAACCGGGTTAGGCAGCTCGGTTCGCTTTTGCAAGTCGTCAAAACTTTCAAAGGGTTTTTTCTCACGCTCATTTATAACTTGCCACATATATTTTTTACCAATTCCAGGAATCAGCTCCAAGGCATGCATTCGTGGCGTCACAGCCCGTGCAGTGTTAAAAAAGTTGATGAACCACTCTTCACGGTCCAACACTATTCGGTTAATCACCGAAGGAAGCTCCATTTTAGCCGCAGCAGTTAACTCCTCATAGCTCACTCGCCCGATAATATACGTGATTTCCTCGCGGGCATCCTTCCCTACATAAACGCGGTCATAAGGCTTAAGCGTCACACCCTCCTTTACAAGCGCTTCCAAAAGGGTGAAAAACTCCTCACCAACCAACTGAACCAAGGCTCCAGCTCTATAACCAGCCCTACCAGAAACCCTCACTCCTGGTCTGCCATGCGGAAGGAAATCTAGAACGTAGGCGTACTCTTCGTAGCGTTTCTCCATCATACTCGCCTTTATTTTGTTTTGGCTGCTTAAAAATTGTGGTTAAATACTATTTCAATTTCCGATGCTCATTTAAAAGGTTAACTATGGCTTCCAACTTTGAGGTTTCAATAATTT
>JASEJA010000056.1 GCA_030017755.1 Candidatus Bathyarchaeota archaeon
ACGCAAACAATGGGCTGACGAATGGACATTTCCGCAACATCCCTTTTATGGCTGAATAAACTAACGGTTTAATACGCATTTCAGAATAAATAAACCATTCCTATAAACAAAGGCTTATCACTATTCGGTTTTAGCAATTAACATGAAAATCCCTAAAGCCAACAAAACAATGCTTAGGAATCCGAAAAATCCAGTGTAGGCGCCCAAATCGTTAAAACTCGTGAATGTAAAGTATGTGGCTAAAGCGCCAACAATCATGATTAATAAGCCGAAGAATTTTTCAGCCAATACTATTCCGAAACCGCCTTCCTCTTCGCTCATGCTTTAGCTCCCTTTCGTTTTTGGTGTGCTTCTACATAAAGACATAAACGGTTATTTTAAATTTCCCTTAAGGCTTCACTTTTCCGCTTCAAGTTTTTCTGGCAAATATTCATCAACTATGTAGGTTAAGCCGTATCTGCTGAAAGCTTCCTGTTCTGCCTTTTTCTTAATTTTCATAAAAGTTTTGATTTCCCTTTGCCATAACGGGTCCTTGTAGCGTGGGTCTTTTTGCAGTTCATAAAGCCTCTTCACATCTACATCGTCCAACGGGTCTGTTGGCAATTTATAATTGACTATGTCTGTTGCCCAAACGCCGCTCCATTTTGCGTCTGGTGTATTTAGCTCTCTTAGGTGGGCTGCGTTGGCAGAGCCGGATATTATTACCATGGCGATGTGCATTCCCCACGGGTCGCCATCTGTGAAAATGTAAACTGGAAGGTTAAGCTCTTGATTTAATCTTCTAATGAAGTGTCTTGTGGCTCTTGGCGCTTGTCCAGCTGTTAGAACGAGGATGGCGTTAAACTTTTTGTGCACGTTCTCTTCTATAAAGCGTGTGAATAAGCCGCCTTTCTCTATGGCTATGACCTTGTCTGCTGTTGTTTTTACAAATTCCGCAGAAGTTAAAGCGGGTCCAATGAGGACGCCGTCCGGATGCGAAGTCAGGTTTAGGGTTCTTCCCTCATAGCCCGGCACCGTATACTCTATTGTTAAATCGCCGAAAACTGCTGAGCGTTCTTCTGGGAATATGCTGAAGTCTTCCCTTGAGAATCCTAATACTGTTTCCAAATCTGTTACGATGTTGTTTGATTCTTCTTGGTCTGTGAATGTCATTTCGTAGGCTTGGGCTGAATAATAAACGTCCCTTAAAGTGGATGTTTTTCTCTGCGAAGTAAGCTCATGAGAGAAGAGCGCAGCCCAAACGAGTTGTGTGAAAGGCTTCAAGTGGCGAATATTGCGGGTGCTTCTCCTAACTGTTCTATCTCCTAAAATGTATTGTCTCAGTTGTGGGTCGTAGTGGATGTTTTCTGTTGAGCGGCTTGGCATTGTTATTGATGGGAAATATCCGCTGTCAAGCTGTTCATAGGTTTTAAGTCCAAGGTTTTCTAAACTTGCTAAAACTTCTTTCCGCTTTTCTATCATGCTAATTTTATGTTTCTTCTGCTCCAAAACGTTTCACACTCCTTAACAACTTATCAATATCAGGAAGTTTCTCTTTGCCCGCTAATTTTGCTGAAAACTGGGCTATTTTTGGCAAATACTTACTAAAAACACCTAACCTTTTCTTTTCTCTGTCTACATGTTCTCTCCGCGTTAAGAAGCGTTGGATTTGGCGAGCGACTTCGCGGAGTCCGTTGGCTATTTCCCTTCTGACTTCTGGTCTGTCAGCGATGAATTCTTTACCAACGGTTTTGTATGGAACTTTTGTGCTGCAAATATGAACCATTATGGCGATTGGCATGTCTGGCGTAACCTTGTACCTTCGCCAGTTCATAGCCTCTATCACTTTAACTGAAACGTCACTGGCTTCATCATAAAGCAGCGGTATTCTATTTGCAAAACGGTATATTAGGAATCCATCTTTTTTAGGAATTTCTCCACCATATGCTATTCCAACTTCAACAATGAAAGGGTGACCAGCATAAGTTGCGGGTTTCCGTTGATGGACAGCCACAAATTCTGGTTTAAGTTCCTTGATTATCCCCGCTTTTAATAACTCTTCACCTAAAGGCGATAGGCAGCTTGCGTCTGGCGCCAAGAAATCCTTAAACTTTTTGAGCATGTGCATTAATCTAACAATTTCTTCGTGGGTTAGCTTCTTCGGGTTTTTTGAAGGGCTTATGTTGCTGAACTCCAAGAACTTTTGGGCGGTGACTTCTCCGACTCTGTGGAAATGGTTTTTCAAGAAGTCAAGCATGTTTTTGTGGGGGGTTATTTGTATAAGTCTTTGAAGGAGTTCCACATCAACGCCGTAAGGATGCGGTTTTGTCTCTTTTGGTGGTTCCGGCATTTCCTTCGTTATTCTCGTTAATTTGTAGAGTCTGCCTTTAGGGTCAACAAAAGTTAGGTTCGCATATGGGTTTACCATAGCTGTTTGCTTAAAATAATCAAGAATTTTTGGCATAGCCCTAAAATAGTCGCCTTCCAAAGTGAATTCAACTATTGTTCCCCGCCACTGTTCCTTGTTTAAAAGAATTTTTCTGTCAAGGATTAGTGGGCGGTTTCTTTGAATGTCAATCATAAGTTTATACATGTAAATTTTTGTTATTCCCGTGCTTGAAATTATTGTGGCTGGTTGATGCGTTGTGATTTGTCCATAAAGAAGCGCCATTTTCCCGCCTAAACCAAAGGTTCCCCTCTGCTGTTTCAACTTATATTTTGAGCCGTAAAGCACCTGTCCAAAGGCTGATGGAATATGCCTTGGAGGAACACCAATACCATTGTCCTCAACTCTCAACCGATAAATTTGGGTTTCTTTGCTGGCCTCCCCCTCATACGAAAGCCTAACATAAATGTCTGGCGGTATTTTTAGGCTTTCAGCAGCATCCAAAGAGTTTTCCACCAACTCTCTTATGGCTGCAAAAATTGCTCTAGATGGATTAGTAAACCCAGCAATATCACGATTACGGTAGAAAAAGTCTGAAGCGCTTATTTCTTCAAATGTTGTTTGAGCCACTGGGTTTTCACCGACAACTTTACGAGAGCAGTTTTCTAATGTTATGGTTCAGCTCACTATTTAATTTAACTACGTCTTTCTGCTATTTTTATTTCATTTTCTGAAGGGATGGGGCAAAAGCTCTTCTAACCTCTTTACTTTAACGGTTTCAAACAGGATTTTACCCTTTTCTGTTTTTGTCGTAACAATTTTAATTTTGGAATTTTTTGCAAAATCGTGGATATATTGGAGGCATGCTCCGCATGGTGTAGGTTCATTCTTGTTTTCTTTATCCATAACTATGGCTATTTCTTCGATTTTTCTGTTGCCGCGGAGGACTGCGTGATCTATTGCGCATCTTTCAGCGCATATTCCAAGTCCAGAAACCCAGCTTTCAACATTGCAGCCTTCATAAATTTTTCCATCCTCTGCAAGCACAGCGGCGCCAACTTTGAAGCCCCAAAGCACGTAAGCCCTATTCACCGCTTTGGAAGCGGTTCCAGCAATTTCCTTTCATTTTCTTCAAGTTTTTCCATATTTTATCAAGCCACTTCATTGATGCAGTGAACGTACATAATAATATTCTCCGATTTGTTTTTGAAACTTGTCAAGTTTCGAGTTTTCCTTATTCACTCTGGGTCTTTTCGTTGTTGGGTCTCTTCGGAAGGTTACTTCCATCTCCTTCAAAAACATGTTCATCCCATCCCTTAGGCTTGTTGGCGAATTTGCCATGCCGCTTATTCCTGGCTCCCCAGTGAAAATCATGAGGCGGTCAGCTATAAAATCCTGTGCAACCACGTCATGTTCCACAACGAAGGCTGCCACATTGTGGGTTTCCACAACCCTTCGGATAGCCCGTGCCATGTTTAACCTTTCTTCCACGTCCAAATAGGCGCTTGGCTCATCGAGGAGGTAAAGTTCAACCTTGCGGGATAGGGATGCAGCTATGGCGACTTTTTGGAGTTCGCCACCGCTGAGTTCCGTCACATTTCTGTCCAAAAGCAAATCTATCTTTAATGGTTGGAGAATTTCCGTTCTATACCAGCTTGAAGAGAAATTCTCTTTTGCAACGTTCATTAAAAGTTCTTGAACTGTGCCCTCATACTCTGCGGATATGTATTGAGGTTTGTAGCTTACTTCTAATTTGTCAAACTTTACTCCCCCGTCGGCTTCTTCTACTCCAGCCAAAATTTTTACGAAAGTTGTTTTGCCTATTCCATTAGGTCCCAAAATTCCGATGATGTCTCCCCTTTTTATTTCTCCAGGTTGGACGTCAAGCTTGAATCCTTCATAGGATTTCGTCATTTTTCCCCATTTCAGTAATGTTTCGCCGGCGCCGAAACTTACTGTTGGTGGCTTTTCATGAAATATTACTGCTTCCTTCCTAAACCGAACATTTTCGTCTGGAATGTAGCCTTGCAAGTAAATGTTTATGCCTGTTCTGACGCCGTGAACGTTTGAGACGACGCCGTAAACGCCTGGTTCTCCGTAGAATATGCAGATTTGGTCTGACAAATAATCCAATATTGCTAAATCATGTTCTGCCACAATTACTGTTTTTTCATTGTTTTTTAGGCTTCTTATGGCTTTGGCAACTTCCAACCTCTGATTAACGTCCAAATAGCTTGATGGTTCATCGAAAAGGTAAACATCGGCTTCACGGCAAATGGCTGCGGCAACAGCTACGCGTTGCAGTTCGCCTCCGCTTAAAACTTCGAGGGGTCGGCTCCAAAACTGTTTAAGTTCAAGGTGCTCGGCAATTTTTTCCAGCATTTTTCTTTCATCCACTTTTTCCAGCAGTTCTCCAACGTTTCCAGAAACAACCTTTGGAATTTTATCCACATACTGGGGTTTGTGCGAAACCCTAAGTTTGCCTTCAGCCATTTTTTGGAAATACTCTTGAAGTGTTGAGCCTCTAAAATGGCGGATAATTTCATCCCAGTTTGGCGGGTCCTTGTAGTTTCCAAGGTTTACTTTGATTTCGTTTGAGAATATTTTTAGGGTTGTGGTTTTGCCTATTCCGTTCTGCCCAAGCAGCCCCAAAACTGTGCCAGGCGAAGGTGTTGGAAGTCTGTAGAGTTTGAAGGTGTTTTCTCCGAATCGGTGGCTGCATTCCTTTTCTAACTCGTCTGGAATATTAACTATGGATATGGCTTTGAAAGGGCATTTTTTTACGCATATTCCGCATCCAGTGCAAAGAGATTCCACAATAACGGGTTTGTCTTTCTCAAATCTTATGGCTTCCACATGTGTGCGGACTATGGGGCAGAAGCGATAGCATAGTCTACCGCAACGTTTCGGTTTGCACTTGTAAGCATCTAATACGGCAACTCTTGTCATGGTTAAACCGCTAATGAATGCTCATAAGAATAAAAAATGTTTCGCTTCGCTTCTTTTACTGATATCCTTAATCTTATTAGATAAGTTATTCTAAGCGCTAGGAAAATGGCAAAGATAATTGTTCCAAGTATTGAAAGGTAAAAAAGTAAACGAAATTCTTCTGGTTGGGGATGCTGCTCACCTCTAAACAGAGCAACACCAATTAGAGATAGAACAAGTCCAACCGCAAGAAGGCTAAAAAGCAACAGATGGCGTTTCTTTACTTTGTTTGTAATCATTCCTGGCTCACATACCAGAATTACTTCTTTTATTTTCTGCTTAAAATTAATTGCTGAAAATTACACATGATTACAGTAATATTGAACATTGAATAAAGAAAAGTTGCAAAAACTTAGGGCATACTTGAATTCTCACCATTCTTCCTCTTCCCATTCTTCCTCTTCCCCTTCTTCCCATTCTTCCTCTTCCCACTCCTCTTCCTCTCGCACTTTTTCACCTCCCTACCAGTTTCGGTGCTTTAGGAAGCATGCTTAACAATATTTTAAACATTTTTGTTCGGCAAACGTCGAGAATAAAAACCAATAAGCCCTGTTTTTACCATTTTTTAACGCTTATTTTGCTATTTTAGCTGTTAAAGAAACCATGGGCTCTTTCATATCTGATGTTAAATACGCCCAGCACAAATTTGGCGAGTTGTGGGCTGCGCCAACTCTTCCATAAGTGTCAACGGCAATTAACCCCATACTGTTGTATGTGGATGATAATCTTTTGTTGACAAGATTTATTGCCATTTCAGCAGCCTCTTGCGCCGTCTTTCCATTTTCCATATAATTGCAAACAGTCTTCGCTAAAACAAGTCTTATTGCTATTTCGCCAATGCCCGTGGCTGAGCATGCTCCTGCCTGATTATCAGCGTAAGTGCCACATCCAATGAGCGGTGAATCACCAATCCTTCCTGGCAGTTTTAATGGGAATCCTCCAGTGGATGTGGCGGCTGCAACGTTTCCGTTTTTGTCTATCGCAACTGCTCCTACAGTTTCAAGTTCAAAAATTTCTGGGTGTGATTTTATTAATTCAGATAGTTTTGGTAGTTCAAATTTTCCATCAAGCAGTGCCCTTTTCTGTTGTTCATAATACTTCAACCTAAGCTCTGTTATTGGGTTTCTTCTTTCCATGTCATAGATTTTTGCAAGTTTTTCTGCGCCTTCGCCAACCACAAACACGTGGTCTGTTTTTTCCATAACAATCCTTGCCAAACGAACTGGATTCTTAATGTCTTTTAAGAGTCCAACAGCGCCTGCTTGCAGTGTTTTTCCATCCATGATGGATGCTTCCATCTCTATTTCCCCCTCTATGTTTAGGCTTGAGCCGTAACCAGCATTAAATGCGCCTTCATCTTCCAAAACGGCAACAGCTCCCGTAACACTGTCTAAGGCGCTTCCGCCATTCCTTAAAATTTCAAAACCTTTCTCCGCAGCTTTTCTAACGCCCTCCAACCCTTTTTGGCTTCTTTCTGGCTGCCAAGTTCCTGCTCCTCCGTGAACTGCTATGGCAAGTTTTCTTTGCATGGATTTTCACCTTCTCCTTTCTCATTTTTAGATTAGTGAAGTTTCATTGCCAAAATTTAAGCATGTTGTTTAAAATTTCAAAACGGATAAATTTACGTAATAAAATAATAGTATTTGGGATGATGTGAGGCGACGGCTGGGAGCCCAAAAG
>JASEJA010000057.1:0-3226 GCA_030017755.1 Candidatus Bathyarchaeota archaeon
TGGCGGGCCCGCTGGGATTTGAACCCAGGATCTCCGGCTCCGCAGGCCAGCGTCCTAATCCGATCTAGACTACGGGCCCACAAGACAAATCTGATTATGGTCATAAAAGGGTTTTTAATTGCTTTTAATGTGGTTATTACTTTTTAGGGTTCTTTCTAAGGCGTTAATTACGTTTTGTTTTCCCATGGCTAGGATGTATGGTCCTAATCTTGGTCCTTGGGGCACGCCTAAGAGAATTGTGTATAGGGTTTTGAAGAAGTTTGCTGGTTGTATGTTGTGTTTTTTGGCTGTGTTAAATATAGCGTTTTGGATTTTTTCCGCTTCGTTTTCGATTTTTAACGTTTCAATTAATTCTTTTACTGCTTCTTTTTCTTCTAAAGTTAATGTTACTGGTGTTTCTTTTATTTCTTCAAAATCCCTTATCCAGTTAAAGGCATATTCAATGCGCTTTCGCAGGTTTTCATCTAAGGTTTGGTCTTTCTGTAAGTAGCCATAGCTTCTTAGTTTTTCAGTTATGAACTCTTCTTCCTTCTCTTTGGGCGCCATTTTAGCCAAGAAAGTTAGAAGGTTATAGGGCACTTTTATGCTTGGTTTAGAAGGGGGCTTCATCACCCAGCAATATTCGTATAAGCCTCGAAGTTTTGCGAGTTCTTTTTCATCCTTTAGCGTTTTAGCTCCGAAGTATATGTCCTCCAAATAATCAAGTTCGTTCATGTATGCGGGTATGTCTGTAACATCTAAAGTGCGGGTTCCAACAAACCTCTTCAGCATCAACAAAAGCAGTGATTGAGGCGACCCGTAACGGAACCAAACTTGTGGTGTGAAAACGTTTCCCGTTGATTTTGAAATTTTTCGTCCGCTCTTGTCAAGAAACATCTCGTACATGGTGTGGGATGGCGGTTCGTAATTGAGGATTTCGCGGCAAATTCTATCGTTTATTCTAACAGAATCTGCTATGTCTTTACCGTAAGCCTCAAATCTTATGTCAAGGGCTTTCCATCTTGCAGCAAACTCGCCTTTCCATGAAAGTTTGCCTTCACCTTTTTTCACATTGGCTTCGCCTTTGAAGCCACAGCCTTCAATCCATCTACCTCTTATTTCCATGCCTTCACAAACGTAGAGAACTTTGTCCTCTTTTGGCAAATATTCTAAGGCTTTAGTTGTGTATATGCGACCGCAGTTTTCGCATATTGGAAAATAGGGTAAAACTTCTATGTAACGCTCTTGTCCCACCTCTTCTTTGACTATTTCTCCAACTCGTTTGGCGTTTAAAAGTAAAGTTTCAACTTCTTTATTCAGTATTCCTTTTTCATAGGTTTCCTTTGCAGACACATAGCGATATTCTATAGAGCATTTATCCAAAGCTTCAAGCAACAATGAACTCATATGTTTACCGTAACTTTCATGACAGTTAAACGGGTCTGGAATATCAGATACCGGAAAACCCAAATACTTTTCAAGAGATTTTGGTAGGCCAGCTGGAACCTTACGCAATCCATCCTTATCATCACAAAAGGCAATCAGTTCAGAACGATAGTTCTGTTCCTTTAAAGCTAATGTAACGGCATAGGAACGGGCAGCATCACCCAAGCTTCCAATGTGAGGAAAACCAGAAGCTCCCAAACCCATCTCTGTTCTGATAAGGTCTAAGCTTCTGCCAAGTTTCCGCTCTCTTTCAATTATTTTTGCTGCCATTTTATCGTACCATGTGCCTTTGCCAATAATTTTCTTGCTCATCACCGTCATGCTCCTAATAGCATAATTAAGAAGCAAATAAAAACGTTACAGAAAACAACACCTATTCTCTTTTAAAAGTTGCAATTAACTAAACAGTAGGGAATGGTTGACGCAATCATAAAAATAATAGGGAAGATGGTTACTCGAGTTTTGTTCCACAGTTGGGACAGAACTTAACTCCAGCTTGAACTTCGGTACCACATTTTGGACATTTACTGGTGGCTTGTAATGGCGTTCCACAGTTGCTGCAGAATTTCGTTCCAGCAGGGTTTGACGTACCACATTTAGGACATGTAATGCCTACAGCTTGTAGTGGTGCACCACAATTGTTGCAGAACTTTGCTGTCTGTGGATTTTGGAAGTTACATTTTGGACATAACACCATTGTTTGTGCAGGTGCTGGTGCAGGCGCTGGCTGAAGCACTTGTGGAAGGATTACTGCTCCAGCTCCTACTGCAGCTCCTGGACTCTTTGATAGGCTTTCAGCTGATTTTTGGACTGTTTCCATTCTTAGAACTTCTGTTGCGCCAACTCCAGTTTTTATGTAGAATAATCGGTCTCTCCACTCTGGGGTTGTGTCAATTCCTTCAAACTTCACATCGATGAGCTCAAGTCCTATTCGTGAAAAGGCGTCGAAGAGAACATTTTTTGCAAGAAGGCTTGTTTCGTCAAGTTTGCCATATACATCTGCAAGCGAGTATTGGCTTAGGGTGTCAATGAGCCTCTCGTTAAAGTAACCCCTTAGAAAGTTTTGCAACCCATCCGTAGTGAAGGCTCCTTGTCCGCCCACAACTTCGTTGACGAAGAGGTTTGGTTCTTCAACTCTGAACCAGAAACCACCAAAGAACTTTAATGGTGCAAGCTCTTTAGTTTGTCCCTGCGCTCCAAACTTTCCTTGGAACTGTTTCAAAGAGACAAAGACAACTGTGGCTCTGAAGGGAACTTTGTCAAATCCCGCAATTTTTGAAATTATATTTGTTAGTAATGGCAGGTTTGCGGTGGTTAAGACGTGGCGTCCAGCTCTGAAAACGTCGTAGGCTTTTCCATCTCTGAAGAAAACTGCGGCTTCATATTCGTGGACGATGAGGTTGTCTCCCCATGCAATTTCTTCCACTGGATATTTCCAAACGATGTCTCCTTCTCTTGCCCCAACCCACTCAATAACTTTTGGCACTCCATTTTCACCTCCTTTTAAATCACTCCTTTAGGAACCCAAGGTCTTTGTCCAGCAATTACGCTCCCATTACATGCGTCAATTATCACGGAAAATGATTTGCCGCCCATACGATATTCTATGAACCACCAAGGCGCATATATTAGTTCAGGCTCTTCCATGGGGTAGGCTCTAACATTAAACCGCGAAACAAAAGTGTATCTTGACCTTAACTCTTGAAGGGCTAATCCTTTGGCTTTTTCCTTGGCTTCTTGAGCACTTATTTCAACATTAAGCGTTTCTTCTCCTGTCTTCTTGAAGGCTTCCTTCCTATCC
>JASEJA010000057.1:3326-5232 GCA_030017755.1 Candidatus Bathyarchaeota archaeon
TTCCTTCCTATCCGCTAACGCTTTTCCCGCCCCCTTTCCAGCCCCACCGAAAATGCTGCCAAGGGCTCTTCCTAAAGCTTGCATTGCAACTTCTTGGGCGAGTTGACTCTTCGTATCCTTTGCCTTTACTAATGCCTTTTTCCCTTCAAGGTCACCTTCAAGTTGAACAGTTACAGCCCAGTTTGGAACATAGCGGAGAACAATAGCGCCCCATTTAGCTCTTTCAGCCATCCCACGAGTGACGAGAATTCCTTTTGCCACATGATTTTTGGCTATTTCAAGCGTTTGAGAACCAGTAAGTAGTATTGGTAGCATACTGCATCTTGGGGGTTGTTCGCCGGTCGTGTTATTAACATATCCACAATAGTTACACACTACAAGAACTTCTTCTGGGTTATATGTGAGGGGAGCCCCACAATGCATGCAAGCCTCAAGTTTAGGTTTCGGTGCTGGCGGTGGTTGCGGTTGAACTGGAGCGGGCGCTGCCGTTGAAGGTGTTGGTAAAATTCCTCCTAAACTCTTAGCCATTTCCATGGCTTCTTGTTTCTCTTGCTCTTTCCATCCGATTAAAGCGCTGGGATTGTCGCATGAGTTTGCCAAAGCTTGCTCCACAACATCCATCAAATCCGTTGGTCCCTCAACTTCCACATAAACGTCTTCGGGTACACCTCTAACTTTGACTGTGGCTTTTTCAAAAAATCCCTTCTTTAGCTCAAGCATGAAGCTTCTTTCGCCTGGAATGATTTTCTTAGTGCTCCAACCAACCTGCTTAAGGTATTCGGGCAGAACTTGTTGAAAATTTGCAATTTTTACTCCGATTTGGCGATAGCGGGCTGAAGTCATCCTCCCAATCCTCTAAGAATTTCTGACCTCTTATCCACAAGTCCGTCGAGTTCTTCAACTTTTGATATCAACTCGTCCATTGCTGTTCGCCATTCATCTTTTCCAGGCTCCAGCGCGTTTACTTTTTCAACATCGGTCTTTATGGCTTCGGCTTTTTCTATCAAATTTACGTCATATTCGAGTACAGCGTCAAGCTTGTCCTCTTTAACTTTGATAGCATCAAACATTCCAGCATATCCAGCAACTGCCCTATCTATTCGTTGGGTGACCCTATCAATGCGGGCTGTAAGCGTATCAAACCTAAACGTGTCTTCACCCGAAAGCTTCTGGATGAATAAGGGGTTTGCGAATTTTCTTCTGAAAGCTGTTTTTGCAGCCTTAAGCCTGTTCACAACTTCCATTCGTACAAGACGGTCACTTTCTCTTCTCAGTTCCTTCTCTTTATAGCCTCTATATCCTGGAATGTACCCCATAATTCTCTCGAGAAGACAGCGTTCTTTTCGAACTTTTTCCAAGTAATCTTTTCCACTCATTTTTTACCTCTCCAGTATGCAACTATACCTATAACAGCAATAACAATTAAAAGTATGCCTAAGACAAGGAAGGCGTTTACCACGTTATAAAAGGCTGAAGCCGCTGCAACAGCAAACATTATGATGCCCCAAACCAAGTAATAAGTTGATTCTTTGCCAGCTATAAAGGAGAAAATTATAGTGTAGACACCGAGAGGACCGAGAAGCCAGGCGGGGATGTTGAAAATGTCAAGGGGAATAATGTTCATGCCGTAGACCACTACTGCTAATCCTACTGATATGACGAGAATAACGAGGGCGCCAACATTATAATCAAATATTTTATGTTCAGCGTTCATGTTATTCCTCAAGGCATGTTTGACTTATTATTTTGTAATTGTTTCTTTTAAAGTTTCGTTACAATATTCCAAAACCAGCTGGGGGTATGTCGCCCTTCACAACTGTTCCTGTTGCCCCATCTACTATTATTTGGTAAGTTTTTCCCTTATACTCATATTTTATAAACCAGATTGGAGCGTGAAGGTAAACTG
>JASEJA010000057.1:5332-6893 GCA_030017755.1 Candidatus Bathyarchaeota archaeon
TTTTTTAATGTTGGGTTTATGACGCTTCTTGAGATTCTTTCAGGCGTTGACCTTCTTCCAGCTTCCAAATCGCCGAGACGTTGTATTATTACGCCTCCGCTTAGGAGGTTTGAAAGTCTGGCGAGGTATTTTCCGTAGGCTATGGGTTCTTTGAAGGGTTCTGTGAAGGATGTGCTTACGAGAATAGCGAAATTCGTATTTTCTGTTTTTCTTTCTGCATAGCTCTGACCGTTAACTGTTAAAACTCCATTATAGGATTCTGTTATAACTTCGCCGTATGGCGCTACACAGAAAGTGCGGACTTGGTCATCGAAATGTTTTGAGTAGTATATGAGTTTAGGCTCGTAAAGGACGCTTGTCAACGCTTCCATAACAGAGGCTAAAACTTCAACCCTTATTCCAACATCAACCGGATTGTTGAGGGTTTTTAAGCCTAAGGCTTGGGCTTCAGATTGAAACCATTCTGCTCCACTTCTTCCAGGCGCCACGATCACGTATTTTGCGAAGAACTTTTCGCCGTTTACGGTTTCAACGCCCTCGACGGCGTCGCCTTTCAATATGAGCCCTTTAACGTCGGTTTTTGGTTTGAATTCAACTTTGTTGTTTAGTTCTTGCCTCATTTTTCTTAGAGTTTGGGCGCATCGTTCTGTGCCCATGTGTCGAATTTTTTGGCGAATAAGCTTCAAACCAGCCAAGGAAGCTTTTCGTTCAATTTCCTCAACTTTTTCAATGTCCGCTCCATAACTGTGTTCAGGCGCACCAAACTTTAAGTAAATGGAATCCACATAGTTTACGAGTTCCTCAAGTTCCTTAGAGGAAACGTATTGGTTAAGCCAACCGCCAACTTCTGTGGATAATGTGAGTTTTCCGTCACTGAAAGCGCCTGCGCCGCCCCAACCAGATAAAAGCAAACATGGTTCGCAGTGGACGCATTCGAATCCTCGGCTTGCTGGACATTTGCGTTGACTGATGTCTGGGCCTCTATCAAGTATGAGAATGTTTAGTTTGGTTTTTTCTGTAAGCTCTAAAGCCGAGAATATTCCTGCGGGGCCGGCTCCGACGATTATTACGTCGTATTTCAATAGTTTTGTCTCCTGAAACCCAGAAGTAGATGTGGTAACTTGCATATATTTTTAGCGAACCACTAATCATTTTTGCGTGTATGGTATGAGACACAAAAACTTTACAACTTTATCGCCAGTATTCCTAAACTGATGCTCTTCATGTGGCAGGATAAAAATAACATCGCCTGGCTTAAACTTGCGTTCTTCGCCTCCACTTTGTACGATGCCTTCGCCTTCCAAAATGAAAACTTCATGCTCCCAATCATGAGAATGCAAAGGGCTGTAACCGCCAGGCTCCATCTCGAAAAGCCTCATAGCAAAGTTTTCGGCGCCAATTTCCTTTGTTATAAGCCATCTAACCTTCAATTTGAAAGTTCCCTTTTCTGCATCTCTTGCTTCAACACTAGTGTAGGGAAAAATTTTCATATTTCATTCTCTCTCCTTAACAAGAAAGTTAAGTGAATTCTAAAAGACGTATTAATCTTTTATGGCTTCTA
>JASEJA010000058.1 GCA_030017755.1 Candidatus Bathyarchaeota archaeon
GTGTATACTTTTGGCGGGCCCGAGGGGATTTGAACCCCTGTTCTCCGGCTTTCTTCCTTTTGAAGCGCCCGGAGGCTTGCGCACCTTTAGCGAATGGTGGTTCGGCGCCTTAATCCATACTGGGCTACGGGCCCCTAATTGAAGTTTATGCTGTGCCCGTCTAAAATTAGTTGTTATGTTTCGATTAGTTCTTCATTTATCCACCAAGCTTTTTTCTTTCCTGATTTTTCTCCCGCATAGTATTCTATTATGGATTTTCCAAGCTGTTTTTTGGACGTTTTTTCTATTCTCCTAAGCCTGTTTAGAATTAGCCATCTGTTTGTTTTTAGGTATTCTGCCAGTTCTGGTGTTGTGGCACCTTTGTAGTGGAGTAGGTAATCGATGATTTTCTGGTCTGTTTCATCCGTACAAAATATGTGAGGATTTGTTTTCCCCTTTTCATATGTGAGCAATTCCCAATCGGCGAGGTACTTCTTTATATCTGAAAACTCCCTCTCCATCTTTTCAAGTCTTTGTTCCAACTCGAGAATTTTGTCAGGTCTCGGTATTTTTTGCAGCTTTTCTATGATGGCGTCGCGGATAAAAGTGCTCCTTTCACCTTCTGGAACTCGTAAAAGCATTTCTTTGTAAACTTCTTCGGATATTTTTACGGATATGACCCTTAACTTCTCCACAGGAACCACCTTCCCTACTCTTACGAGCTTTTATTATTGTATGCTTTATTTGTGGATTTTCTTTCGCAAGTCTTTTAAAAGCTATAATCTAACTTTAAAACCGAAAATTAATTGAGTGGTTTATATGCCTAAAAAAACTACAGTTTCCCTAATCAAGTGTGATGTAGGCTCTTTAGCTGGTCACCACGTGGTTCCAAAACCACTTCTTGATGTTGCTGAGAAAAATCTTAAGGCAATGAAAGAAGAGGGTTTGATAAATAGTTATTATGTTTTCAATGTGGGGGATGATCTTCAACTGCTTATGGTGCATGAAAAGGGCGAATCTAATCCCGAAGTACATAAACTTGCATGGGACACTTTTCGGGATGCTGCGGACAAGGCTTTGGAGTTGAAATTGTATGGTGCTGGACAAGATCTATTGAAAACAGCTTTTAGCGGAAACATTCGTGGGATGGGTCCAGGCGTTGCTGAGATGGAGATAGAAGAGAGAGGTTCTGACCCGATAGTTGTTTTTGCTGCTGACAAAACCTCTGGTGGCGCCTTTAACCTTCCAATTTTCCGCATTTTCGCCGACCCTATGAATACGGCTGGATTGGTGATAGATCCCAATATGGCTGGGGGCTTCAAATTTGAAGTTTTAGACACCATTGAAAATAAGAGTGTTGTGCTTAAATGTCCAGAGGAAATGTATGAGTTAATTGCTTTGATTGGAACGGTTCAGCGTTACATGGTTTCACGTGTTTGGCGGGCGCGAGACGATTTGATATGCGCTGTGGGCAGCGTAACACGACTTTCACAGATTGCGGGGAAATATGTTGGAAAAGATGATCCAGTCATGATTATTAGAGCCCAGCATGGATTGCCAGCTGTTGGAGAGATTCTTGCGCCTTTTATGCACAGTTATCTTGTTGAGGGATGGATGCGAGGAAGCCATTGGGGACCCATTATGCCAGTTGGATTAAAAGATGCGAAATGCACACTTTTTGATGGTCCGCCAAGGATTGTTGCGTTAGGCTTTCAAGTTGCAAATGGAAAAATTGCAAGCACAGATGACGGCAAACCCATGATAGCTGATTTATTTGATGATCCAGCTTTTGCCTTAGCCAGAAAGGAAGCCTTAGAATATGCTTCTATGCTTAGGCGTATGGGGGAGTTTGAGCCTGCCCGCCTAGGTCCAGAAGAAATGGAATACACTACCTTACAGCAAATTCTGGAGAGACTTAAGGGACGCTTTAAGCCCGCCTAAAGTTTTAATTTATTTGGTGGGCATCACTGCTGCTTTCTTATTTTTGATAGCTCTTCGCATCGATTTTTCACAATTTGGTAAAGCCTTTTGCGAATTTCCTCTCCAAAAAATTTCTGTTCTTTAAGGAGAAGCGTTTTCCTTGCCAGTTCCACATCGCCCAATCCCATAAACCATGCTTCAAAATCTCCACGGTTAATGTGAAATTCTATTGAGCCTATCTCAATCTTCAAAATTTTGTCGCAGAAGTCTTGTAGACTTGCAGCATGGATATTTAACGGTTTCCCGATGTCTGCATAAAAGTGGAATGACTTTTCTATTGGTAAGTATGCCAGAATCTCTTCGGCTTTTTCTTTGCTTATTTCAGGAAGACCAAGAGCTCTCTTTCCTATATCTGTTATGAAATAATATCCTTTTTCGCTGGTTTGAGCATACCCCATGCGCGTAAGTCCGATGATATGCATCATTACGGATGGAAAACCCAAGCCAGCCTCTTTCGCTATTTCAGCAGCTTTGGCAGGCTTGTTAAGCATCCACATAGTTTCAAGAATCAACCTTTTAACAGGCGAAATGCTCATCTCGTTGCACTCCTCTTTTAATTTACAAATATGTTATTAATAGATTTTTCAAACTTTCCCTCCCTTAATAAGCAGAAAAGAGTATATTTAGAGGGAAACGTCGATGGGAATAGGAATTTAAAGGAGTATCTGCAGTAACCTAAAGTGCTAAATGGGAAGTTAATGATTGAATGGAACCGAATATTACAGGAAAAAAGATACAGTCCAGAAGAACCCGACAAGTTAGTGATTAGTTTTGCTGCCTTTCTAAAAAGAAAGAAAAAAGTGGGGCGTGTGCTCGATCTTGGATGTGGTGCTGGAAGACATCTGATTTACATGGCGAAGCAAGGATTCGAGGCTCATGGGATAGACATTGCGGAAACTGGATTAAACGCTACGAAATGCAGGCTCAAAAAACAAAATTTGGAAGCCCATATTGTAAAGTGTCACATGAATTTTCTGCCTTACGTTGATTCTTGCTTTGACGCTGTGATATGTCTTCACACCATTTATCATCAAAAATTCAAAGGAATGCAAAGAACGATTTCTGAAATTCATAGAATTTTGAAGGAAAATGGTTTTCTTTCAGTCAATTTTTTGTCGAAGAGGACATATAAATATGGTAAAGGCGAAAAAGTGGAAGAAAACACTTTCATCGGCCAAGAAGGCATAGAAAAGGGCGTTCTTCACCATTTCACTGATAAAGAGGAAATAATGTGCCTTTTCAAAGACTTCACTATTATTAAAATGGAGTCGCAGGAGCGGAAAATTGAAGGAAAACTTTCAAGCCGCTGGATACTCACCGCAACAATTTAGGCTCTTGAATTTATGAGGAAAGTAAATAAGATAGGGTTAGTAAGCATAAAACACCATTAACCTAAATAAAACGGGGAAAAACAATGAAGATGGCTGTGCTGGTTTACGAGTATCCGCCAAAAATCGTTGGCGGATTAGGAACTTACGCCGCTGAAATTACACGAAAGTTTGTCTTGCTGGATCATGATGTTACAGTTTTTACAATGAATGATGATGCGGGCAGTCTTCCAACACGGGAAATTTGGCGCGGCATAGAAATTCACCGTCCATTACATATTGATATTTCTGATTCTCTGCCCGATGTTCTTGCGGAGGATGTTAAAAAATGGGGCAGAGGCATTCAGTTGTTCTCTAAAATTCTTGTCTACAACTACCTTAGCGCTTCAAAACTTGTTAATGAATTGATTAAGAAAGAGAACTTCAAGTATGACATTGTAATTGCGCATGATTGGCTTTCAGCCATAAGTGGAATAACTGTAAAAAAGGAGGCTGAGTTGCCCTTCGTTTTCCATGTTCATTCTACAGAGAAAGGGAGGACCCTTGGAAATGGTTCAGAAGTTGTAAGCAACATTGAACTTCATGGCGCCAAAGCAGCAGACTTAATCATAACGGTTTCTTATGCCATGAAAGATGAGCTTACAAAACTTGGATTTCCAAAAGAAAAAATTCAAGTGTGCTATAATGGTGTTGATCCCCAAAAGTATAATTCAGAAACTATGAATGCGGAACAAGTTAGGAAGGTAAGAGATTTTTATGGTATAAAAGATGATGAGCCTATGATTCTGTTTCTCGGAAGGCTTGTGAGCGTTAAGGGCGTTGATAAACTGATAATGGCGATGCCACATGTTTTGCAGAAAATACCAAAGGCAAAACTTGTTATCGTAGGTCTTGGCGACCTGCAAGACTACTTGGTTAACTTAGTTAAAACTATAAGGTTGCATGATTCTGTAAAGTTTAACTTTGATTTTATCCCCGAAGAAGAGCGCATTCTCCACTATGCCGCCTGCGATGTTGCAGTTTTCCCAAGCCTCTACGAACCATTCGGAATAGTGGTTCTTGAGGCAATGAGTATGAAACGTCCAGTTGTTGTTGGCGCAGCAGGTGTAAGTGGAATGCGGGAAATAGTTGTTCCTTGCGGTGAAGAGCAATGCGGCTTCCACATAAATCCAAACAATCCAGCAGACATAGCATGGGGAATAACTAGCGCTTTAGAAAATCCTGAAAAAGCAAAATGGCTTGGAAACAACGGCAGAAAAAGGGTTTTAAACGAGTTTACATGGGATAGAGTGGCACAAAAAACAATAGAATTATACGAGCAGATAATCAAGCGTTAAACCAAGTATTAATGGTGAACCCTTGAAGAGTGGTTCCAGCGAATTAAGAATGAAAGTTGCAAGGGAAGCCGCAAGTCTTCTCTATTTTGGGATTGAAAAGGAATATAAACAAGCAAAACTGAAGGCAGCGAGAACGCTTGGAGTTAAATTTCTTCCAACAAACCTTGAAATTGCAAGTGAACTTGACAAAATAGCAGATGAAATCGAAGGAAAGTCAAGACAAGAGCGGTTGATTCAAAGGCGAAAGGAAGCTTTAAAGTTAATGAAAACGTTGAAAACATACGAACCCCTTCTTGTTGGAAGCGTTTGGCGTGGGACAGCGCACCGCCAAAGCGACATAGACATAATAGTATATCATGATGAGCCGAAAGCTATTGCAAAAACCTTGGAAAAAAGCAACTTCAAAATACTAAAAACTGAATGGGTAGACATCACTGAACAAGGGAGGAAAGTGACATCTTTTCACATACACTGTGAATCTTCCAGTGGAGAAAAATTCGAAGTTATTGTTCGAAGCCCCGAAGAGGCTTATCACAAAGTGAAATGTGATGTTTATGGGGATGAGATTACTGGTCTTTCTTTGCTGGAATTAGAAAAGTTGCTTAAAGAGAATCCGACACAGCGGTTTGTTCCCTTGTGAATTGTTGTCTAAATCTTGAAGAGGCTTAAATATTGAGTTTTCCTTACATAAAATTAGGTTATGCAAGCGCAGTTGAAGGTGCAATGGTGAAATTCGACAAAGAAACGTTCAAAAAACTTTTTCCAAACCTAGCCAAAGAATTAGACTCCAATGAACATAAGGTTGCAATAAACTCTGTGCGAACAGATGTGCAAAGTGGAGAAAAGGCTTCCGCTGAAAGGTTCGCCCATTACATGCCTGATGTTATAGATTTCATTAGGCGATGTGATACGGAAGAGCAAGCGAAAGAGATAATAGATTTTATGGAAAAGAGAGGCGAAATAGAAAGGCAATACGCCAAAAAGCTGAGACGGCAACTTAGAGAAAAAGGCGTGAGAAGCTTTGGACCTAAAAAAGAGGAAAACTATTACTTTAAACATGGTGAACAAGGCTAACGTTTCAATCTACGTATGGTCTTTTTTGGTATTCCCTAGAGGCTGCACGTAACAGAAGTGGTGTCATTCATAAAAGTAAATAAATAGGCTTATTATTAAATAAAAGCCTAAAACTTGGAACATTACGGAGGAAACCCCATGAGGAAGAAGTCTTCAATGCTTGCGTTAATAACCATTTTAATTTTTATTACATCCTTTTCGTTGAACATTAAATTCGCGCTTGCCCAAACTTATAACATAACAAGAGTTGATCACACGGTTGAAATTTTGTATAATGGTTATATCTTAATAAACGACACCATCGAATTAACTGGACAAACGCCCAACAGTTTCCTAATGGGATTTCCATACAAATACGGTTCACACTTGCTTAAATGCGTGGCTTATAATTCAAGTAACATTTTTCCAGTAAACCTTAACGTACCTTTAGAAAATAGAATTGGTTTTTATGGCATCGAAGTAAACCTTACACAAGGGACGCAAGTTTTTACGGTTGCCTTTGTACTTTCAAATGATCTTCTCACAGTTTCAGACTCAGTTTTTATGTTGGATTTTCCAGCGTATCCTGCTTTTACAAAAAGTGTAGGTAACTGTAGTATTTCAATTGTTTTGCCCGAAGGTGTAAGTAATGTGATGGTTGTAAAGGATGACGGGATTATCAGTAACTTAACTTATTCTAGGGAATTATCTGCCTTTATTTATTCGCCAGCAAGTGTAACATTCTCCTATACTGGTGACAAGCTAAGGTTGTTTGATGTTAAAGAGTTGAAACGTGAAATTAGAATAGGTGGTTTAGGCGAGATTGAAGGCGTGGATAGTTATTACATTTCAAGCAAATCACCTAGCAATATAGGCTATGTGGAAGTGGTTTTGCCTCCAAACGCTACTAATCCAAGTGCTAATGACGAGTTTGGGAGGAAGATGCCGAATGTTAAAGTGGTTGATGTGGAAAAGAATCGTTATAAAGTTACTTTTTCGTTGGCGTTGGAAAGCTATAGGTCT
>JASEJA010000004.1:0-22098 GCA_030017755.1 Candidatus Bathyarchaeota archaeon
CAACTGTGTGTAGGCTTCCATGGGTTGAGCTTGGCTTTGAACTTGAATGGTACACAAAGTTTTTGCATGCAGCCACTGGACTGGAAATGAGTTGGGAAGAATTGAATTTAATTGCTGATAGGGTTTTCAATTTGATTCGTGCTTTCTGGATTCGTAAATATGGCAAAAAATGGACCACTGAAATGGATGTTCCGCCAGCAAGATGGTTCGAAGAGCCATTAACTACGGGTTCATTTAAAGGCGCAAAACTTGACAGGATAAAGTATGATGTTATGTTGCGGAGATACTACAAAAAACGTGGATGGGATGAAAGGGGAATTCCAACAAAAACAACGTTGAAAAAGTTGGGATTGGAGGATGTTGCCAAGCAACTTCAAAGGCGTGTAAAACTTGTGGATTAGTTGTTAGTAGGCTCTTGCGAAGTAAACCACTTCTTTCGCTTCTTTTCCACAATAAATGCATTTTGCGAAGGTTTTCTCCTTTTCGAAAGGCATTATTCTTATTGTTGCCCCAGTCTCTTCCTTTATTTTTTCTTCGCATGCAGAATCAGCGCACCAGCACGCTCTAATAAATCCGCCTTTTTCTTTTAATGTCTTTTTGAATTCTTCGTAAGTATTTACTGTGGTTATGTTTTCTTCCAAGAATTTTTTGGCTTTGTTAAAGAGGTTTTTCTGGATTTCTTCCAGTAGTTTTGTTACGGCGTTGACTATTTCTTCTTCTTTTATTGCGGTTCTTTCGAATGTGTCTCTTCTGGCTAATGTTGCTTGTTTTTGTTTTAAATCCCTTGGACCAATTTCTATTCTTATCGGCACACCTTTGAGTTCCCATTCGTTGAATTTCCATCCTGGCGTGTATTCGCTTCTGTCGTCAAGAACCGCTAATATGCCGTTTTTTTTCAGTTTTTCATAGATTTCTTTAGCTTTTGCAAGTATTGCCGTAGAATTCGCGTCTTTGTAGGGTATTGGGATTATGACTGCTTGGATTGGTGCAACCTTTGGCGGCAATACTAATCCTTTGTCGTCTCCATGAATCATAACCATGGCACCTATCATTCTGGTTGAAAAGCCCCAAGATGTTTGCCAAACATATCTTTCTTTTTCGTCTTTGTCGAGGAATTTTATGTTGAAGGCTTTGGAGAAGTTTTGACCAAGCTGATGGGATGTTCCCATTTGGAGTGCTTTGCCGTCTGGCATTAAAGCTTCCAAGGTTGTTGTGTACAGGGCTCCTTTGAACTTTTCGTTTTCTGTTTTCTTTCCAGCGATAACTGGAATGGCTAAGTAATTTTCTATGATTTCCTTGTAGATGTTTAGGATTTCCATAACTTCTTGATCTGCTTCTTCCTTTGTTGCGTGGGCTGTGTGTCCCTCTTGCCAGAGGAATTCTCTTGTTCGTAGGAAAAGTTTGGTTGCCTCTGTTTCCCATCTGACAACGCTGTTCCACTGGTTAAGTTTTATTGGTAAGTCACGCCAACTTCTAATCCACTTTGCATATGTGGCGTACATTATCGTCTCTGATGTTGGTCTTATGGCAAGCCTTTCCTCTAATGGTGTTTCTCCGCCAATGGTGACCCATGCAACTTGTGGGACAAACCCTTTGAAGTGTTCCGCCTCTTTTTTCAAGAAGCTTTCTGGTATAAACATTGGAAAGTAAACGTTTTTGTGGCCTGTTGCTTTGATTTTCTCGTTGAAGGCTTCTTGGATTTTTTCCCAAATAGCATATGAAAGTTCGCGGAATATCATGCACCCTTTGACTGGAGCGTAATCTGCCAGTCTAGATTTTACGACAACCTGCGTATACCACTCTGAGAAGTCTTCAGCTTTTTTAACTGTAAGTCCCATGTCTGACATTTTCATCTCTCCCTTTTGTCTTTTTTGTTGAATATAATTCTAGTGGAGAACAGATTCTGATGTGGGCTAAGTGTTGCGAGAATTTAGCAATGTGGAACACAATCGCCCATTTCAACCACGCCTTAAAAAAATATGGGAGTGGCTATTAAACATTTTCTTATCGTGAAAATGGATTGCGTATGTGCGCAAGTGTTTTAACCGAACAATAGCATAATGAATTTGTTTGTCTTTCAAAGTGGATGGCGTGAACGAAGATTGAAGGCAATTTTAATTATTGGAGACGGAATGGCTGACAGACCATTAAAAGAATTAAATTGGAAAACACCCTTAGAAAAAGCCCAAAAACCATCATTAAACAAAATAGCCGAAACTGGCATCTGCGGCCTAATGGATCCAATATCGCCCGGCGTTCCTCCCGGAAGCGATGTGGCTACGCTTGCCTTGTTAGGTTATGATGCCTTAAAAGTTTATTCTGGAAGAGGCGCCTTAGAAGCTGTTGGTTCTGGCATAGACGTTTTAGCTAGCGATGTTTGTTTTAGATGTAATTTTGCAACTGTTAATGAAAACCTTGTTGTTTTAGATAGGCGGGCTGGAAGAATTTCTAATCAAGATGCATCTAAACTGACTGAAAGTCTTCAGAAAATCAAGCTAAAAAAGCCCGCAAAAGTTAATTTCCTATTTAGAAGCACACTTCAACATCGTGCAGTTTTAATTCTTCGCGGAGCTAAACTTTCCACCGCAATTAGCGATGCTGACCCTGGAAGAGTCGGAGAAAAAGTTCAGCAAGTGAAACCGTTAAATGACAGTTTAGAGGCTAAGCTCACATCTGAAGTAGTCAACGAACTTGTCCACCAATTCCATAACGTATTAAAAAACCACCCATTAAACAAAGAAAGGGTTAAGCACGGATTGCCTCCAGCAAACATGGTCTTATGCCGAGGAGCGGGTACAATACCAAATATTAAGCCTTTGACAAAAATTTATGATATAAAAGCTGCGTGTATTAGTGCTGCGCCCTTGGTTGGCGGCGTTTGTAAGGTCGCTGGAATGGGTTTGATAAGAGTTGAAGGCGCAACTGGTTTGCCTCAGACTAATTATTTAGGTAAGGCTAAGGAGGCTGTTAATGCGCTGGCTGATTATGATTTTGTGCTTTTGCATGTGAAGGCGCCAGATGTTGCCAGTCATGATGGGAATGTCAAACTAAAAATTAAAGTGATTGAAGAGATCGATAAAATGGTTGGTTATCTGCTTACTAATGTTGATATAAATTCGACTTATTTGGCTGTAACTGCAGATCACACAACCTCTTTGGCTACTGGAGAGCATGAAGGCGACCCTGTTCCAGTAGCCATAACTGGTCCATATGTTCGCTGTGATGATGTGAAAGAGTTCGGTGAGAGGTCCTGCACAAAAGGTGGTTTGAATAGGATTAGGGGAATGGATTTGATGCCTATTTTGATGAATTTGCTTGGAAAAACTAGGAAGTTTGGGGCTTAGTTATTGAACTGACATTAGTCGCCATTCTCTATAATCCGTTATGACTTTAATGTATCCTTTAAGCATGTCATCTGCTTCGGCATCGCCAGTGTCTACCCTCAAAACATTTCCATCAATGCTTCGAAGTTTGCTTTTTGTTGCTGCCACAATTATTCGTTGCTTTCCAACTCTTTTAATGATTTCTGAGCTTATCTGCTGGTTTCCCCTTCCCAAGAGGATTCCTTGGTGTCCAATTGGCGATAAAATAATCCATGTTTTCTGCCAGTCTTCTATTTCTTCCAAAATTTTCTTCTCATTCACGTCAAGCATTACTTTGCCGTTTTTGTATATGTCCACGCCCAGCACTGTTTTTTCAACGCCTAAAAGTTCTGCTATGCGCTTGACTGTTGTTCCCGGACCTAATATATAAGTGGCGTTTGGCTGCATTTCTTCTATTATGAATTTTGCTATTGCAGTTTGATTTTCCTTCTCATCCGCTGTTTCGGGGCTTACTTGCTTGCTTCCTTGAATTCGCATTGGAACAAAGGGTGCTTTTAGAAAACCGTGTAGTTTCACTGCGAATGTGTCGCTTCTAATGGCGCTTTCATCGGCATCCATTATTTCAAACTCCGTTATCTCAGCTTGGTTTTCAGCAAAAGCCAAAACTATATCGGCGGCGTCTGAAGGGTTTACGGCAAATATGCCGCTGTACATTTTTACTCCAGCTGGCACGCCTAAAACAGGTGTTTCCGCTGTAGAGTCTTGCATGGCGTCGAAAATGTCTTTGGCTGTGCCGTCTCCGCCAACAAAGACTATTAAATCAACTTTTGCTGCTGTCAACAGTTTAACGGCTGTTTTTGTGTCTTCGGCGCTTGTTTCCTTCTTTTCCTTCATTGGTAATATTTGAACTGAGAAATTTGCTGCTTTTGCTTCTTTTCCGCCCATAATCCCTGGACAAGTGAAGACTTCAATTTTTGTTTGGGCAAATTTTTCTTTTAGTTTTTGCAGAAATTCTATTGCCCTTTTTGGTGCTACTGGTTTGGCGCCTCTTGCAATCGCTTCCTTTAGCACTCCGTCTGTTCCTTTTAGTCCAACTTTTCCTCCCATTCCAGCTATTGGATTAACAATGAAACCTAACTTCATAACCCCTCATCTGAAAATGATTTGTTAAGCTTGCTATAAACTATTTCAGCCTTATCGTCTAATAGAATAATAGGGTTTAAACATTGTTTCCAAAGGAAACCAAACAGAATACGTCAATTGGCACTTTCTCCATATTAGCCATATCGCCAGACTCCACTCTTATGGGCGTTGCTACAGCTTCAGGCTCCACAAACGTAGGCGACAGGGTCCCCCATGCAGAACCAGCAATAGGCGTAATCGCTACCCAAGCTTATACAAACATTGCTTATGGCATTAAAGGGTTGCAATTGCTTCGGGAAGGCTTGTCTCCAGAGCAAGCCTTAGCCAAACTTTTGATGGAAGATTTAGAAAAAAATATGCGGCAGGTGGCGATGATGGATTTTAAGAGGAAAAAAGCGGTCTTCACTGGCAGTGGTGTTCCAGAATATTGGGCAGAAATTGTGGGAGAATATTACATTGTTATTGGAAATTTGCTTTCCACAAAAGATGTTGTCAACAGTATGGCAAAGGAGTTTGAAGTTTCCAAAGGAAGCTTAGCCTCACGATTATTGAAGGCATTGCAGGCTGGAAGCAGAAGTGGCGGAGACAAGCGTGGTGAAAGGTCAGCAGCCCTTATAGTAGTTAGCGGTGAAAAAGTGGAAATTGAAATAAAGGTTGGCATGCATGAACAACCTATTGAAGAGTTGTTTCGCTTATTGAAATCTAAAAGTGTCCAATGTTAGAAGCGGTTTTCTTTTTGAAAATTCTTATATCTTTTAAGATTAAACATCCTTTTCCCGCAATGATGAGGTTATTCGATGTCAAGGAAAACAATGAAAAGGATTCTGGTGACTGGGGCCACTGGACAAATTGGCTCTGAACTGACAATGGAGCTTCGGAAAAAGTATGATGGAGACAATGTTGTTGCCGCTGGGCATAAACGAAAACCGAGCGAAAAATTGTTAGAGTCTGGTCCTTTCGAGTATGTTGACATCACATCCAAAGGGAACATTGAGAAAGTTGTAAAAGAGTATGATATTGACACTATTTATCATTTGGCTGCTGTTCTTTCCGCCACTGGTGAAGAAAATCCGCAGCTGGCTTGGAACGTAAACATAAATGGACTTTATAATGTGCTTGAAGTTGCAAGAGAACATGATATCAGAGTTTTTTGGCCAAGCTCCATTGCCGTTTTTGGTCCAGAAGCCCCACGGATCAACACACCGCAAGATACCATCCTAATTCCAAGAACAATTTATGGTGTTACAAAGGTTGCTGGCGAACTTTTATGCAATTATTATTTTACGCGGTTTGGTTTGGATGTTCGCAGTGTTCGTTATCCAGGCATTATAAGTAGTGAAACGCCGCCGGGCGGGGGTACGACGGATTATGCTGTTGAAATTTTTTACGAAGCGATTAGGAATAGGCATTATACGTGTTTTGTGAGGGAGGATACAGTTCTGCCGATGATGTATATGCCTGACTGTATTAATGCGGCTTTGAAACTTATGGAGGCTGATTCTTCGCAGATAAAACACCGCACCAGCTATAATGTGAATGCTATGAGTTTTTCTGCGGGGGAGTTGGCTGCGGAAATAAGGAAGTATATTCCCGAATTTAAATGCGAGTATGAACCTGACTTTAGACAGAAGATTGCGGATTCTTGGCCTATGTCAATAGACGATAGCGTAGCCCGTAGGGAGTGGGGGTGGAATCCGAAGTATGATTTGGCTTCTATGACGAGGGACATGATAGAAAAACTGAAGAAACGTTTTGCTGAAGGAAATTTCTAAACTTATGTTTTTGTAAAATGGTATAGGAAATGTTAAAAGAAAGTGAAAATAAGTTTTTAGAAGGTGGTTAATTTGGCTGTTAAACGGCATCCAACAAAATATTTAGGCGAAGAGTATCAGCGTTTGGTTCGTGAAAATCTCAACTGGGAACTTAAGATTTTGGAAACTGCAAGCGAACCCATCTGCATAGTGAATGGGAAAAAGGTTCTAATGCTCTGCGCAAACAACTATCTAAACCTTGCCACACATCCAAAAGTTGTTAAAGCCATGATAGAAGCAACCCAAAAGTACGGGGCAGGTGCGGGAAGCGACAGGTCAATTTCTGGCAACATGACCCTTCATGAGGAATTGGACAGTCGCCTTGCAAAATTCAAAAACGCTCCAGCCTCACTAACATTTCAAACAGGGTTTATGGCTAATGAAGGTGTTATTCCACAACTTGCTGGTAAGGGCGACTTGTTCGTTTCTGATGAATTAAACCATGGTTCAATAATTGACGGCGTAAGACTAAGCCACGCTGATAGAGCCATTTTTAAACACAAAGATGTGGAGGATTTAGCGCGGGTTATGGATGAAGCTGAAAAGCATGACCCACCCTACAATCACATTTGGATTCTCACAGATGGAGTTTTCAGCATGGACGGAGACACTGCACCATTGCGAGAAATAGCCAAAATCGCCAAAGAACATGGCGCAGGCGTTTACGTTGATGACGCCCACGGCGAAGGCGTATTAGGCGAAGGTGGAAGAGGCATAGTCAACCACTACAAATTAACACGCGAAGAAGTTCACGTTGAAATGGGAACATTCTCCAAAGCCTTCGGAGTCATAGGCGGACACATAACCGGCGGAGAAGACTTACGCAACTTTGCCTATAACAAAGCGCGAAGTTGGCTTCTAAGCGGAGCTGTTCCGCCTGGCGTTGCAGCTGCTTGCATCGCAGCCATAGATGTTTTGGAAACAGAACCACAGCACGTAAGGAAAGTTTGGGAGAATCGCGCTCATCTTCTCGAAGGTTTGCAGGATGCTGGTTTTGATACTGGAAACACAGAAACGCCAATAATCCCAGTGATGTGCGGCAGAAGCAAGGCTGCAAAGGATTTGGCAGATTACCTTTGGTCAAAGGAAATATTTGTCTTGCCAATCTTCTATCCCATGGTGGCTAGAGACAAAGCCAGAATACGCGTACAAGTTTGCACAAAACACACCACAGAACAGTTGAACAGAGCAATAGAAGCCTTCAAAGAAGGCGGCAAAAAACTCGGAATAATTTAAACCCTCCCTTTCCCATTTATTTTGCAGAGAAACATGAGCATAGCCCTAAAAAGCAGCAGTTAAGAGAAAAAATCTGGAGTGAAATGGAGCGTTCCAGAATAGCGGTTTTTCCACTTCCATGCAAGGGCAGAATACCAAATTTTTCTGGAGCATTTGCCGCTGCCGAAAAACTACGCCAACTGCAAGAATGGCAAAAAGCAAAGGTCATATTTGCCAATCCAGACTCACCACAACAAAAGGTCAGAGAAAACGCGTTATTAGACGGAAAAGTCCTCATTATGGCTTCTCCACGGCTTAAAAGAGGCTTCATTTTAATCAATCCAGCAAAAGTGAAAGGTAAAGAACGTTTTGCCTCAACCATTAAGGGCGCGTTCAAATTTGGAACAGAAACGCGTTCTTTTCCAAAACCAGATTTGATAGTTGAAGGCTCTGTGGCTGTTGATTTGCATGGACACAGACTTGGAAAAGGACATGGTTATGGCGATGTTGAAATAAGCATTTTGAAAAAAATGTTTGGAGAAATCCCAATAGCAACAACTGTGCATGACATGCAAGTGGTTGAGGCTGTTCCGTTTGAGGAAAAAGATGAAAAAGTATTCATTATCGTTACGCCTACGAGAGTTATTCGCACAACAGTGCAGAAAACCTAGAGGATAGGGCCCCTATTGGTTTATTTTTAAGCCAAAAATATGTTGTTTTCAGTGCAGTTTTTCTAAAGCCTTGTCAACATCATTTAACCCAAGCTTTCTGAGAACCTCTGTTTTTGGAATGCCATTTTCGTCCCAGCCGACAGCTTCATAATAATTTGCAATTTCTTTTTCAACATCAGCCTTGTCAACAGTTCTTCCCTTGTATGGTCCTGAAGGTAAGGGTTCGTAAAATCTTGGCGGGTTAGCATCATGTGTTTTTGGGTTCCATTTTAAGTCTGGTCCACCCAGAAGCAACATTGCCCTTTGTAGCTGCAGTATCCTTAAAGCCTTTGGATTAAGCCACTCTTCTTGTGTCAATTCTATGCCCGTGACTGCCTTGTAAAATTCAAATTTTAAGTTGCGTGGAACCCCGAAAATGTTGAAGTAGCAGTATACTGCTGAATCATTAAATGTCATCATTAACTCGCTTCTGAAATCATGTAGGGGAAAGCATGCTGTTGAGGTGTGGTCTCCGCCTTGAACTGAACAAGCATAAGAATAGGTTTCTGGATAGTCTTTTCCGCTGCGGATTCCGTGGGCGCCTATGGCTATGCCCTTGCTTTGAACCGCATAAACTAACACATCTTTTTTCTTCATTTCGCCAATTTTTAAGGCAGCACGATAAGTTCCTTCTGCTAATAAATTGCCTATGCCTTCTCTGAAGGCGATTTTTCTGGCTAATGTTGCAAAGGCTTCAGCCTTACCCCAACTAAGCTCTAAACCATCTAAATCCTCCCTTGTCAAAATCCCCCTTTGAAACAGTTCTGCTGCAAAGCCAAGCACGTTTCCCGTTTGTATCCCGCACAAGCCCAAATCATCAATTAATGATGCGAGGAAAACGTTTTCTTCTGGAGTGAATATTCCAAGGTTTGGACCTAAATATGCTTGTAATTCATAGTCTGGGTTATCGGTTATTGCGCCTTTGAATTTTCCAGTTTTAACTACGGCAATTTTTAGGCATGTTGTTGGACAGCCAAAGTCACCCCAATAGGGCTTTATCCAAACCCTATTCTCGAACTGGTCCACGCCAAAGCTCTTTTCGTCATGCCACTCTTCCTGCCAGTTCCTAACGGGTTCGGAGCTTGTTTTTGCTCCAACCTCGTAACCAGCAGCCCCAGTACCCCATCGTCGCCATAACTCGCTTTCATAAACGTCTTTGCATACGTTTTGCATAAGCCTTTTCACGCTATTCATGTCAGCAACTTCTGGCAGCGGTCCAGTTCCCTTTACGGCTATTGCTTTAAGCTTTTTAGAACCCATGACTGCGCCATATCCGCCATAACCAGCCGCATGAGTCCATTTGGCTGCAACCACCGCAGTTCGAACTTTGTTTTCTCCTGCCGGACCTATGTAGAGTATGGATGGTTCTTTCCATTCGCCTTTCCTTGGAAATCGTTTTCGCAGAAGTTCTCTGCTTTCCTTTGTTATTTTTGAAATCGTCTGTTTGGCGTCTTCGCCCCAAATGTGGTTGGCTTTTCTGATTTCAACTTCAGAATCCTTAACAAACAAGTAAACGGGTTCTTCAGAGGCGCCAGACACCATTATGCCATCATAACCAGCACATTTCAACTCAACGCCAAATTCACCCGCTACGGTGGAACCTACTACGCCGTTGCTTTGGGGAGATTTCCCAGAAACACATATTCTTCCTCCTGGGAAAAATCCCGTAAGTGGACCAGTTAAAAAGAGGAGTATGTTCTCTGGCTCAAGGGGATCTATTTCGCTCCATTTACTGCCCAATCTATCCCAGAGAATTTTTGCTGCTAAGCCTCTACCGCCAATATAATCCTTTAAAATATCGTCGCTGAATGTGGTTTCCTTTATGTTTTTTGTGAAAAGGTCAACTTCAAGAAATTTTCCCGCATAACCCGGAATCATAACAGTTTCTCTCCTTGTTCTCCATAAATTTTGATAGCTAAATCCCGCGTGATTTCTTCTGGCTTGCGGGCGTAAAGCTTGTAGGCTTGTTCCTTTCTAACAACTTTCGTTAAGACGTTCCATCCACCTTCTCGACACACCTTTACACATTGCGGATTTCCCTTGCATAAATCGCAGATTAAAACATAATTTTCAGTAGGATGCATATGTGGGATTCTACCTGGACAAGCGTCAATGCATTGTCCGCAACCAATACACTTATCCTTATCCACCAAAACTGCGCCGGTTTCTTTGCTTACGGATAACGCTTTAGTTGGACATGCTTCTACGCATGGATAGTCTTCGCATTGTGTACAAAAATGCGGAAAATCTAATCCTGGAACCAACATGAAAACCCTTATTCTTGAAGCTTCCGGCCATATGCGTTTTTCATGAAAAAGCGAACATGCAATTTCACATTTTCTACAACCACTACATTTTGAAAGTTCTCTCGCTATCCAAATGGGTTCCCTTTTAGCTGTCAACTCCACAACCCTCCTGAAGCTTTGGAAGCTTTTTCTAGATATGCTTTAATTTAAGCATGATGCTCGCCATGGCATAGCAACATCTTTAAGCCTAAAATTCCAAAAGAGTTGAAAAAGGAAGCTTTCGATTGCAGTTTCAAGATATTATTGAGTGGATGCAGAATCTTTCAATAACGTACGGATATTTTGGAATATTCCTCGTCAGCTTAATTGGTGCCATGTCAATCTTTTTCCCAATTCCCTATACGGTCATTATCTTTACTCTTGGGGGACTTGAAGCTTTTGAGCCTTTTTTGATTGCTGTAGCAGCTGGGATGGGTTCTGCAATTGGAGAGTTTTCGGGGTATTTGCTTGGCGTTGGAGGGCGAAAAATTATAGGAGAAAGGTGTAAGAAAAAAATGGATTTTTTAGTGAAAGTTTTTAACAAGTTCGGTTTAGTTACCATTTTCCTTTTTGCTTTAACCCCTTTACCTGATGATTTACTTTTCATTCCCTTGGGTGTCATGCGTTACAGCTTCATCAAAGCTTTCATACCAGCATTAGTTGGAAAATTTTTCATGAATTTAATTGTGGCTTATGGCGGGCGCTTTTCGATAAGTATTATCAAGGAAATTTTTGGTACGGAAAGTGAATGGATGTCCGCTTTGATTGGAATGACGCTTGCCATAGTTTTGCTAATTATTATTTTTGTTGTTATGTTTAAGGTTGACTGGGAGAAACGTCTCGAGAAATACGTTACTAAAAATGAATGATATGTTACCCATCGGAAAGAGTGCATAAAAACAATAAATGTTTGCTGTCAATATTTTCAAAAGACATCTTACAAGCTAAAGTTTTTAAGATTAAATTTAAGTCAAAGAAGGTTATGGCTGAAGAATCCGAAGAATTGCCAAAGCTTCCTTCACTAAGCAAATACAGAGACAAAATCATTAACGGACCAATCATTCGCACTTTTTTCTTGTTAGGGTTCCCCCACTTGTAAATCAACTTATAGTCGTAGCCTATAACTTGGCGGATGCTTACTGGCTAAGCGTATACAGTGATGTAACTGTGGCTATTCCGAGGCAAATGTGGCCTGTTATAATACTTTTTCAGGCGCTTTTGATGGCTTTAAGTGCTGCTTATTTAGGCATTGTTTTTCAATTTATTGGAAGAAGAGCCTATGAGGATGCCAGCAGAGCTGCTTCATGCTTCTTTACCCTCTCGTTATATTTGCGCTTATGATTGTGAGCGCCCGCATCATCTATCCCTTTAGGAGAGTGCCAACGCTTCCATTTTTTGGGCTATTCATAGTTGGCGTGTCCACTGGAAGAGGTTCAGAACATACGATATTTCCCACATCTGTTGGAATATTGAGGCTTTGGGGAATACGATTAGCCTTGGGCTACTTTTTAGTCTTCATTTTCGGAATAGGCTCTGTTGGGGCTTGGCTGGCCATTTCCCTAAGCAACATTGTAGGGGGGGGAACTCTTTCCATTCTTTGGATAAAATATGGTAACTGGGCTGAAGCCGTAATTAAACGGAAACTTCCGTAAGAACTTTTTGACAATAGCCATTTTTAGAAAGCGCAAATGAAATTAGCAGAATAGACAATATAGGAGTTAGGCTTTAAAACATGAGAGTTATAGCCGATTTGCACATTCATGGGCGTTACAGTCGTGCAACAAGCGATAAAATGTGTGTTGAAGAAATTGCTCGCTTTGCAAAAATTAAAGGTTTAAACCTTGTAGGAACAGGCGATTTCACCCATCCCAAATGGCTTAAAGAGCTTCAAGAAACTTTGGTTCAAGAAGCGGATACAGGCTTATATAAGGTTGCAAAAAATCCAGAATCACCAGTTTATTTTATGATAACAACCGAGGTTAGCACAGTATTCACTTTTGAAAACGAAGTTAAAAAAATTCACCATGTAATTTTAACCCCTAACATAGAAACCGCCATCCAAATCAATGATAGATTAGCAAAATATGGCAATTTAGCCATAGACGGCAGACCAACACTAAACATGGATGCCCCGCATTTGGTTGAAGATGTCATGGAAGTTTCAAGCGAAAACATGATATTTCCAGCCCACGCTTGGACGCCATGGTTCAGCATTTTCGGCGCCTTCAGCGGCTTCAACAGCATAGAAGAATGCTATCAAGACATGACAAAACATATTCACGCCTTGGAAACTGGGCTCTCTTCAGATCCACCCATGAATTGGCGTTTAAGCAAACTTGACAAATTCGCCTTAGTTTCCAACAGCGACAGCCACAGCTTTTGGCCTTGGCGCCTGGGAAGAGAAGCGAACGTTTTTGAACTTAAGGAGCCAAGTTATTACGAAATCTTGGATGCTATTCGGTTTAAGGATAAAGCGCGTTTCAAGTTCACTATTGAAACGGATCCTGCCTATGGAAAATACCATTGGACTGGGCACAGAAACTGTCATGTATCATTTCCAGCAGTAGAAGCAATTAAGATTGGAAACATTTGCCCTGTGTGCCGCAAAAAACTTACAAAGGGTGTTGAACAGCGTTTGGAAGAACTTGCTGACCGTCCGCCAGGCTTTAAACCTTCAGATGCTATAGATTTTATGCATTTGCTTCCGCTTTCTGAAATAATCGCAACAGTCTTAGGCGTGGATTCACCGTCTACCCAGCAGGTGTGGAACATTTACAACGCTTTTGTTGAAAAATTCGGCGATGAATATGCTGTGCTAATTGACGTTTCCAAAGAAGATTTACGCTCTGTTAACGAAAAAATTGCTGACACAATAATCAAGGTTAGAGATGGACAAATCAAAGTGTTGCCTGGCTATAACGGTGTTTATGGGCAACTTATCCTTTCCGAGGAGCAAATTGCCCAAAAATCAAAAGTTCAAAGAGTTCAACAATTGAATCTTACAGATTTTCTGTAACTCTTATTTTATGGACTTTGAGGTGTATGTGTGTTAAACATATATACGACAAAGTTTATTAAGTCGTAATACGCACGATAATTCTACGAGGTGCGACGCTGATGGAAAAAGAAGACAAAATTTCAAAAATCGTTGACAAAGTGCTGAAACAAGTTTTCGGCGAAGAGGCAACTTCTTTAATTTATAAACATTTAGAGAAGAATCACGGCGTCAAACCAAATGAGATATCTGAAAAAATAGAGGTTTTTGCTAAGGGTCTTGAGGAGTTTTTGAGCACTGGCGCATATATCATTGAGAAGAAAATTTTGGAGGATATATGCTCGACGTATGGTTTGCTTCGCAGATTGGAATTAGAGCGAATGCAAGAAGAATGCGATTTTGTTAGCCAGTTAAAATCGCTCAAGCAAAGAGCTTAACATTTTTAGATATTCTTTTTTTCATGTATTGTTTCTGAATAATAAATAATGGGAACCATAACAATTTTATAAAAGAGACTCTGAATAATCCCTTCTAACTCAATACTAAAAGGAGCGCAGCCTTTGAAAGACATTTTAAGTAAGGCGGTAAATGTGGCAGTCCAGAAATACGGAGCCGAATATGCAGAAGTTCGCGGTCAAAAACTCTTTAAAACTATGCTTACGCTAAAAGAGGGTCGTGCAGAGGCAGCAAAGCAAGGAATTGAAAACGGCGCTGCTTTACGGGTCCTAGTGAATGGTGCATGGGGTTTTGCATCTGTTGGAACATTTGATGTTGAAACTTTAACCATGGCTGTTTCGGATGCATGTAAAATGGCAAAAGCCGCAAGTTCAAAACTTAAAAAGCCCATAAAACTTATCTCCACAAAACCTATTGAGGATAAAGTTATCCTAAAACCACGCAAAGACCCATCAAAAATTTCAATAGAAGACAAAATTAATACAACTTTAACCATGAACAGTAAGATTTTAGGTTATGATAACCGTGTAAAAAGTTGCACCATAGACTATCTTGACCTAACTGGAACAAACTATTTCATAAACAATGAAGGTTCATACATTGAACAGGACAAGCTTTATGTTTGGTCAAGAATACTCGCAACAGCAAAAGAAGGGGACATTTTCACCTTCAGCCGTGAAGAAATCGGTTCCACTTCTGGCTACGAAGTCTTCGATGTAGAAACTCCAGAAATCGTGGGCGAAAGAGTTGCAAAAAGAGCAGTTGAGCAGTTGAAGGCGAAACCACCTAAAGGTGGAACATTTCCAGTGATTCTAGGACCAAATGTGGTTGGCGTTTTTGTTCATGAAGCTTTTGGGCATCTGGCTGAGGCAGATTTAACATTGTCTGGTTCTGTGCTTTTAGATAAACTCGGTAAGAAAATTGCTTCTAACCTTGTAACCTTCTATGATGATGGAACAGTAGAAGGCGCTTTCGGCTCCTTCAAATACGATGATGAGGGAATTCAAGCTCAGAAGACCCTTCTGGTTAAGGATGGTGTTGTTGTTGGTTTAATGCATAACCGCGAAACAGCCCAAAAATTCAACACTAAACCTACTGGAAACATGCGTGCTGAAGACTTTAGAGTAGAACCCATAATTCGTATGCGCAACACTTTCATGGAACCAAAAGACCATTCCTTCGAAGAACTAATTGAAGATGTGAAATTTGGCTATTACTTTAAAAGCTTCAGAGGTGGACAAGCAAATTTGGACGGCACTTTTCAAGTTGGCATTCAAGAAGCCTACGAAATAGTTAAGGGCGAATTGGGTGAGCCAGTTCGGAATGCCTCCATAAGTGGCAATACACTTGAAACATTGTTTAAGGTTGATGCTGTTGGAAAGGACTTTGAACTTTGGCCTGGAAGATGTGGAAAAAGACAAACAGTTTTCGTATGTGATGGCGGTCCACATGTTAGGGTGAAGGAGGTTCTTGTTGGTGGTAGCGCTTAAGAAAGAACAAATGTTAGATATAGCCGAAGACGCTGTGGATTTTGCTCTAAAGAAAGGCGCGGATGAGGCTGAAGCTTTTGCATATCAAGGTTTAACAACAACAGTTGTTATCGAGAGAGGACAGATTGCCAGAAGTACAAGAATAGTTGACAGAGGATTGGGAATTCGAGCAATAATTAAAAAAGCAATAGGCTTCTCTTATACCAACGTGCTGAGAAGCAAAGCCGCAGTTGAGGAGACAATTCTTAAAGCTTTAAGCTCAGCTAAAGCGAGCAAACCAGACGAAGAATGGCGGGGACTTCCAGCTAAAAAACAATTAAAATCTGTAGAAAACACTTATGACCACAAAATTGTTGAGCTTCATTCTGAAGATTTAGTTAAGGCAGCCTCCTTAATGCTGGATGCAGCTGAAAAAGTGGATAAGCGTGTTTTTCCAGTGGAGGGTGGAGTGGGTGCATCCTATCTCTCCAGAGCAATTGCTAACTCCAATGGAGTAGCAGCTTTCGATCATGGAACAATTATCGAATGCAGCTTAGCAACTTTAGGGCAAGAGGCAGGCGAAGTAACGCCGATATGCTTTGAATTTAATGTTGAAAGAAAGTATGCTATTGACCCTGAATGGGTTGGCAAAGAAGCTGCTCGCCTTGCAGTTTCAGCCTTAAAAGCCAAAAAAATAGAGACAAAAAGCACAAATGTGATATTTTCGCAGTTTGCATTGCAAGACCTTTTGTATTTCACCCTTATTAATGCGGTTAAAGCGTATTATGTGCAGAGAGATCAATCTGCATTTAAGGGTAAAATAGGTGAGAAGGTTGCCTCTGAAAATGTGACAATTCACGATGATGGATTATTCCAAGGAGGCATCCGAACCTGGGAGTTTGATGGTGAAGGAGTTCCTCAACAAAAAACCCTTGTAATAGAGAGGGGAGTGTTACGCAATTTTCTCTACGACAATTACACCGCCAAAAAAGAGGGTAAGGAAAGCACGGGAAACGCCACAAGGGCTGGATATTTATCTACACCAAATGTGGAAGCTACAAACTTTCATATGATATCTGGAAAGAAATCACCCGAAGAACTTATCGGCGAAGTGGATGATGGTTTGCTTGTATATTCTTTACAAGGCGCCCACAGCAGTAATCCAGCCAGCGGAGAATTCTCTGTTGTTGCAACTCCCGCTTGGAAAATTGAGAATGGTAAAATTGCTTATGCTACGAGAGGAACTATGTTAGCTGGCAACATCTTTCAATTATTAAAAAACATTTCGGAACTGGCAAATAATGAGAGAAAAATTGGGCAATTGGTTGCGCCTTGGGTTCTTGTGGAAAATGTTAGGGTCATAGGAAAATAAATAACTGGGTTTTATGCGTTTAATGAAAGAGGCGAAATGATTGAAAGCGAAAATTAAGCAAAGCCTACTCAGGTTCAACACGCTCCGCAGAATAATCCAATTTCTCTCTTTCATATTCTTCAGCGCCATGATTTTCAACTTGGTTCCACAACCCATTTTGCTGCCGGTTGTTTGGACTTGGGGTTTTCAGTCAAATATTGTTGGCGACGCCTTTACAGCCATGCAACTTATGTTTTACGATGTTATTTTTCCGTGGCTTGCATTAGCATCATTCCTAATTACTGGTATACTAATTGGTAAATCCTTATGCGGTTGGGTTTGTCCCTTTGGCTTCATACAAGATTTGATTGATTTTGTTAAGCGTAAAAAGACTGAAATTTCACCTAGAACCCATGAAACCATGCTCTATTTTAAGTACGCTATTTTAGGCGTTGCCCTCTTCGTTAGCGTAACTTTTTCTGCTGCTAAAGTTGTCGGAGTTCACAGAAGCTATGAAGGGGCTTTAGGCATTTTCGTAAGGATGCCTTTCACCACTTTAAGTCCTGCTGAAACTTTGTTTTCTACATTGCCTAATGGAATCTTAAACTTCAAAAACGCCTTAATAGAAAAACCCGTAATGGATGTTTTATCTGGAATTACAAGTTTATCTGCGCTCTTCTGGGTGCAACTATTCATTTTGGGAGGAGTTCTTGTCTTTGCGGCGTATGTTCCGAGGAGTTGGTGTAAATATTTCTGTCCCCATGGAGCTATTATGGCGGTTCTAAATAGGTTCAGCTTTCTTGGTTTAAAAAGAGATTTAACCAAATGCGCAAAGGCTGAATGTCGTCGATGTGTTGAAGTTTGTCCCATGCATGTTCGAATTTTGGATTTGCCATGGGAAAAGTTTAGCGATCCAGAGTGCATTCACTGTCTAAAATGCGTGGATGCTTGTCCAAACAAAGCTATTAAACTGAGATATCCATAATCTATTTAATGTTTTAAGCCCAAACGCTTTTTGAATATTCACTTAAGACTGTTTCGTAATTGGCTTTTGTCTGTTGGGCTATTTTATTCCAATTGTATTTTTCTTGAACTTTTTTGTAAGCATTCGCCTTTATCAAATTGGCATAATTTTCGTCAAGTAACACCTTTGCAATTCCCCATGCGAGCGAGTCTGGATTATTCGGGTAAACTTTTATTCCAGTAACCTCATGTTCTACTATTTCAGATAAACCACCCGTGTCTGAAACCACTACTGGGCTTTTTGCTGCCATGGCTTCTATAGCAACTATTCCAAAGGGTTCGAAGAGTGATGGCACAACGGAGACATCTGCACATTTCTGCAGTTTTCTTAAAGTTTCATCGTCCACAAAACCAGTAAAGTGAACTTTGCGAGCTAATCCCATGTTTTTAACAATGTTTGAGAGTTGCTCTTTCATGTACCCGTTGCCAACTATTATAAACTTTGCATTGACTTTTTCCAAAACTTTTGGAACAGCATTAACAAGCACGTGAACGCCTTTTTCATATACTAGTCTTCCAACGAAAAGGACAATTTTTTCTTCTGGCAATGCAAACTTGCTTCTGAAACTGCTCAAATTCTCTTGTTCTATTCTTGTGTAGACTTCAGCATCCACGCCGTTAGGAATCATGACTAACTTGTCTGCTGGAAGCCCAAATGCCCATTTGACATGCGAAACCATGTAATCGCTGCAGCATATGACTCTCCATGCTTCATATGTAAGCCATGCTTCTGTTTCATGAATCATTCTTTCATAATCAAAGTGAATCCCATTTCGTCGACCAATTTCCGTAGAATGTATAGTAGTTAGAAGCGGTTTTCTGAAGACATGCTTTAAGCCTATCCCAGCATTTGCCACGAGCCAATCGTGGGCGTGAAAAATGTCAACATTCCCGCCGAGACCGTTGATAAGGGCTGCTGCTTCCTTCTGCATATTCACATTCATCAAATAAACCCATGATGCAAAATCCGGCGAAGGGTTCTTGTAAGAGTCAACCCTAAAAACTTCAACACCGTCAACAACTTCATATTGAGGCGCTCCAGGAAAATCGCATGTAACAACATAAACTTTGACGCCATTTTTCGCCAAATTTCTTGATAAATAATAAACGTGAGGGGATATTCCACCAATAATTCTCGGTGGAAACTCCCATGTAAGCATCATAACCGTCAATTCTTTAGTCATTCGGAGCCTCTCCTCCCGCAACACTCTTGTAAGTTTCTAGAATGTTCCTAAACCAGTTGGGAGATTTTGGTGGAATCACCTTTATTTTTTCTAATGGAACCTTATATAACCGAAAAACTTCATCCCGCATCCATTCAGACTTAACAATAAGCTTTGCTGCTTCATACATTCCCAACCATTCGAGACTTTTAATAGCCATGTTAAAGGGCAAATCTGCTCCATGAGAGCGATGTTCTTCTAGGCTTTCAACTGAAAAAATAAACGGCAAATTTAGCGCTTTCTTCAACGTGACTGCCGCTGGTATGAAGTGCCAATCATGCACATCTATCAAATCCACCTGCTTATGCAGGTTATAATAAATGTTTGCAGCCGCCCTTTCAACTTCCTGATTTAATGTGAGAACCCATGTAAGAACGCCGATGTGTGTGTGAACTGGATTCGTTACCCTGTAGACTTTAATACCTTCTGTTTCCTCATATTCTCCAGTTAAAAAATCATGATAAGTAACTACTGTGGTTTTTATATTATTTTTTGTCAAATGCACTGCAACTTCTCTGACGTAATTGGCGAGTTGTCCAACCACTCTCGGAGGATATTCCCAAGAGAAAATTATGATATACATTGTTTTCACTACGTGAAAAGCGCACACACTTTTATTATGCCTCTTCCAGTCAAGTAATATCGCCTTTTACCTTCATTATCTGCGAAGCTTTCGACAAAACCTTCAAGCTTATAATTGTCTAAGGTTTTTTCCACCTCATTCATATTAATTTGTAGAATTTGCGCTAATTCCTCGCTTCTCCTGGCGAGGTCTGGAGCGGTGGCGCAAAGGTTATGCAGTGTTTGTAGGATTTTTTCTGAGAGAGGCAGTTCTTCCCTCATAGGCGCTCACTTTGAGTAATCTCAACCCTAGTTTAGTAAGTGTTTTCTTATAAAAGGATAGGCTTTAATCAAAAGTATTTTGTAACTCTTCGCACCTGCTTACTCACGCTATTATATCTTTCTTTCGCAATTTTTGTTAATGCCTTCCTTAGCTTTTCCCCTTTCAATTTTTCAAGTCTTGTTTTTCTTAGTTGTTCAGCTAATTTTCTGTCATGAAGCGATTTTTCTGCCCAACGCTCGAAATCTCCGCGGTTATTGTGGAATTCTAAAGAGTTTGTGTTGGCTTTTTGAAGTGCCTTTATGAACCCTTTTAAACTCCATGCCGTGATTCCAGTGAAATGTTCTTCGCCAACGCCTGTATAAAATAAGAATGGTTCATCCGCGGCGATGGTTGCAAGTCGCACTCTATTTTCAAAGTCAAGTATTGCGGCCTGTGCTGTTACGAAGGCGTCTATTGGCGAGTTAAATGGACTGAAATAGGAGTGGACTTCTCCTGGTGCTCCACCTGCGGTGAACATGTAGTAGAGATGGTCGCTTGTCTGGAAGTATCTCCAAATTTTCAGAAAATCTTTATCATTTGTTTCCTTGACGAATGCTTCAAGTTTTCTAACATTTGTATAGTAAGTCCATTGCATAGTATTTCCAAGCCAACAACTTGCATTCCTTTCCAAATCAGCCCAAGAAACTGTTCCGCCAAGTTCAGGAACATCAACCTCTCCTATAGGTTGATATTTTTCTATGACCTCAGAAGGCGTAGCCATGTGCAGATGCCACCATTTCAAAATCTCCCTGGGCAAGTGTTTTAGAAAATCGTGTATACCCGTTTCTGGCCAGTGGTGTTCACCGAAAGTTTCGTAGTCTGGAAAAATGTTGATGCAGTGTCCTGAAGTTGCTGCAAGCCAGCTTGCGTATTTGTCTGCTGTTAATGGCCATTCGCTCCACCACCTTGCTGAAAATCTGAAGCCTATATCATCGGTTAACTTGTAATTTCGCAGTAATATTTTGATTTTTGTGCATCCTTTAGGTGTGTAAAGGTAATTTGGCGATTTTTCATGCAGTATTCTTTCGGCGCCTTCTGTAAAGATACCTTTAAACCCCATTTTTTCTATGGTTCTTGCAACAGCGTTGTTGTAGAGCAACTCGGTGTTCTCAAAAACTTTGGGTGTAAACCCGAGAAGATCCTTTGTTACTTGTTGATGCGTTTCTATCTGTTCGATGAATTCTTCCTTTTTGGGATAGAGGCTTGCCAGCGAGTGATAATATGTTTGACATAGAAATTCCACGCATCCTGTTTCGGCAAGTTGTCTGAAGGATTCCAAAACGTCTTTGTTAAACATTTCACACTGTTCTAAAAATATTCCTGAAAGGCTAAATGAAACCTTTACCCGCTTTTTCTCCCTTTTGTATTTATCAATTAGTTCAAGCAATATTTGGTTTGATGGGAAATAACATTTTTTACATGCTCTTTCAAAAACTTCTCTGTTTACTGCAAGGTCAAAATAATAATCGAAAAACTCCTTCTTTTTTAGGCGTTTAAAAATTCTGTTCTCCCAAAAGAAGTTTCTTTTTAATCTATGCGGTTGATGAACTTCGAATACGAGCACTATGTCCGTCAAATGGTTAGCCTCATCTTTTATTACCATCTAGGTGTTTATTCTAATTTACTATGCAAGATAAGTAGCGGAAAGTTTAGGTTCAGATTTGAATTTCGACTTCATAACCTATTTATCCATTGCGTCACTCTTCTAAAACTAAAGGTGAACTCGTGTGTTTGTGCATGCGCATGATTCTAACACGAAACTTTGGTGATGTTTTTGAGAATTGGCTTTTTGTTTGGGAGTATCCGCCTGCGCTTGTTGGTGGTTTAGGCACTTATGCAGAATATATAACTCGTGAATTTGTCTCTATGGGGAATGATGTAACTGTTTTTACGCTTAACTCTGGAAACTTGAAAACAAGAGAAATAGTCAAAGGTGTTGAAGTTCACAAACCATTAATTGTGGATGCAAGCAATGTTTTTCCAATGTTTGTCATTGACGACTTAAAAAGTGGGGAACCAACATTCGCTTATTCAACGATATTTTCATCTACAACATATTAAGCGCAACAAAATTCATAAACAGCATGCTTAAAAAGGAAGGATGCAACTACGACGTTGTTTGCGTCTTATTTTTTTCTTTTGTTTTCTGCTTTTTCGGGCTACAGCCCAAAAAGCTGATAAAATAATAACAGTAAGTCACGCCATGCAAGA
>JASEJA010000004.1:22198-41317 GCA_030017755.1 Candidatus Bathyarchaeota archaeon
GGGCTACAGCCCAAAAAGCTGATAAAATAATAACAGTAAGTCACGCCATGCAAGAAGACTTGGTGAGGCATGGATGGCCAAAATCAAAAATAAGCGTTGTCTGGAACGGAGTTGACCCAGTACGTTACAATCCTAAAAACTGCAAGCCTGAAGAAGTGGAAGCCATTCGGAGCAGATACGGCATTAAACCTGACGAGAAAATGCTTCTATTCCTTGGAAGACTGACGTGGGTGAAAGGTGTGGGAAACCTAATTCAAGCAATGCCTATGATTCTGGAGGAATATCCAAAAACCAAGCTTGTGGTTTTGGGGAAAGGTGAACAGCAAAATGACATAATTGAAACTGCAAACAGGCTTGGAATAAGCAACAAAGTTGCCTACAGATTCGATTTCGTGCCAGAAAAAGAACGCATCTTGCACTATGCAGCTGTTGACGTTTGCATCTTCCCCTCAACATATGAGCCTTTCGGAATAGTGAGTTTAGAAGCTATGGCTATGGCTAAACCGTTAGTTGTAGGAGCTCATGGCGTTGTCGGCTTCAGAGAGCAAGTTATTTCATGTGGACCAAACCAAAACGGCGTTCACGTAAACGGCGAAAACGCAGCTGACATTGCATGGGGTATAAAAGAGGTTTTATGCGATTCTGAAAGGGCTAAAAAATGGGGAGAAAATGGTAGAAAACGGGTGCTGCAATACTTTACATGGAAAAAGGTTGCAGAACAGACTTTGCAAATATATGATATGCTTCAACATCCGCAAGAGGAAGGAGAACCAAAAGTCGTAGACTTGATGGAGAAATTAACAAAAACATAAAAAGGGGAAAATTTTAGGCTTTTCTAGCTGCAGCCTTTTCTAGGGCTACAACACCCGGCAACTTTTTACCCATCAGAAACTCTATAAGCGCTCCGCCCGCAGTGCTAACATAGGAAATCTTGTTTGACAATCCAAGTTTTTCTAAGGCTGAAATTGTGTGACCACCCCCAGCAAGTGAGAAAGCTTTTGATTTGGCTATTTCTTCAAAAACCCTCTTCGTTCCAAAAATGAATTCGCTATTTTCAAAAACTCCCATTGGTCCGCTGAGCACGATGGATTTTGCAGCCCTTATTGTGGTGGCGTAATCCTCAACAGTTTTTGCTCCTATGTCAAAGATTTGATAGTTTACTGGCAGTTCATTGATGGAAACTTCTTTCCTTTTTCCATTAACTTCTACAGCCACATCCTTTGGAGTTTTAACTTTATCTGGATATTTCTGCATCAGCTCTTTTATGCCTGGCACTAATTCCATAAGCTGTTTCTTTTCTAGGAAATCCATGTTTGGTTTGCCAAGGTTTATGTCCTTCGCTGCCAAGAAAACATGTCCGACAACACCGCCTGTTAAAATGTAATCTGCTATTTTATTGTTTAATACGTATTTTGATATTTCCAGTGAGTCGTCAGCCTTTGCTCCTCCAAGAATGAAAACGCATGGTTTTTCTGGGTTTTCTAAAACTTTGCTTAGGGATTTGAGTTCTCTTTCCATTATGCATCCTGCAGCGCTTGGCAAGACAGCTGTAAAACCTATTATTGAAACGTGAGCTCTGTGGGCTGCTGCAAAAGCATCATTCACAAATAATTGGGCTAGTGGAGCCAAATTTTTAACAAAATCCGTTGTTGCATGTTCTTCTGGTGTTCCCTCTTTTGTTTCGTTTGCATATGTCCTAACGTTTTCTAAAACGAGGATTTCGCCGTTCCTCAAATTTTCAATTGCGTTTTTGGCTTTTTCACCGAAAACATCATCAACATATTTTACTGGTTTTCCCAAAATTTTGCTAAGGATTTCTGCATGCTGCTTTAATGGTATAAAATCTGGGTCACCCTTCCGTCCTTGATGCGCCAAAACCACAACTTTTGCGCCCTTATCTGCCAGCTCTTTAATTGTAGTCTCGCCGTGAGCTCGAATCCTCACGTCTTCCAAGATTTTTTTGGTTTCTGGATCCACTGCAGAGTTAAAGTCCACCCGTACAAGAACGACTTTACCTTTTACTTCTACGTCATCCAACGTTAGAAACTTTACCATCCTTTCACCTCACATTGAAAAAATGGAGGTGAGGCTAGAATCCAGCCTTTTCACCGATTAGCTCTATCAGTTCAACCATTCGGCAGGAGAAGCCCCATTCATTGTCATACCATGCAAGCACCTTGACGAGGTTTCCAGCAACAACCATTGTTGAAAGTCCATCCACAACAGCGGAATATGATGTGTGGTTTACGTCTGTTGAAACTATTGGTTCTTCAGTATACTCCATTATGCCCTTTAATGGTCCTTCAGCTTCCTTTTCGAATGCAGCATTCACTTCTTCCTTAGTTACGTCTTTCTCTAATACTGCCGTCAAATCCACTATTGAAACGTTTGGAACTGGAACCCGAAGGGCTATTCCGTCAATTTTTCCTTTAAGTTCTGGGAAAACTAAGGCTGAGGCTCTGGCAGCTCCTGTTGTTGTGGGTATTATGTTTACTGCTCCAGCCCTTGCTCGGCGGAGGTCTCTGTGAACTAAATCCATTATTCTCTGGTCGTTTGTGTAGGCGTGAGCTGTTGTCATAATCCCAGCTTTTACTCTAAAATTTTCATGCAGTACTTTAACGCATGGCACTACGCAGTTTGTGGTACATGAGGCGTTTGAGAGTATGTTGTGTTTTTCATGGTCGTATTGGTCGTGATTCACGCCCAGAACTATTGTTATGTCTGGGTTTTCTGCTGGGGCTGATATCAAAACTTTTTTTGCTCCCGCTTGCAAATGTTTTGAAGCGTCTTCTCTCTTTGTAAATAATCCTGTGGATTCCACAGCCAAATACACGTCTAGATCTTTCCATGGCAGCGTTGCTGGGTCTTTTTGCATCAAAACTTTAAACTCTTTTCCGTTGACAATTATGTTGTTATCCTTAACTTGAACGTCTGCGTTGAATCTTCCATGCACTGAATCATATCTTAGAAGATGAGCCAGCGTTTTCGCGTCGGTTACATCGTTTATGGCTACAAAGTCTATGTTGGCGTTTCTTTCGATGGCAGCTCTGTACAAAAGGCGTCCAATTCTGCCGAATCCGTTTATGGCTACCTTTATTGCCATTTACTTTTCACCTGCTTTCAATTTTGAGTTATCTAATCGAAGTTTTCCCCTAATTAATTTTCCGACTGCGTTTTTAGAGGAAATATGAATCAAGTTTAGCGGAGTTTCCTTAGAACCATTTCTGCAGCCAAAACCAAAGGCTCCCAAGTTTCACAAAGTGGCGGTGCATAAGCAGTGTCCGCCTTGGCAAGTTCACGCACTGTCATTTGTTTTTGTATGGCAAAGGATATGGCATTTATTCGTTGGGTTACCTCTTCTCCGCCTATGATTTGGGCGCCAATTATTCTTTGCGACTCTTTTTCAACAACAAGCTTCACTTTTATCGGCAAAGCTCCTGGATAATAATCCGCTTTTGTCCTTGAGGATATAGTCCCAGTAACAGTTTCTATCCGGGCCCTTTGGGCTGCCGTCTCTGTCAAACCTGTTACGCCTACTTGTGTGTCATACAACTGCGTCACAGCTGAGCCCAAGACGCCAGTGAAAAGTGCATAGCCTCCAGCAGCGTTTATCCCAGCAACTTTTCCCTGTCTTACAGCCACTGTTCCAAGCTGTTGAAGAGCTGGTTTTTGTGTGACTATGTGGGTGGATTCTGCACAGTCTCCAACAGCGTAAACATCTTTTACGTTTGTTTCCATCCTAGCATTTGTTTTGATGGCTCTTGTTTCACCTTGGGCTATTCCAGCGTCCACGGCAAGCTGCGTGTTTGCTCTAACGCCGAAGGCGCTGACGAAAAGCTCCGCGTTTATCTGTTCTCCTCCTGCCACTATGCCCGTAACCTTTTCTGCACCTAGAAACTCTTCAACTGGTTTGTTTGTAAGAATCCTTATTCCCTTTTGTTCTAGCATTTCTTGAACCATTTTTGCTATGTCTGCATCAAGCATTGCTGGCAAAACTTGGGGCAGCATTTCCACAACGGTTGCTTTTAGACCTCTCTCTTGCAAGGCAACAGCAGTTTCTAAGCCTATGAGTCCAGCTCCCATGACAACAGCTGACTTTGCGCCTTCTTTGACTGCTTGGTTTATTCTTTGTCCGTCCTCTATTGTTCTTAGGGGAATAATTCCTGCTTTTTCTTTTCCTTTTATTGGCGGTGTGAAGGCGCTTGCCCCAGCGGCTATTATTAGGCTGTCGTAGGGGATTTCCTCTGTTTTTCCAGTTTTATCCGTTGTTAAAACAACTTTTTTGTTTGCGTCTATTTTTGTCACTTTTGTTTCCGTTTTTAAGTTTAGTTTCATCATTTGGAAATAACTTGGCGGGAAAACTATTAGGTCGTTAAAGCTTGGCATGTGTCCGCCTATGACAAAGGGTAAGCTGCAGCGGGAATAACCAGCATATTTCTCGTCAGTTATTAGGGTGATTTCTGCTGTGCGGTCTGTTTTTCTTGCTGCGGATGCTGCGTCAACTCCAGCGGCGTGAGCGCCTATTATGACTATGCGTCTGGGCATAAGTTTCCATCTCTACTTTATCAGCGTCTTATGCCACTCCACTGCTTGATTAAAGTTCATTAGGTTAGGTAGTTCTCCTTGCAAGTTTGAGGGTTTTATGATTAGCAGCCAGCCTTTTCCATAGGGGTCTTCGTTTAAAAGTTCAGGTTTTGATTGGACTTCTGTGTTTACTTCTAGTATTTCTCCGCTTATTGGTGCGACCAAGTCTGAAACAGCTTTTACTGATTCCACTGTTCCGTATGGTTCATTTTGTTTTATTGTTGTTCCTGGGCTTGGCAGTTCTGCATAAACGATTTCTCTTAGTTGTTTTTGGGCGTAGTCTGTTATGCCTACTCGGACTTTGTCTCCTTCAATTTTTAGCCATTCAAAATCTTTTGTGTAATATAATCCTTCTGGCACTTCATATCCGTCTACTTTCACCATTTTTCCACCTCTAATTTGTGCTTATTCTTTTACGTTTGAGCGTTTAAAATTAACTGTTAAAAGCACGTTCATTTACCATAATGAACTGATTTTGCGTCAGGTTTAACTTAAAATAAGCGATAAAATAACACTATTATAAAATAAAATTTCATTAGCTGCTTGTTGTTGAATTTTGTTTTTTATAATTTTCCTTGATTTTTTCGAATTCAGCATCTTCCAAGCGTTCTTTCCTTAAACCTATGTCAAGCAAAAGCATTAAAACATATGGGGTGGAAAGGTAAAGCGTAGCGAAAATAGGATTTTCAAATAACACGCAAAGATTAAGCATTTGGCTTATAGGCGGTAATTCATAAACTTTCATTAAATCCTGTATTATGAAAGCCAAAAACGTCAATGTTAAACAAACTACAAACTGAATTAGTACGCTTCTTTGTTTTCCAAGCAGAACCGATGGAATAACGGATGAAATCAGAAAAATCCATGCAAAAGCATGAACAAAAACCAACATATCTATGCGATAACTCATCCACCATCCTATTTCCGGCAAAACCACAGTAACATGGGATACAACTGTGGAAACTGCTGTTTGAGTGAAAAGTTGATAACTAACAAGTAACGTCCACGCTAATGAAATGTATAATGGCGTTATTAAGGCTGTTTTGCCCATAACATTTCACACTTATTGCCTTCATGTATAAATCAGATTTTCACTTTAAGTTTTATGGCTTAAAGGTAAATCTTCAACATCTTTATTTGAATTTAGTTTATGCCTTCCTTTTTCCTTGAATATATTCTTCCACCCACTCCTTCGCCATAGGGTCTGGCACCTGCAATGGTGGATGTTTAAAAGCGTATGAGGATATGCTTATGAGGGGTCCAGCTATTTTTCGGTCTAATGCAATTTTTACAGCCCTTATAACGTCAATAACCACTCCAGCGCTGTTCGGAGAATCCTCCACTTCAAGCTTAACGCTTATTGTTAATGGGCGGTCGCCAAATTTTCTACCCTTAAGCCATAAGTAACAAATCTTTTTGTTTCCCAGAAAAGGAACATAATCTGAAGGTCCTATTCTTGTTGGCAAATCATATGGGACAAGGCTTTTGACAGCTTCTGTTTTGCTTATGCGTTTAGTTTTTAAGCGTTCTTCAACTGTCATATTCAAAAAGTCTGTGTCTCCGCCAAGGTTTAGCTGGTAAGTTTCGTCAACAATTACTCCTCTGTCAACGCATAGCTTAACTAAGTTTCGATGCAGAATTGTTGCGCCTAACTGGCTTTTAACGTCGTCTCCAGCCACTGGCAACCCTTTTTCTTCGAATTTTTTGCTCCATGATGGGTCTGAGGCTATGAATTCTGGTATGCAATTTATGAAGGCGCATCCAGCGTCTAAGGCTGTTTGTGCGTAAAAGCGTGTGGCGTTTCGGCTTCCAACAGGCAGATAGTTAATGAGTATTTCAGCCCTTGAGTCTTTCAAAATTTCCGCTACATTAAGAGTTTTAGCTTCGCCACCGTTGTAGATGTTAAAGGGTTTTTTCATGTGTTGTGCTACGCCGTCAAGAATTGGCGCAGGCAAAACTTTCACGCCTAAGTGTGGCACATCTGCAAATTTGGCGACACAATTTGGTTCAACAAATATGGCTTCGGACAAATCTTTCCCAATTTTATTTTTGTTAACATCAAAAGCGGCGACAAATTTTATATCCCTTATATAGTACCCGCCGAAGTTTACATGCATCAGCCCCGGTACATTTTCCTTCTCTTCAGCGTTTTTATAATATTCCACGCCTTGAATTAAGGCGGATGCGCTGTTGCCCACGCCAGCCATTGCTACACGAATTTCAGCCAATTTCCGTTTCTCCTTTAAGCTTTGTTAAGGCTTTAGAAGCTGTCCGCTCTATAACTTTTTCTGGAAATATAGCAAAATTAAAAGGGAACTAAACCCTACACAGTTTTCGGGTGTACGTTTATGGGCAAAAGTGATGTGGATATAAAATATGCGTCATTTAAGGAAATTGTGGTTATGGAACGCAACTTTTTCTCATCACCAGATGAAATAGCAAGGTTCACTTCCATAGTTGCTGGAGGAAAACCAGCAGGATTATATTGGGCTGAAGGCGTCGTATTCCTATATTTTCCCCTTCCCGCATCCACAGAAATAGCTGCAAAAGAGCTGATTGAAAATGGTAGGGTTTACTGGACTTTTGTTGGTTATGCGCTTATGCCAAAATATCAGTCCACAATTGAAACTAAAGAAAAAATTATCGTTCCCGTAATTGACATGTCTTCTAACCCCTTGTTTAGAAAGGTTGCAAATTGGCTAAAAGAACAAAAATAGGCGCAATACAGCTTGAAGGCAAAATTTTCTCAGGAAGCGGAGAAGCAGCAGAATTTATTAAGCTTCCGTGGGTGAAGGCGCAAATAATTGAAAAGCTGGGTTTCACTCCTTATAATGGAACGTTAAACATAAGATTAAATAAAAAAGGTTTAGCCCTTAAAAGACGTTTCCTAAATAAGGCAAAACCCATACGCATCGTACCAGCCAAGAGTTTTTGTCGCGGAACATGCTTTAGAGCAGTTTTCATGTACAAATTAGAATGTGCAATTGTCATTCCAGAGGTTGATGGCTACCCAGAAGATATCATTGAAATCATAGCTCCTATAAATTTAAGGGAGAACTTTCAACTAAAAGATGGTGATGTCGCCAAAGTCAAAATTTTGTTCAGCTAGTCTTTGCTTTTCGCTTTTCTTTGAGAAAGTTTTGTATATACTCTTTTAGGCAGTTATGCTTCTCCAAGTATTCACCGTATTTTACAAGGATGTTCATGGCTCTTGCTGAGTCTTCTGGTGATGAGTATGCTGGTATGCCAAGTTTGTCAAATCTGAAACGGGTGTGTAAAGCCATTTCAGTTTCTCCAATATCGCATGCCACTATTGGTTTATCATGCTTAGTTGCGACTCTAGCCACACGATCAATATAATCTTCTTGCAAGGCTGGTGTGTGATGTAAACCAAGCAATATTATGCCATGAATTTCTGGGTCTTGGAAGAGAATTTCGACAGCAGCTTCAAACATTTCAGATGTTCCAGAGCCAGTTATGTCAACGGGATTAAGATTTGTTGCAAATTTTGGAAGCTTACCTTCCTCCTTCATTTTCTCAAACTTTTGAATAGTGGCTTCTGAAAAACGTTTAACAACTAGCCCTCTCAATTCGCATTCATCAACAGCCATTATGCCTGGACCACCCGCGTCCGTAACTATTCCAACATTTTTTCCAGAGGCAGGCGGCTGCATAGCTAAGGCTTTTCCAGCGTCAAAAAATTCTTCCATATCCTTTGCCCTTAAAATTCCTGTCTGCGCAAAAACGCCATCATATATTTGGTCTGAGCCAGCTAAGGCTCCAGTGTGGGAAGCAGCTGCTCTTGCTCCTGCCTCTGTTCTTCCAGCTTTTAGAGCCACTATGGGTTTTCTCTTTGCCACTTCTTTGGCTATTTTGATAAATTCTCTTCCCGACTTTATGTCTTCAATGTATAGCAATATAACTTTGGTTTCTTCATCATAGAGAAGGTAGTGCAGCATTTCCGCCTCGTCCACATCGCATTTATTGCCGAAACTTACGAATTTGCTAACTCCAATTTGCCGCCCAGCCAGATAATCGAGGGCTGCAACGCCGAAGGCGCCGCTTTGTGTTACCATGGCTATATTTCCAGGCATTGGACGTGGCGTCGCAATGACTTCTTCTCCTGTTGTCAAAATTTTTGTCTCTGGAAGGAAAAGCATGTCAACGCCTGTTCTAGAATCATAAACGCCTAAGCAGTTTGGTCCTAAAACACGTATTCCCGCTTTTTTGGCTATTGTTAAAACTTTATTTTCAAGTTCATGTTTTCCAATTTCGCTGAAACCAGAACTAATTATAACAACAGCCTTCACCTTTTTAGAGGCGGCGTCCTCCATTATTTTTGGCACAATTTCTGCGGGAACAACCACCACAACCAAATCCAATTCTACGGGAATTTTGGTTACTGAAGGATAGCATTGGAATCCTAAAATAGAATCCTCATAGGGGTTTACTGGAAAAACTTCCCCTTTGAAAACTTCTCTTCTCTTGTTTTCGACGAAATTTTTGAAAATTACGTGTCCTGCCTTGTTTATTTTTTTGGTTGCTCCTACAATGGCGACGGATTTTGGAGTGAAAAAAGCGTGTAGATTTTCTGTTGCTGATTCCATGTTTTAATTTCACCTTTTAGCTCTTACAATAACTATTGGTTTATGCTTTACCGTTTCAAGCATCTCCCAACTTACCTCATTCAATCCAACCTTAAACGTTTCCGCCATGTCCCAAACTGTTCTTCCAGCACCAAAACCCCTTGAGCGATTTGCAATTTCAGCTATTTCCAAGGCTTCTTCCACAGATATTTTGCATCCAACAACGGCTATGGGCGTCGCCCTTTTCCTTAATTTAAACATTCGCCCTAAAACATAAGCAATAAACTCTCCAAAAGAATGAATGCCCTCAATCGGTTTTGGACGATGTGTAAAATGAAAATTTTTGAATGAAAAAGTCTTATCTGTGTCCACAATCATTACAGAAACCTTCTTCCCCAATTTCAGCCAAATTTGTTTACGTATTTCCTCAGCTATGCCAACAGCATCATTTAATGGCAAACTCACGTAGGAATAGGCTAAATTGCTCCCATCTATACCACCCTCAGAGCCGAACATTAAAGCTTGCAAAAAACCAGCATATTGTAAGGCAACTTGTTTGTGGCGGCTCCCCATTTCCAATGGGTATTTTCGCAGATAATGAAGCAATCTTCCTCGAAAATGGCATAGTGGTCCAAGAAAGTAACTCCAGACTATGCGCATCCAATATTTAGCGATTAACTTTGCACCCCAATTTGGCTTAACAGTATTTTCGTCAATGATGTGGTCTGAGGCTGTCGAAATAGCCTTTTCCGAGATAACAATAAAATCTCCATCGCCTATTTTGCCCTTAACGCTTTCCAAAATTTCTTCTAAATAATTCTCTCTCGGTCTCCAATATTTTGTGGTTATGGCTAAGACTCTATATTTAGCCAATTTAAATACACTAATCTAAAAGCTTTAGAAGGCTTAGAGGTTTCTAAATTGCTTCTTTATTTCTTCCACTTTGCATTCTGGCGGTTTCATTTTTCCCTCTGGGCAATAGCCAAGTTCAACGCAGGATGGTCCAGCATTTTCAAAGAGCATTGGCGCAGCCCTTTTTACTTGTTTAAGCATTTCAATTGCCACTTCTCTTATTTCCCATTGGGAGCGCATGCAGCATCGCAAATTGAAAAAGTGTCTTAGTTCTCGTGCGTTCATTGTTACAATTATGTTTGTTTTGGCTGCGTTTGGAAGAATGAATCTTGCATCCTCTTTTGGAATTCCTAATGTTAAAAGTGCCTTGTAAGTTTCGGAAATTTTCTCAAGCGTTTCGCCGAAGATTTTCTTTGCGTCAGTCTTATTTGCTATGCTTGGTGGCATTACATATTTTTCCAAAGTGTCGTAGGTGACATAGCGTTGGCTTTGCTGCGTGTATGAGGCTATCCTGTGTCTAACAAGTTGATGGGTCATGGCTCTTGAAACGCCTTCAATGCTGAAAGTGAAAGATGCGTGTTCAATTACTGAAACATGTCCATAACCAGTAACCCGCTTTATAATGCGTTTAGCGGTTTCCTCGTCCATTTTTTCAAAGATTTCCGATGGGCTTCCACTTTTTGATGATGTTAAGGCTGCAGTTCCGCATAGGAGTTCTGCATCTGCAGTATATCGGAGAAGCTTAACTTTCAATTATTAAACCCCACTTGACTTTAGCATGAAAGTAATAAATCTGTTTTGCCCAGAAAAAGCTGAGGCGACATTAGTGTCAAGAATTAAAAAAGCTATTGACTACATAAACGAACTACGTTCAAGCAATAACCCAAAGAAACAACTGCTTGGAAAGGCGCTTGCGGTTCAATATGCCAAATGGACAAAAACCCTAAACCTACAAGACTTTTTAGCGTTTGCCAAAATTATACAAGATAACAAAACCGAAATTGGCGCGGCTCAATTTTTCGGAAAATTTCGCGCTTATGCTTTTGAAGAGTACATTTACCGTTTACTCCAAGCCAAAGTTCGCCTTTCTGAGCCTTTGCAGATTTTTTGGGGAGAAAAATGCTTGGTCTGGCGAAAAAGCGAAAAGGAATACGCAATGGAGTTTGATGTTGCTATAGGAAAGAAAACAAACGACTTTTTTGAGCCAAAAATTGTTTTTGATGCTAAAGTGGAACTTGACTCTGCAAGGTTAAAAACGGCTTTAGCCTCTTTTGCAATTTTAAAACGTTGGAATGCGGAAGTTAAGTGTCTCCTAGTTTACGTGATTAAAGATGTAGATTCTGCTTTTATGGAATTAGCCAGTTATTGGGTTGATGAGTTTTTCCATTTAAGTCTTGAAAAGGATGAGACAAGGGCTTTACTGGATTATGTTTCTAAATGTCTTATGTTTGCTGCACAATTTCCTCACGATTTCTATAGCTTCTCTTAAATCGTTTACAGTAGCATCTGCCTGTGAGAATTCCACAATTTTCCTCTCTCTGTTTAAGAGTATGGTATTTATGCCTAATCTTTTCGGTAGCAGAATATCCAATTGCATGTTGTCTCCAATCATAACAGCTTCATGAGGCTTAACTCTTAGAATTTCTAAAACCCTTCGATACATTTTTGGATTCGATTTGTCGCATTTTGCTTCATAACCAGTCATAACGAAATCAAAGCATTTCCTAATTGGTTTAACTGCTTTTTTAAATTTGAAATAGGCAATTGTTGTAACTATGGCTGTCTTAAATCCATTTTCCTTCGCTTTTACGACTGCTTCGGTAGCGTCTGGATATAACTGATATGGATTACTTTCAAGAAGTTTAGCAATAGCATCTAATGTTTTTCTGTCAACCTTAACTTTAAGTCTCCAGAAAATCCGTGAGAAAAATGAGCGCCAGTTTTTGTATCCATATTTGGGGTAATCTATGAAGGAGACGAAAGCCCATGCCGCCTTCAATTGTTGTGGTGAGACTTCATAGCCCCTGTTGAAGAGATATTCTGAAATTTCCGTGTCGGTTACTGGGCTCTCTACATAGGCTAACGTCCCATGCAAATCGAACAAAATAGCCTTTATTCCAGCCAAGCAGTCTCACCCTGTAACCATAAGCTTGTTTAAGCCTTCCTTTTATTTTATGCCTTAGTTAAATTTAAACGTGTACATATATGCGGTCTGATGTGTATCTTCCGCTTTCCATTTCCCGCTCTATCTCACGCAACAACAATATTCGCTTAAATGTTGGCGGATGCGTCGCAAACCAAGTGTTAATCTTAACCCATGTGGATTTGGCCTCTTTTTCCATGGCTATTTCCAATTCTCTCTCGTCAAGAACTCCATCCTTGTCCAAATCGTATTCCTCTTTTTTCTCCATTATTGGTTGAATTTCTTGTTTTGCCAATGCTGGGTCTTCTATATAAAAGGCTCTGGCTCCAGATGGAGGTTTAGGCGAAAGCGATAATCCATAAGTGATTTTTGTTAATGCACTTTGTAAGTTTCGGGGTGAACCAGTTACATAGGCTGAGTATGCGTCTGCGTAATGTTCGCGTAGTCTGCTAAGCCTCATAACGCATAAAAGCGAAATTATGTAAACCACGTAGGAAATTATTGCAATGGCGAAAAAAGCCGCTTTTATGCTGCTCTCTTCTTTCTTCTTTGATGATGCGGGTGCCCATCTTGCTGCTTCCCAAGTTCCTCTTGCAATCAAGTAGGCAAGTAATGGCAGCGCCGATAAAACCGTCATTATTATGTAATCCTTATGTTTTATATGCCCCAACTCGTGACCAATCACGCCTTTAATTTCTTCTTGGTTCAATTTTCGCAAAAGTCCCTCATGAACTGCTAAGGTAGCGCTGTTAGCTGTTCTTCCAAAAACAAAGGCATTAGGCGTTTCGTCTGGTACGATAGCTAGTTTTGGCATTGGTATGCCGCTTTTGTCTGCCAATTCTTTCACGGTTGATTCAAGCCATGGATTTTCGCCAGGCTTTAGATATCGTAAACGTGTGGAAACGCTGACTATGGCTGGTCCAATGAGGTATTGGATTAGTATGAAGAGGATTGTGCCTATTATGGCGTAAACTAAAGAAAGCCCTACGATAAACATAATTGCAGAAAGGAATAGGGCGAATATTAGGGCTACAAAAAATATTGATGTTCCCATTGCCAGTTTTAACTCGCCACGCCTTGCCATAACATTCCCGTAATGTTCAAATGAGAAATGCTGATTTAATTAAAGCTTTCTAAAGCATTTGTAGATTCAGAATCCGATTTTCAAATACAGAAAATTCACACCCATTAAATACCTCATTCTTCACCAATCATAATGAGGATGTTGAGGTTTGACTATGAGCAAAAAGTATCGATGCGTCATTGAGGTGGAAGTCCCAAACGGTTCAAAAGGCTGGCAAGAAGTGGCAAACAGGAGAATGAGACAAGCCATTGAAAAATTAAAGTTGGCAATGGAAGAGTTAGGCGGAAAAGTTTACGTCAGATATTAGAAACGAAGTTTTACATAGTAGTTGCGTTCTCACTTTTTGCAAAAGATGACATGCTACATTGGAAATTCTAGACCGTGTTTCTTAAGTTCTTCCATGCGTTTTTCGATAAGAGTTGAATTGATGTTCCACTCTTTGAGTTGTTTGACTGCTTCATTGAAAGGCAAGCTAACATTTGTTTCGAAACGCTATATTAAAACTAAACATTTTGTAACATTCAGCACAGTCGTAGCCTTCAAGTTGCCTTTTAATGTTTTCGGGCAAAGCCTTAGCTTCTGGCAATTCAGCTTCCAACAGCCACATGGTCAATGAAGATGCTTCGCATGATGTAATCGTAATGTTTGCCTTTGAACTCGCCTTTGAGGGCTTGGGCTCCCAGAAGAAGCCTATGCTAACGCTTTTTTCGTAAACGAATGGTGATATCCTCCCGCAAAACCCTCTTTTTTACGTCGTGATATAGGTTGGCTTCACTTTTGATCGCTTTCATCCATCAATGATAAGCTCGCGCATAAGAGCCTATTTTGTCGCATTAATTAAGGCCTTGGCCAAGACGTTATGGGGATAAATCAAGAGTGCCTGCTCAAACTCGGCCCTAGCCCTTGACTTATCTTGCTTCCTCAGCAAGGCTTGACCCAGCCAAATATGAGCCAAAAAACGTTCATGGTTAGTTATGGCCAGCTTAACGACCTTTTCAAACAATTGTAAGGCTCTGTCATGACTTCCACCAAATTCGCTAGGTGTGAAGAAGTACCATAACCCTAGGGATAGAAGGGCTCTAGAGTTCTTGGCGTCTAGCCGCATTGAGTTCAAGATGGCCTGCTTAGCTTTGCGACCATGAATGGCGGCGAACTTCCATCCCTTAAAGGGGATGAGCCGCATACTTGCATCTGCCATAATCGTGTACGCTTCTGCAAGACCCTTGTCAAGCATGATGGCGCGCTGAGCCAACTTCCAAGCTTTCTCTAAATAACTCTTAGCTTTCCGCTGGTTTGGCTGTATCTGCCACTCTTTGATCTCGGTCAAATACCATTGAGCCAGCTCATACTGAACCTGCGCCAGCAGAGAGGTCACTTGTGCATCATTTGGCTCACGCTTACAGAGGGCCTGAAGCTTCGACTCTAGAGACTCTAGAAGGTGTTTACTATTCAAGAACTCGCTTGCGTCGGCAGCATCATATTGCAATTTGCGAGCCTGCTCAAAGAGCACCTGGGCCTCAGTATTTATCGGTTTTCCATGCGTTTTTGGTTCAGAAGAACTCATATGGGGATATCGCCCTCATTTTCTTAATTAAGTAAACATCAACTAAGCAAAGGGTCACCGTCCAAAATAATAGGGATATGGTCGAGACCCCAACGTCGATGAAGCCGGTCTGTGGATTGGCGAACGTAAGCGGGATGTCCATTCCACTATAGGCATAGGCAAGTTGGCTGATAATGTTGTTGAAGGGTGAGATGTGTAGAATCGTTTCCATTCCGCTAAAGTATCCGTATAGTTGGCTATATGAGAAGAGCACTGCCAATATTACAGGTGCGTGCGCAATTGTCCTTACAAGTCTTGGTCGTCCGAGGGCTATGCATGATAGGGTTAGCAACATGGAAAGGAGGTAGAGGAAGACGCCTGCCAAAAGGCTGGCAATCATTAAAAGCGGCACATTTCTAGGGTAAACGTCTTTTCCGAAACTATAGCTGTAGAACCCATAAACAGATACAACCATGGATACGGATAGTAACGGGAACATTAGTAAGGAGCCTAAGATGTTATACGCATAATATTTGACAGGGCTTAACCGAGTGAACTTAAGGACATATACCACAGAAGATGTCGAATAAAAAAGGTTGAAAGCTAATCCGATAGTAAGAGATGAGAAGGAATATAGGGTTGAAGTGCTGAACCAACCTGACGTGTAATGAAGTATCCAAGTAGAATGAGCGTCTATAGGGATATGCTCAAGCGCTCTCTTGAATTCGGCGCTGAAAACGAAAGCCCCTAAAAACATCCAGAGAAGTGTGAAGCCTATACCCCAGCCTAGCATTGAGGGATGAAATAACATGCTCTTGATGTAGTACTTGAAGTACTTTAAAGTCATTGGATTATCAACTCCTCATACAACATATTCAGGTCCACAAACTCCCTTAACGGTCTGCCAGCCTTAGGCACAATTGAAACAACTTTACCTGCTGCTTCTACCTTAAGGATCGCATTAGGGTCTTCCCCCCTGACAATACCAGCGTCCAAGATCTTCGAAGATGGGTTTACCTTGCCGAAAAGCTTCCCTTCAAACATGAAATAAAGCCCCCAGTGATGAAAATATTTAAGCATACTAAGTTCATGGGTGGTTATAAGCATAGAGCCGCCAAATTGGTTGAATAGATTAGCCAGCGTCAGTTTCCTTGCAGGGTCTACACCCTCAAAGACCTCGTCCATAAGTAACATCTTAGGCCTCGAAGCTAAAGCGAGGACATTCGTTATTAGTCTCTTCTGACCGCTTGAGAGTTGCCAGAGCTTCTTACCAAACGTATCTTTAAGCCCAAAATCCTCCATAAGCTCAATGCAATATTTTACATCGCAGCCTTTCAGGTCCATGTATAGCGATGTCAGCTCTTTTACATTTAAAGCAAGGAGATAATAAACTTCATCCAGGTTTGTAGCAACACAAAGCTCGCAACGAAGTCTTTCCAAACTTTTTCCATCGATCTTTATATCGCCATTATACTTGACTAGTCCGAGGATAGCCCTCATTAAGGTCGTTTTCCCAGAGCCATTTGGTCCAAGTAGCATGACCTTCTCTTTCTTGTGTAGTGTGAGATTAACAGCGTTCACTACAGGCTTGCCCTTCTTATACTCAACAGCTAGATTCCTTACTTCTAACATGTTCTTTATATTCCCCCTAATTGAATCATTTCATGGAAAAGGGATAGGCGCTTTATTGAGATCATCGAAATCTAGTCTGTGATCTACTTCGCCTATTTCTTGTCTAATTGTATAATACCGAGGATGCCCGAAGAAGGGATATACTATGAAATATTCTGTTAATTCTGGAATTGAAATTGACAGTATTCGCCTGCCTTTGCTTCTTAAACTTTTGCTTCTTAAAATTATCTTTCCCATAGCATCACAACCAGATTAAAATCATATCATCACCACCAAGCTTTATGATTTTAAATCTTATTTTTTCGACCTCCATTATGATTTAAATAACAACAAATTAAACAACTACTATATAAGCATCGTGATGATTTTAACTATTTTTTTCTTTAACGCTAAAAATTAACGTTTAAATATTAACTTAACATAATATTTCATATGAAAGCGTTTGAAAGTAGATTTAAAATCATAAAGCTTTTCCTTGAAGAACTTGAAAGTGAACCACAAAGCTGGACAGACCTTTTGATGCTTGCACTCCAAAAAGAAAGAGCAGGTATCTCAAAAAGCAGAGGCATGTTGAAATTCCTCGTTAAATATGGGCTTGTAGTAAAAGACCCTCTGCCGAAACGTAGGCTGGGAAAGTATGAAATTACAGAAAAGGGACGGAAAATGTTGAATGTGCTTAAAGAAGTCATTAAGTAACCACATGGCTAGTCGAAAACTTCAAGCAGACGTTCTATAACCTGCACACAAAACCCACAAAATGTGCGCTTTATGTATTTAACATTTGCGGTTCATTTTAAGCGTTTTTTCTGCTTATAAGCCAGAAATTTGTTGGTTTAAAAAAGAGGAGAGTTAAGCTGGCTCTACGACAACTTTTCCGCTGGATAGTGTGGCTACAAAACGCCATCCTTGAGCTAACAGCGTCGGCAGTTCGCTTTCAGCAACAATCTTCTGAGTCTTGCCTCCGTTAGTGACGGTTCTTGACTTTCTTGACTTTAAATCTAAAAGAAGACCCTTTTTTTGTCTCAGAGCCACTTTAACTTGCTCTAATGTCAAGTGATATTTGTCCGCTACTTGTTTCAATTTTTCGTCTTCCAACAGTTTCAAAACTTCCTCTCTTATCATTTCCTTAGTTATTGTTGGTTTCTCACTTGTAAACTCTAAGATTGGAACTGCTTCTCGAAACTTTTCTCTTAGTTGTTCAATAGCAGGCTGTGAATAAGGCGACTCTTCACCTCTAACTTTGCGTCCTCTGATTTTCCTCGCCGAGTTTGGGTGTATCCTTATTTCTTCCAAAGCTGTCTCTACATATGGGCGTGCATCATGCCAGCTGAACGGAACACCCGCATTTTTGGAAAGCTCCCATATTATATAGCCCAGATGACCGTATGTTATCGGCTCGTATGAACTGCTCACGTCTCGCCAAATGTTGTCTTCTCTTGTCATCTTCCGCCCATACGCTGCTCCATCCATTCTTTATAAATCTTTAAATCACGTTTTGCCTCTGGTGTTAAGAATGTTATTTGTCGAACGTCTTTATATCTTCCACGTCCGTGTCCCTTCAACATTTCACTTGGAATGTTTAAGCATGAAAGGTCAACATTCTCCCAATTTTCCTCTAACTGTTCCCATTTAATCATCGTTAGCGTTTCTTTTGCTATTGCTGTGCCGCACACGAACGTTATTAACGCTTTATCTCTTGGGTTTGAAGCCCACATCCACAGTTCACGCAAATCTTCTTTTCGTGGCTTGTTGTAGGGTTTCACCTTTTCCAACGATATAGCGCCTGAAGCCCTCGCAAGGTCAGCGTAATTGTGTTTAAAGAAACTTTTAACAGCACTACAAATATTGTATTTTACAGCGTTTGTAAACTCTGGGGTTTCAGTAGCAACAAAATCATCTAACAGTTTTTCCGCCTCTCTGCTTGCCGGGTTACTTTTCAAACTTAACAGTTCAGGAGGCGTCTTTCCAGCCCAAACACAGAAACGATATAACCTAAAAGCGTTCTGTGCTTTGACTTGAAGTTTTCCCAGCCAACGCATAACTTCAGGATATTGTTTGCCCATCTTTCGAAATATTTTCCCGTAATATCCTTGAACCCCATTCTATGCATAAGCACCACAACTTCGTCAGAGAAAGGTGAAAACCATTCATATTTTTGAGTTAAGGTTTCCATAGAAAAAGAATCCGCTTCAATAACTAATCTTTGAGCAACATTTTCCGCAACTGGGTTAAGCTCCCCATGCGCCATCTGCCCATTATGCTTCAAAATCCTATAAAATTCCTTAAGTGCGTTTTTGAGCCCTTTTCTGTCAAGATCGCAGAAAAGCTCGTTCGAAATTATTAAATCCACACTTTCATCATCCATGGCTTTCATTTTCCTAACGTCACCTCAAAAGGCATAACAAATTTTTCCAGTCCTTCCTTTGTTATCCGCTTTTTCAGCGCTTCCAAGTTTCCCTTGTAAGCCCTGCCGAAACGTCGAGAGCAATTAATTTAAATTGTTTTAAAATTTCCTTAACATTTTTGGCGAAGGGAATGGTTAACTGTCCACTTCCACATCCAACTTCCAGAATAATGGATACTTCATGAAAGTTAATGTTTCCAACAAGAAAGTTAGCCAGCCTCTTATACATCGCCTTGATTAAAGGGTTCAAATCTTAAACCACCTACTAACAGCATTATGCTATTTTACTTC
>JASEJA010000059.1 GCA_030017755.1 Candidatus Bathyarchaeota archaeon
TGACACGCTGAACCCCTAAAAGATTCTATCTTTCACCTTATAACATTTACCAGAGCAAAAACCCAGAGAGGCCTATCCGTATTGGATAAATTTCGCTCCAAAAATTAGTCTTTAACGGTAACGTTTATAACTCATTATTATCATTCCTAAAAGACGCGAAGCGAGAAACAATGGGTCATAGAAGAACTCACGCGCCAAAACACGGTTCACTTGCTTATTTGCCTAGGAAACGTGCTAAAAGATTATTGGCTAGAATCCGCTATTGGCCAAAAATAGCGGCTGGCACTCCTAGATTTTTGGGTTTTATGGGCTATAAGGCTGGCATGACCTATGTATTCACGATAGAAGATAGGAAACGTTCACCAAATTATGGGAAAGAAGTAATGCGTCCAGCAACCATTATAGAAGCTCCGCCGATGCTTGTATGCGCTGTTAGAGCCTACACAAAAAACGCTTATGGTTTACAAACCATTACGGAAGCGTGGATGAAAGACCCTCCTGAGGAGCTTGAAAGAGTTTTCACCCTTCCAGAAAATTTCAATATGGAAAAGAACCTTAAAAAAATTGAAGAAAACTTGGATAAAATCACAAAAATACGCGTTATCGCCATAACCCAGCCAAAACAGACTAGTGTGCCGAAGAAAAAACCAGACATCGCAGAAATTGAAGTAGGCGGAGGAACAATACAACAACAATTTGAATATGCAAAAAACCTACTGGGAAAAACAGTAAACCCAGTAGAAATTTTTAAAGAAGGACAATATGTAGATGTCATCGCCGTCTCTACGGGAAAAGGCTTTCAAGGGCCAGTAAAACGGTGGGGCGTAACAATCCTCCAGCATAAAGGAAGAAAAACAAAAAGAGGCATAGCCACTCTGGGTCCATGGAATCCTCATCACGTAATGTATAGCATTCCAAGGGCTGGGCAAATGGGTTTTCACCAAAGAACAGAATATAACAAACGTATTCTCAAAATAGGAAATGATGGAAAAGAAGTGACGCCAAAAGGCGGTTTCATAAGATACGGCATAGTTCGCGGACCCTACATTTTGCTGGATGGAAGTGTGCCAGGACCAGAAAAACGCCCAATAAAACTGCGCTATCCAGCCCGCCCACCAAAACAAGCCGTTGAAGAATTGCCGCGAATTACCCACATATCCCTTGAATCACCTCAAGGAAAGTAACGGTGAGAACAAATGGCGAGAACAGTAAACGTCTTCAATCTTCAAGGAAAATCTGTTGGAAAAATAAAACTTCCGTCGGTCTTTGAAACTCCATTAAGACCAGACGTCATAAAAAGAGCTGTTTTAGCAATACAATCAAGCAGAATCCAACCCCAAGGCAGAGACCCCATGGCTGGAAAAAGAACCACGGCGGAATCTAGAGGAGTAGACCTTGGCATAGCAAGAATACCAAGAATTAAGGGGCCAGCGGGAAGAGGCGCCTTTGCTCCGGGAACGGTTGGCGGAAGAGCAGCACATCCCCCAACTTTTAATAAAAAGATTGTTAAAAAAATCCCGAAAAAGGAGAAAAAGCTTGCATTGCTTTCGGCAATTGCTGCAACAGCCCGCAAAGAAGTTGTAGCCTCTCGAAACCACGCCATTGAGGATGTTCCGCAAATTCCGCTTATTGTTACAGATAACATTGAAGAGTTGAAAAGGACGAAAGAGGTTGAAGAAGTCCTCCTTCAATTAGGCGTGTTTTCAGACGTTTATCGCGTTAAAGAAAGCCGAAACATTCGGGCTGGAAAAGGCAAACGCAGAGGGAGAAAAATAAAACAAGCCGTAGGTCCTCTAATAGTTGTGAATGAAAACAAGGGAATAATTGAAGCTGCAAGAAACATTCCAGGCTTGGGTGCGGTTACACTTAACAATTTAAACGCAGAACTCCTCGCTCCAGGAGCACATCCTGGAAGACTTACTATTTGGGCACGTGGCACAATGGAGAGGCTTAATGAACTTTTTGGAGGGGAAGCCTAAATGGACTCTAATGAAGTTATTCTTTATCCTTTGATGACTGAAGCCGCCAGCTTAATGGTTGAAAAAGAAAACAAGCTTGTATTCATAGTTAATCTTAAAGCAACCAAAAAAGACGTGAAAAAGGCTGTTGAAGAGCTTTACGAGGTTGAAGTTGAAAGGGTAAACCTTCAAATCACTCCGCAAGGAGAAAAGAAAGCATTTGTTAAACTTCATCCAGACTATAAAGCGACAGATGTTGCAATTAAACTTGGAATATTATAAACGTTTGTAGAGGGATATTTATGGGAAAAAGAATTCAGGTTCAAAGGCGTGGGCGCGGTGCCCCAACATTTAAAGCGGCAACCCACAAAAGAGTAGCTCCATCACAATATCCCGCAACTGTGACGGCAGAAGAATATTTTGAAAAGGCAATAAAAGGGGTTGTTGAAGATTTCCTCCATGACCCTGGACGTGGGACACCCCTAGCCTTAATAAGATTTGAAAATGGCGAAACCTGCTACACGGTGATTCCAGAGGGGCTATACTTGGGGCAACAAATTCAGATGGGCGGAAGGGCTTCGGTTGACGTTGGCAACATTATTCCTATAGGAAAAATTCCAGAAGGCACAATGATATGTAACATAGAGCTTCGTCCAGGCGACGGCGGCAAAATCGCAAAATCCTCTGGAGCTTATGCAATGGTTGTGACGCATACAGCTCAAGGAACCATAATCAAACTTCCTTCTGGAAAGACACGCTATATAGATGACCGTTGTAGAGCAACCATTGGTGTTGTTTCAGGAGCTGGCAGAACAGAGAAACCTTTCTTAAAGGCTGGCATGAAATTTCACTTACTGAAAGCAAAAGGACATAAGTATCCAAGAACGCGTGGTAGGGCGATGGTTGCTGCGGTGCATCCTTACGGTAGCAGCAAGAGAAGTGCAAGAAAAGTTACAACAACTTCTCATGGGGCTTCACCTGGACAAAAGGTTGGGTTGATTGCGGCTAGGGGTGCTGGACAAAAGAAGAAAAGGAAGGTTTATAGCGTTTAATGTAACTGCAATTTGATGGTGTGAAAAATGCCTAAGGAATTTACCTACCGCGGATACACTCTCACCCAACTGCAAAATCTGTCCATGGATGAGTTCATTAATCTGCTCCCTTCAAGACAGAGAAGAAGTTTCCAACGCGGTCTAACACCAGAGCAAAGAATACTGCTTGAAAAAATAAGAGAAGCGAAAGAATCCCTTAGGAAGGGAGGCAATGTAAAAGTTAAGACACATGTGCGGGACATGATTATTCTGCCCGAAATGGTTGGCATCACCATATTTGTCCATAATGGCAAAGAATTTGTTCCCATAGAAATAAAGCCAGAAATGATTGGGCATTACCTTGGCGAGTTTGCAGTTACAAATAAACCAGTAAAACATGGGACTCCTGGTATAGGTGCTTCTCGCTCTTCAATGTACGTACCGTTAAAGTAGTATATTTTCAAAGTTTTAAGCGCTGTAATCCCTTTCTGAAGGCTTTTTGCTTGGTTCTTTAGCTTGGGGTATTTGTGGTAGTGGAATTGGTGGCGGAATATTCAATGTTTTAGCTATTATTACGGATTCTATGAAAACAACGTTTGAAATTGACTGCACTATTACTGGTGGCGGCGGCTTCTTCTCCTCATAATCTTTATAGACTCTTTCAACTTCATTTGCATCGCCAGCCACATAGGCTCTACCTTTTAGGCTTATCTGTGCTATAGAAGGGTTAAAACTAATTGTTAAAACGAAGGGAACTTCCAAAACGTCCGTTTTCTTCTCCATTCCCAAAAGGTTTAAGTTTGTGTTTATTTGAACTGGTGGAATAGATTTCCTAATATCCCAGAAGCGTTCGGCGGAAACATTAGTAATGGACACATTTACTCTAATCATTTAGGGTCATCTAAATTATCAAGCACTCGCATGATTTAAAGTTGTTCACTTCTCAGCAAGCTTATATCGTGTAAAGCCGCAACGTCCACAAGTGTATCTGTCACCATGGTCAGCCATGAAATATCCTGGTCCGCAGCGTTCACATGTGGGACGTAGCCTTACAACCTTATCTTTTTCGGTTTTGTATAATGAGAAAACGCCCTTTTTTCTTTTTTTTCTCTTTTCAGTTTTGGCTACTTTTTCAGCTTCCTTTTTCTCTTCAGGTGCTTCTTCTGGTTTTTCACTCATGTTATTCCTTTCCTTCTTCTTTTGGTTTTTCAGCGGGAACATTTCGCTTAATAATATACTCGGGTTCAATAAGTTTTAGCTGCTCAACAGAATCGTAAACGTTTGCTATTCCAATGGCGGCATGGGCTCCAGTCTTGGTTTCAAATTTTTTGATGACAACTAAATCTACGTCCGTTTTTAATGCATTAGCCACAGCTTTTCTAACCTCTAACCTAGGCGGTGTGCTTCCTGTTTGAGTGTGTTCTACTTGAAACTGAACTTCTCTTCTTTTTAGCAAGGGGTTCTTTTTGTCGGAAATTATCTTAATATCCATAAATGTTCCTCAAATGTGAAGTTGATTGATATCATCCCTTCTTATTTAGTTTTTCGAGCAGTTTCCATGGTTTTCAAAATTTCGGAAACCTCTGCCTTCTTCTCTGGTGTAACCTTAACGACCACTATGCCTTCGTACGGTTGTCCATATACAACAAAAGAGTTTTGGGGCGCATACAAAACGGCTATAAGTGTTAGCAAGTCTTCTTCCCCATCCACAATTATTTTGACATGACATTGGCTCTTTAATGCATCTTGAATTGCTGCTATAGCCTCTTCGGTTATTGTTCCCGCTGGGTTTTTGACATGAATGGTTTTTTCTGATGTTGTTGGGATTGGTTGAATGCTTCTTCTCATGACTTTGTTATCTACTATCGCCAATTGAGGCGCTATGTGGCTTTTTGCAATGTTTTTTGAAACGCGGTCTCCAACAGAAATTATAGCTGAGGGCTTTTCCTCCTCTGCCATGTCCAAGAATCTCTTTCTTGTTTCAGTGTATGAGCCTCGAATTAATATGCCTAGGGGTTTCTTAAGTTTAATGCGCAATTCTGGCGTTAGGGTGTATAAAATGTGCATTTATCTGACCTTTAATGCGTAACGTCCTTTTTCTTTAATGTTCATGGCTTTTGCAATGGCTGAATTTTCTGGGTCAAAAACTATTACTATGCCGCTGAAGTCATCGCTTAAGGATGAGGTTTTACATTTTGGGCATACGTTTTCTTTTGTTATGAAATGACAGGTTGCACAAGCTTTTTCGCTCATTCAATCACCTTTCTTTACGTTTTGGCTTATTCTCCTTTGTCTGCGGTTTTTTCGGGTTTCTTCTTTATTTTCTCCACATCCTCTTCAATCCATTCCAGTTTGCCGAGAAAGGGTTGTCTTGTTGTCACGCCTATTTTACCTGAACTTCCCGCCCTTGTTAGCGAAACCGCTGTTATGCGAACGCGAACTTGGTCGCCGCTCATGAGCTTCCTTTTAGTCTCTTTTCCAAACAGGACTCCTTGTTTCTCATCATATGAAATAAAGTCGTCCATAAGCTGCGAAACATGCAGTAAGGCGTCAATGGGACCTATACGCACAAAAGCGCCAAAATCAGCAACTTCCACAACCTCTCCTTCCGCCACTTCTTGAATTTTAGGATAAAAAGTCAATAATGAGAAGGTTACTTTGTGGTAGGCGGCGCCGTCGCCCGGAATTATTTTTCCAATGGGGCTTACCTTCACGTCGGTTACGGCTATAACGTATCCTAATTCTTCGTCTACAACTCCTTCATATTTTGCCTTAACTTGCTGGTGACCCACAGCCTCTAAGGGATTTCCGAAGGTTTCGGGCGGAATGCGAATTGTATCTTCTAATGTTATAAGTTTAAACACGAGGTTGTATCCTCCCGTCAATTTCTAAACGTGACTTTTGCCTCACATAAATAACTGGCACATTTATATCTCTTAGCCTCCTTCGCAATAGTTTATCATTCGTAAACACGGGATACGCCCATTCTTGAGCTGCTTTGATAATGGCATCGTCCGGCGAAACCACGCCTTCCTCTTTAACATCGATAAGCTTACACTTTTCAGCGAGTTTCAAAGCGAAAAGAGCATTCTTACGCATTTTCGGAGAACCCTTATCCGCCAGCCTTTCAAGTTCACGCTTAACGGGCAAAAGCAAAATGGGCTCAAAATTCCTATTTAAAAGGGTTCGTAATTCTTCAAAAATGTCAATTTTAAATTGAAGTGGAACAAATAACGCATTTGAATCCAAAATTACTTTTAATGCCTTTTTATCCAATGGGGTCATTTACTGTATCATTCCTTATGGTTGAGTTACATATATTTCCGTTTATATTTTTGGTTTTACTTTTTGTAGGTAAAAAAGTGCGGTCTGGCGAAAAATAATGGGGTAAAGCAAACACGAAATAAGGCAAAAAATGCGAAG
>JASEJA010000060.1:0-2453 GCA_030017755.1 Candidatus Bathyarchaeota archaeon
GTAATAAAATAATAGTATTTGGGATGATGTGAGGCGACGGCTGGGAGCCCAAAAGCTGTGAAAAAGCCACTAACCTGCGCTGACCAATTATTGAAACGTTAAATTTACTTAAGAAACAAATAATAATTAAGCTTACAGAGTGGTGTAGGTTATGCTTAGAGGTTTCAACCTTTTAGCCACCACATCCCGTGGAAATGAGGACGAAGCGTGTTCTGAATTGTGGTATTTGCTTGGAGAAATAGGCGATTCTGCGCCTACCGTTGATAAGACGGGCGTGTCGGGCTTAGTTGCTGCAAAAACGGCTTTCGACCCCTTCGAGGTTATAAAAAAGCTTCGGGAAATTCTTCAAGAGCGTCCCTACGAGTTCCGCTACATTCTCAGAATAATCCCAATTGAAAAGGTTGTCCGCACGGATTTGGGCGAAATCGAACGAGTCGCCACGGAACTTGGTTCAAAAATTGGAAAAAACGAAACTTTTCGCGTTACGGTTGAAAAGCGTTTTACAGAGACATCCACCAGAGATATTGTGGAGGCGGCTGCAGCAAACATTGAAAGGGAAGTTAACCTAAACAATCCAGACAAAATCCTTTTGGTGGAAGTTGTGGGCGGACTAACTGGATTGTCCGTTATAAAGCCTGATGAGATTTTGGCAATTATAAAGGAAAAAGTGCTATAAATCAACGCTGAGCTTTTTCTTTAATATGTTGTTTTATTTTCTGTAAAGTCTCATCGAATTCCGCTTTTATCTTTGGCTTTGACCTATACCATAGGTTTAATCCGTCTCTCTCGTGTCTGGGAACAAGGTGCATGTGAAAGTGAAAAACATCTTGTTGGGCTTCGCTACCGCTCGCCTGGAGAAGGTTAATAGCTTTTGCAGCAAGAACCCTTTTGTAGAGCTTTGCAAGTTTTTTGGCAACTATAATTATTCTTTTAAGCTCTTTGTCAGGAATTTCGTAAATGGTTTCATGGTGCTTTTTTGGTATAATTAATGCGTGTCCTTCGCTGGCTGGATTAATATCTAAAAAGGCCTTAACCAACTCATCTTCATAAATCGTCCACGATGGTTCTAATCCTTACACTATTTTACAGAAAATGCAATTTTCGCTCATGGGTCTCACTTTAAATTTCAATAACTAACAGATGTTATTAAGGTTTAAATTTTCATTAGACAAATTAGCGCTGGGTTGTTAAAAGCGCCATCCTTTCAATGACGAGGCTTGACAAAGCATTTTCTAAATCATCCTTTTTCATAACCGTTTTAAGCTCCAATTCCGAAATTTCAAAGGTTTTTCTGATAAGCGTATTCTTTCTTTTTGACAATTCAAGAACCGACTCATCCTCTTTTGCGTTAATATGTTTTGAAACCATTCGTAAAGCAGATTCCATCATGTCAGGTTTTTCTCCAATTATTAAAACTGCCATTTCCGAAGTTTCAGCGTTGATTCCCAAAATTTTCGTGGCTTTTCTAATTTGGCGTTGTGCAGAAGCGTAAAGCAATGTTTCCATGGCGAGGCTTTTTGAAATGTTTGTTTTGTTTTTGAATGCTGTTAAAGCGTTTAGGGCTGCAAAGTAGAGGTGTTGCCATGTAGCGACAAGTTTTGCATCGAAAAATTGGATTTCAGCACCCGAAGGCTTTTCTTTATTTATTATTTTTAAAAATTCTTCCGCATCCCCGATTTTAACATTTTTAAAGCCCGTTATTATAATGTGTTTCTCAAATTCTTTGATTTGTTTAAGCAATCATTCTTCCCCGGCTATTTCCTTCAAAAACCTATTAACAAGCTCTTTGGGTATTCCAGCCTTCACAAGTTTTGCAGTCTCATTCTCAACGGGTTTTCCTTTTTCCTTACATTTTTTAACGATTTTATGAACTGTTTCCTTTATTTCCCATGGGAAAACCACCCATCGGCTTGTTTCTTTCTCATAATAGTCTGGCTTGATTATGCTCCAGGGCTTGTAATAAACTGTGGCTATTTTAACCTCCTTAGCGCCTTGTTCAATAATGTGTTCTTTGACCAGCTTTAAACTTTGACCAGTATCTGCAATCTCATCCACAGCGAGCACCTTTTTACCCGCAACATCCACGGATACTGGCTGCGTTAGGGTTGGCTCTCCCTTTGTTTCCGCCACCCCCAAATAAAATTCGGCTCTCACATTTGCCAAGTTGGGATTATCCATCAAATCGGATAAGACTCTGGCGGGGGGCCATCCTCCTCTGGAAACGCCGACGATTATGTCTGGTTTGAAACCGTTTTTTCGAATTTTATCCGCTAAATTAAGAAGCATTTTGTATATTTGGTTCCATGTTGGAACTTCAAACTCCAGTTCCGAACTCAAATGCTTTTCTCTCCTTTTATAAGTTAGAACCATGATTGGTTTTTCCGATTTTGGTTAGTTTCTGGTTAAACACATATAAGTCTTCTATTTTGATAGTAAAGGCTTGCTTAAGAGTT
>JASEJA010000060.1:2553-4548 GCA_030017755.1 Candidatus Bathyarchaeota archaeon
AAAAACATTACCCAGATAGGCATGAGTATAAGCGATTTTGAAAAAACCCCGCTTTACCGTGTTTTTGAACTGCTTAAAATTGAGGCTGCGCGCTATAACGTTCCAATTTTGGGCTCAGAATTTTGTGGCATGGCGCCGTTAAAAGCACTTATTGACATAGCCGCATATTATTTGAAAATTGATAACTTAACCGAAAATCGAGTGTTAGAGATAGCCATACAAAATGCCATTGAGAAAGGCGGTGAATTTGAGTAAAACTAAAGCGAAAGCAAGAGAAAAGGCAGACTTACTTATCGTTAACGCTGACGAGCTTATCACTTTGGCTGGGGCAAACCAAAAACCACGAATAGGCAAACAAATGCGAGATCTTGGAATAATCTATCATGGCGCCTTAGCCCTTAAAGATGGACGAATAGTTGCTGTTGGAAAAACAGTAGAAGTGACAAAGGCTTTCAAGGCTGAAACCGTAATAAGCGCCCATGGAAAAACTGTCATGCCAGGCTTTGTAGACCCGCATACACATATTATTTTTGCTGGTTTTCGAGAAGATGAATTTCAAATGCGGGTGGAAGGTGCCTCTTACATGGAGATTCTGAGCAGTGGCGGTGGTATACTAAAAACTGTTAGGGAAACACGAAAAGCAAGCGTTGAAAAACTTGTGGATTCTGGTCTTAAAAGATTAGATGTTATGTTGGAGTATGGAACCACAACTGTTGAAGCCAAAAGTGGATATGGCTTAACAACGAAGGATGAGTTAAAAATTTTAGAAGCCATAAAACGCATTAACCAACTGCATTGTGTGGATGTTGTTCCAACATTTCTCGGCGCTCACGCCATCCCACCAGAATATAAGGCTAATCCGTATGATTACGTGAACCTAATAGTTGAGGAAACCCTTCCAAAAGTTGCTGAAGAGAAATTGGCAGAATTTTGTGATGTTTTCTGCGAAAGGAACGTTTTCACCTTAGAGCAGAGTAAGCGCATTTTGGCTGCTGGGAAAAATTTTGGTTTAAAGCCTAAGGTTCACGCTGACGAAATGAGCACTTTGGGCGGAGCCGAACTTGCAGCTGACATCGGCGCAGTTTCTGCTGATCACCTGCTTTTCTCTTCTGTTGAAGGCATAAAAGCCATGGCAAATAAAGGTGTTGTTGCCGTTCTGCTTCCAGCTGCTGCTTTCAGTTTGATGCTTGGAAAATATGCGGATGCAAGGTTAATGATTGATTTGGGCGCTCCAGTAGCCTTAGGCACAGACTTTAACCCCAACTGTTTGGTTGAAAACATGCAGTTAGTCATAGCCTTCGCATGTCATTTCATGAAGTTAACATCTGCTGAAGCCTTAACCGCAGCCACAATTAACGCTGCTCACGCAATTGGAAGAGCTTATGAAATTGGAAGTTTAGAGGTTGGCAAAAAGGCGGACATTATAGTTTTAGATGTGCCGAACCACAGGTTCTTGGGCTACCACTTCGGCGTGAACCTCGTTGACAAAGTGATTAAGAATGGCAGAATCGTAATTGACAAAGAAGCGAGCAGAAGCGAATTTCCAATAATGAGAGAAGAAGAATAAATTCTAAATTTTATTAAAATCCAAGTCATCAGCAGCAAACTTCAACACTAAAAACTGTTATTTCACTGCCACAACGCAATTTTCTTTGGTAATGTGAACTTCTCTAAATCCAACTTCTTTTAACACTTTGTTAAAATCTCTGAACGTCCACTTAATTCTTGGATTCATAATAGACGCCATTTCAGCTCGTAATACTTTTTGCTCTTTAATCAGAAAAATGTTGTTTTCAAGTATGCCTTCTGGAGTTTTTTCAGCAACTTCAATGCGCGTAACCTCCACAGAATCCCTTCTTACAAGGTGGGTCTACATCAAAGCGTTTTCTCCTTTTCCATTCCTTTTCAATTAGCTTTTTCAAATCTTTTTCAGATGCAGCTACGAAAACAAATTTTCCATCATTGTTGAGTACTGAGTAAATACTTTTTGCAGCC
>JASEJA010000060.1:4648-6219 GCA_030017755.1 Candidatus Bathyarchaeota archaeon
TCAGAGCCTTCCTTAGCAAAAAGAACCGTTTTGTAACCTAACCCACATGAGCAATCCAAGATTGATTTAACTTTCATTTTTAAGAGTAGAGGAAAACTGGTTTTAAGGCAATTTTCTCCTCTTTCCAATATTTGGTTTCCCAAACGTCTCGTGTAAACCACAACCATTTCCAAAGAATGTCCCAAGCTTCTGATTCATTTGCAGAAACATGAATTTCCACTTTAGTCATGTATGGAAGCTTCCTATAATATATAAAAGCAGAATTTTATAAGTGTTCCAAACAGTTATTAATACTCTCTTCTCCTCCTTCTGTTAGAGGTGCTTTCCTTTGAAAATTGAAAGACCCGTGAAATGTTTGACTGGTCCAGAATTGCATTGTAAGAACTGGCAAATTGAAGGCATCCTTCGCATGCTCTATAATGTTGTTGACCCCGAAGTGGCTAAAGACCCTGAAAGACTTATCGTTTATGGTGGAACTGGCAGGGCTGCCAGAAACTGGGAATGTTTTGAGCGTATTGTTGAAACTTTAATCGCGCTTGAGCCAGACGAAACAATGCTTATTCAAAGCGGCAAACCAGTAGCCGTTTTTAAAACCCATGAGTGGGCGCCCAGAGCCTTAATCGTTAACGCTATGCTTGTGCCAAAATGGGCTACATGGGACTATTTCTACGAGTTGGAGCAGAAAGGCTTAATCATGTTTGGGCAAATGACTGCTGGCTCATGGGCTTATATTGGAACACAGGGAATATTGCAAGGCACATATGAAACTTTAGCCGCCGTAGCCAAAGAACATTTTGGAGATTCACTCCGCGGAAGGCTTGTCTTAACTGCTGGTTTAGGCGAGATGGGCGGCGCCCAACCCTTAGCCGTTACAATGAACGAAGGTGTCGCTTTAGTTGTGGAAATTGACAAACGAGCAATAGACCGAAGGCTTAAGCATAAGTATTTGGAAATGTGGACTGACGACATAGATGAAGCGGTTAGGCTTGCTTTAGAGGCTAAAAGAGAAGGCTTTCCAAGAAGCATAGGCTTATTGGGTAACGCGGCAGAAGTGCATCCAGAACTTTTAAAGCGTGGAATAATCCCAGACGTTTTAACAGACCAAACTTCAGCCCATGACCCGTTGAATGGTTATTATCCAGCTGGCTTATCCAAAGAGGAGGCAGATGAACTACGCTTAAACAATCCCCAAAAGTATCTGCAAAAGGCAAGCGAGAGCATGAGGCTTCAAGTGGAAACCATGGTTAAAATGATGGAGAAAGGCGCAGTAGCCTTCGAGTATGGCAACAACCTAAGACAACAAGCCTATAACGCTGGATTCAAAGATGCTTTCGCCTATCCGGGCTTTGTCCAACGCTACATCCGACCAATGTTCTGCGAAGGTAGGGGGCCTTTCCGTTGGACTTCACTTGTTGGCAGCCAAGAAGACATTTACACGCTTGATGATGTTATTTTGAGAGAATTCTCCTACAATAAGGAGTTGCGCCGCTGGATACAAAAAGCAAAAGAACAAGTCCAATTTCAAGGCTTACCTGCAAGGGTTTGCTGGCTTGGCTTCGGCGAAAGAGCCC
>JASEJA010000061.1:0-3707 GCA_030017755.1 Candidatus Bathyarchaeota archaeon
TATTCTCGCAACCGAAATTTTACACCTATTTTTCTTGCGATTTCCTCAACCTTTGAAATTTCAACTTCTGGAATGGCAACAGCTGTAATTTCCGTTTCAAAATTTTCTTTTGCTTTTTCCACAAATTCCAGAACCTTTTCAAAGGCGTCGTTGAAGGCTGGTTTGCAGATTTGGTTGTAGATTTCCTTGTTGTGGGCGTTTAGGCTGACGCTTATGCGGTTTACACCACCATCCTTTAATTCTTTGAGGATTTCTCTGCCTTTGTCGATTAGGTAGGCTTGTCCATTAGTGTCTATTCTAATGCTTATGGGTTTACAGTAATAACGCCTTATCCATTTGCAAATTTCCAGGAGGCAGTCCAACCGCTCTAATGGTTCGCCGAAACCGCAGAAGACAATTTCGCTCCAACTCTTCAAATTTATGAAGTTCTGAAGCTCACTTATTATTTCGCTTGTGGAAGGTTCTTTTTTTAGTTTGAGGTTGAAGCCGCCGACGCCGTTCCTAAAATTTCTTATGCAGAAGTAGCAGTTGTTTGAGCATTTGTTGGTTATGTTTAAGTAGAGCCTGTTTCCAAGCCAATAAACTGTTCGCGGAGCTTTTGCGGTCGGCATGTTTTCTCTCTGCCTATTCTATGAAAAGGTGAATGAAAGGATTTAAATGCTGATTGTGGTTTTATGGTTTTGTTGTTACGAGGAGAAATTATGGTTAAATACATTTTCGTGACTGGTGGAGTGTTAAGCTCTGTTGGAAAGGGCATAGTAACCTCTTCTATTGGTAAGATGCTTCAAGCAAGAGGCTTAAAAGTTACCGCAGTAAAGGTTGACCCCTATGTAAATGTTGATGCTGGAACAATGAACCCCTACATGCACGGCGAGGTTTATGTGACTGATGATGGTGGCGAAACAGACCTTGATTTGGGCTGGTATGAACGTTTTCTAGATTTAAACTTGAAAAAGGATAATAACATTACCACCGGGTTGGTTTATAGGGCTGTTATCGAAAAAGAACGTAAAGGCGATTTTCTTGGAAGATGCGTCCAAATCGTGCCTCATGTGACGAATGAGATTAAACATCGCATTCGCGTCGTAGCCAAATCCTCAAACGTTGATGTGGTTTTGACGGAAGTTGGCGGAACAGTTGGCGACATTGAAGGTTTGCCTTTCCTTGAGGCTATTCGTCAAATGCGATTGGAGGAGGGTTTCGAGAACACGCTTTATGTGCACGTGGCTTTGGTTCCAATTTTAGATGTTACAAAGGAAATGAAGACAAAACCTCTTCAGCACAGCGTAAACGAGTTGAGGCGCATAGGCATACAACCCGACATTATAGTTGCGAGATGTTCTGAAATGATAGATTCTGAAGTTCTGCGCAAAATAGCCCTATTCGGCACGATACCTGAAAATGCTGTTTTCTGCTCCTACAACGTCGAAACGATTTATCAGGTGCCGCTGATTTTGGATGAGCAGGGAATGGGCGAATTCATATGTAATAGGCTTGGATTTCCAAAGAGCAAACCAGAGTATGGCCAATGGAAAATTTTTGTTGATGCTTTGTTAAATCCGAAATATGATGTGAAGATAGCCCTTGTTGGAAAATATGCTGGTTTAGCAGACAGTTATGTAAGCATGAATGAGGCTTTACGTCATGCTGGCGCGGCTTGCAAAGCGAAGGTTTGCATAGACTATATTAAGGCTGAAGCCTTTGAGAAAAACCCAAAAGAAATAGAAAAGCTAAGGAAGTATGATGGCGTATTTGTTCCATATGGTTTTGGTCCAAGGGGCACTGAAGGAAAAATTATGGCAATAAGGTTTGCGCGTGAAAATAACGTTCCATTTTTGGGCATATGTTATGGTTTTCAGCTAGCTGTTATAGAGTTTGCGCGGGACGTTTGCGGCTTAAAGGATGCGAACAGCACAGAAATAAACCCAGATTCGCCGCATCCAGTGATAGACTTAATGCCCGAACAAAGGGGAATAGAAATTAAGGGCGCCACCATGCGTTTGGGAGCGCATAAAATAGTTGTTAAGCCATGCACTATGGCATATGCCCTATACAAGAGCGAGGAGATTTATGAGCGCCACCGCCATAGGTTTGAGGTTAACTTGGATTATTTGGAAACTTTTGAAAAGAACGGTTTAGTGTTTTCTGGAAAAAATGCAGACGCCAGAAGAATGGAAATTTTGGAACTTCCAAACCACTATTTCTTTTTCGCTTCGCAGTTTCACGGCGAATTTAAGAGCCGTCCTGGAAAACCAGACCCAGAATATTATGGCTTTGTCAAGGCTTGTTTGGATAAAAAGTTGGGTAAGGCTGAACCAGAATTTTAGTATACGCGTTTGTGCGGTCTTACAAGTTCTTCCAGTATAGAGAGTAGTGTTGGCACTTTTGTGACTATGTCTGTGAAGGTTACTATTCCAACAATTTTCTCATTACTCATAACTGGAAGCCTCTTAACCTTCTTCTTCGCCATAAGCTTGGCTGCCTCTTCTATTGTTGCTGTTTCGCTTATTGTTGTTACCGGGCTTGTCATAATATGCCTTGCAGTTAGGGTTTCAGGTGCTAAGCACGGTTCCACAAGCCTTCTTAGTATGTCGCGTTCTGTTATGATGCCTACTGGTCTTTCGCCCTGCACAACTATTATTGAGCCTATGTTAAACTTGTTCATTGTAGCAACAACCTCCTTAACTGTTGTGTCTGGGCGGACAACCCGAACCTCTCTTGACATGACATCTCTGACGAGAATTATGCCTGCCATAATTTTGCCTCCAAACTTCCCTTAACCATTTTAGAACGTTCCATTTATTTGTTTTGTAAGTTTATATTCCAAAACACATATTAGAAAACCTAAGCCTTATACAGAAACATGAGCTATTGGACAAAGAAGCTTTTTATCAAAAATGCTGAACTTTTCTTAAAGTTGATGAATGAAAGATGGCTTCGAACCGAGGAAGTTGTAAACGGCATGGTGAAAGTGCTAAGCGGTTTTGGCATTACATCGGGTAATGTGCTTGATTTATGCTGTGGAAACGGGCGGATTTCCACACACATGGCTGAAAAGGGTTTTAGGGCTGTTGGAGTGGACATCTCCAAAACCTTTCTAGACGATGCAAAAAGAAAAGCCGCAGAACATAACGTTTCCAAAATGGTGACTTTCATAGAAGGCGATGTCAGAAACCTTAAGAAAGTTGTTGGAAAAATTAGGCAGCCCTTTGATGTTGTTGTTAACGCTTGGACTTCAATTGGATATTTCTCCCTAAAAGATGACCTTAAAATTTTTAAGCAAGCAAGAGAGCTTTCAAAAGAAAATGCTGTATTGCTCATAGCTGAAACCATGCATACTGAGTTTTTAGCCGTTAAATTTGCTCCCACTAGTTATGGGGAAGTAAATAATATAGTGCTGTTAGAAAGTAGAAAGTATGACCCTACCACATCGCAGTTGAAAACTGTCTGGACCTTTTACAAAAAGTGCGGTGAAAATTTAGAGTTCATAGACCGTGTAGAGTATGAAGTCCACGTCTACAGCCCAAGCGAACTCTCATCGCTTCTTAGAAAAGCCGGATGGGAACCAGTGGCATTTTACGGAAGCTTTTCAACTCTACAGCCAATGAGCCCATTGACAGGGTTGAATCTTGTGGCAAGAGCAACATGAGTAAAGGCAATTCGGCAAAAATTGAAAACTTTCGAAACCGTTTAGAAAACGCCAAAAG
>JASEJA010000061.1:3807-6147 GCA_030017755.1 Candidatus Bathyarchaeota archaeon
CTTGGGCTCTGCTTAAAGGAATCCCATTAGAAACGCTTGATGCTTCAAAACGGGTTATGGAGATAGTTAAAGACTTTGAAAAAACAGACAAGTATATAGTTTAAAATTTAGCAATCGAAAACTTGCTAAATTGGACACCCCTCTATAGATTTTAGCTTTATCCTGTTAAAGGCTAAATCCTTGAACATGAAAGTTTTATGGTAGTGGCTGACTTGGGAAATGAGGAAATTGAAAGGTTTAAGGAGAATCTTTACAAAAAAGACGGCAAAGCTTTAGTCAGCAAAGTTGGCAACATAAAAAATTTGAAAGAGAGCATTTTAAGGGCTGTGGAATTAATCGGCGGTTTCAACAAGGTTGTTCAGAAAGGCGATGAAATATGGTTGAAGCCAAACTTTAACACCGCTGACCCGCCACCAGCCTCAAGCGACCCAGAATTTGTTAAGGCTGTTATTGAATTGTTGTTTGAGCATGGCGCTGGAAGGGTTATTCTAGGCGAGTCTTGTATGGTTTCGCTTTCAGCGAGAAAGGTTTTAGCGGAAACGGGAATGATTGCGAAGGCAGAAGAAGCTGGCGCAGAACTCGTATTTTTTGATGAGGGTAAATGGGTGAAAGTTGCCACTGGTGGAAAATACCTTAAAGAGGTGAGTTTGCCAGAAAGCGCATTGAAGGCTGAAAAGCTTGTTTATGTTTGCTGTATGAAAACCCATAAGTGGGCAAAGTTTACCCTAAGCCTAAAATTGGCTGTTGGTTTTATGAAGCCAAGCGAGAGAATGATGCTTCACGCAAGACATTTGGAGGAGAAAATTGCAGATTTAAACTTGATTGTAAATCCAAACTTGATAATTATGGATGGGAGAAAATGTTTCATAAACGGTGGACCAGCCAATGGCGAACTCCGAGAACCAGGCGTTATTTTGGCTTCTGGAGACCGCATAGCCATAGACATTGAAGCAATAAAAATAATCCAAAACTACGAAGGCATAAGCCTAACCCAAAACCCATGGAGTTATACGCAAATCCGCAAAGCAGCCGAACTGGGAATAGGCGTAAAAAGCGAAGAAGAATACGCTGTTATTTCATAAACCTATTTCTCCAGCAATGCCCTTTAACCCATCTAAGGCTATTTCAAAAAACTTTTCTCTTGGAATTCCAATTTCCTCGCAGACAAGAATTCTTTCGCGTTCTGCGCCTCTTGCAAAATCCTTATACTTAAACTTTTTCGCAACTGTTTCAACCTTAACATCAGCCAACTTTTTAGAAGGCATTACTAGGGCGCAAGCAACCAACAAACCAGAGATGGCATCAGAAGCGATTAATGCTTTTTCCATGCGGGTTTCTGGCGTTATGCCCGTATGCCTAAAATTGTGGGTTTTTATGGATTTTATAATTTCGTCTGGCACGAGCCCCTTAAGGATTTCTTCGGCTAAAAGGCTGTGTTTTTCCGGTGTTGCCTCTGTTTTCTCATAATCAATGTCATGTAACAAGCCAATTAAGCCCCAAACTTCTTCGTTTTCTCCAAAATGTTTTGCGAGGCTTCGCATGATGGCTTCGACAGCGAGCATGTGGTAAAGGATATTTCTTTTTGAAATGTTCTTCTTAACTAGGCTTAGGGCTTCATCCCTTTTTAGCATTAATTTTCACCATTAACCCCTTAATAGTGAACAATTTTCTCTTTTATAATTTGTTAAGACGTTATTATTCGAGTTCTCCATACATTTGATTTGGAGCCAAAATTTCCGGATATTTGTTCCGCAGTAAAAGGCGCATGGCATAACAAAAGTGGCAAGCATCAGCATAAACCTCCTCATGAGGCAAACCAAACTTTTCAACCAAAGCCACTGGACCGCCACGAACCAAAGGCTCAAGAATGACATTTTCATAAGGATTAAATTCTTCAATTATTTTTGAGAAAGGTTTCTGCCAAGCATTGCCTATGGAAATGCCTTGGCAAACGTGAACAAATCCCAATGGGTCTATGTGCACTCTTTCTTGTTTAGTAAAATCCTCATACGGACATTGGGTGAATTCTCGCCATGACGTTTTCTCTGCTTTTTCTGTTAGTTTTGAATAGGCTCTGCCTTTATACATTAGTTCACCTAAACCAACTTTTGCTCCTTCAATCTGACTTGGGCACGGAACTTCGGCTTGAGGATATTTGACTGCGAGGATTTCAGCCTTAATGTTTAGGGCGTTTGCAGCTTTCACAGCGTTTCTAACTTCTTTGGTTTCCCAAGTGTCGCCGTGATATGGGTCGCTGCTTAAGGTTAGTTCAACGTTTTTGGCTTTTGCTATTGGAATAAGCCATTCTACGGCGTCTTCTTGGCATGTAGCCCAATAACA
>JASEJA010000005.1:0-15656 GCA_030017755.1 Candidatus Bathyarchaeota archaeon
ATTCTAATAACATTACTTGAGCATGGCCCACTACAAAACAGCCAGATAGCCAAACAGGTGGGCATAACGGAGCATGGTGCAGCGAAATGATAGCCCGCTTGCATGGTGAAGGCTTAATTGAAAGCGAGTTTAGAATGCCGAGGCGTATAAACCGCCTCACCGACAAGGGAGCTGAAATCGCAGAACACCTAAAAGAAATAAGCGAAAACGTGATCAGCGAAAGTGTTAAGCGACCCTAACTGAAACTCATGGAAGCGAGAGAAAACGGAGTTCGAATCTCTCGCGGGCTACCATCCCAAAACGACCACGTTTTGACTGCAATTCAGATACAAAAAGGCTACGTTTCGACTTTTTATGTCATTCTGGTAGATAGACTGATTGTTGCGAAAGTTTTATTTTTTGATATAATATATGGAAGGGTAGGAGAAGCAAATTGTTAAAGAAAATAGTGTCTGGAATGGTATTAGCGTTACTTCTGATAGGCATGTCAACATTGGTGTTTAACATTCAACCAGCTTACGCAGCTGCTCAAGTTAATATATTAACTCATAGTGGTTGGTTAGACTCTATAGGCCACTATCATGTTTCAGGAGAAGTAGAAAACGTAGGAGATGGCGCAGCAAGTTTTGTTAAAATCACAGCAACTTTCTATGATTCGAGCGATACCGTAATAGCTACTTCCTTCACATACACTCGCTTAAGCGTCCTTCTTCCGGCAAGAAAGTCCCCCTTCGAAGTTCTCTTAATAGATACTACGCAAGCAACTAAGGTGCACCATTATAGCCTAAGTGTAAAATTTTCTGCTACAAGCCCTATTCCAATAGGTCTTGAAATCTTGTCAAATAGTTCATACATTGACGCTGTTGGTTGTATGCATGTTGTTGGCGAAATAAAAAACATCGCTACCGGCAATGCCACTTATGTTAAGGTCATAGCGACCTTCTACAACTCAACTGGCCATGTTGTAGCAACCGATTTCACATATTCAGATCCAAGCGACATCAGCCCAGGTCAAAAGGCACCCTTTGATGTTCTTTTAATACACAAAAATAGGGCGCCTCTTGTAGCGACATACGCTTTAACAGCAGAATCTAACCAGTATGCAGTGGTATCAGAGTTTCCATCAATTCTAATTCAGTCTCTGTTTATGTTTCTTACATTCTTCGCCATATTTATCATTAAAATGTAATTGAAATATAAAACTATGAAGTCGAAAGCATGAGCGAATTCTCTATAAAACTTGGCAAAGAAAAGGCTGCGTCGTTAATAATTATTGTTCTAACAGGTATGTTGGCACCGGCTTTCAACATTCAACTGATTGATGCAGAAGGCACTATAGTAGTAGATGGAAGCCTTAGTGATTGGATAGACTTAGGCATCTCGCCAATAGGCTTAGATTCAGATGATCAATGGGCTGGTTATGCTGATTTACTGAAATTCTGGGCATATTTGGGCGATGAAAACCTTTACTTGGCACTTCAAGTTGATTGGGATTATCCAGTTGAATATGGACTGGCAATATTCAGTATTATGATTACTCCGGAGAACTCTTCTAGTTGGTATGAAGTAATCTGGGGTAATTACTCCTACACCATTTTGTTAGGACATGGAGAAGCGCATGGAGAAGTTCAGAATATTACAAGTGCAACTGGTTGGGACGGAGTAATAGAGTTCTCGGTTCCGCTATCCTTCATTGGTTATCCTAAAGTTGTAACTTTAGAAGTAGACTCCTACAGTTCCGATTGGATGTATAATATAGATACGATGCCTGCTCCATGGGAAGAACCTTATAAAATTCCAGAATTCCCATCAAGTCTGACCCTTCCAATTTTCATAATACTAACACTGTTGGCTGTTATGCTCTACAAAAGAAAGCAATGGCTGTAGCTACCAGAAACGCCAATAAAATCTCATTTGAACCTCAATTTCGAGATATTTTTCTAAGAGAGACAAAAATAACGTTTTAACCCCGATATTTTAAACCGATATTTGAACCTACACAGCGCTACTAACCGAATGTGAAAGCTGGTTCTTTTCTTGGCGGTTCTCTTGCTGCCATAACTCCTAAAGCAAGGCTCCATAGCATGTCGTCGTTGCTGTTTGGTGGATGGCTGAACTGTAGGTGTCCGCTTTTGCTGTAGGCATATTGCTGCTCGTTGATTTGCGTGCATAATTGCCTATGATGAGGTATCGCCAAACGGTTCTGCTCCATCACAATTTTCAGAATTTGGAAATCCATTCGATGATAAATTGTCTTTATGTACTATTGCTTTATTAACTAACTACTATAACAATGAAGACTGTGCCGTACATGTCCGTCCAGTTTAGTCAGCATGCCTTGGAGAAGATGCATAGAAGAAGCGTGAAGACTTCAGATGTATATGCCACGATGGAGTCTCCTGACGAGGTTTATAATGATGTGGAACATGGAACAATCGTAGCTGTCAAAAAGATCGACGCCAGATCCATCATTCTCGCCTATAAGATGGAGGCTGAGGTAGTTAAGGTTATAACACTCTACTACACTACTAAACTTGACAGACTTATCAAAACAAAGACGGTGAGAGGCGCATGGAAGAGGGTAAAGTAAGAGCATGGTATGATAAATCAGTGGACATATTATACTTGCTTTTTAGAGAAGGACCTAGCCATGAAGTAATAGAGGCTGATCCTGACGTGCACCTTGAACTGGACGAAAACGGAAAAATCATGGGTATAGAAATCTGGAACGCAAGAAAAAGCGGTCTCATAAAGCAGGTGGCAAAAGCCATAACTGAAATAGCTTCATAAAAGGAAACATTTACCACAAGTATTCCAAAAAAGAGAAAAGTTCGAGGTGAAATATTCGCAACCGAGAGTGATCCGGAGCTGCGTCGTGCATCCCCGATATTTTAAACCGATATTTGAACCTATCCTGGGCTACCAACAGACCTTGCACAGCATCAACGCTAAAAAGGAGTGCGGCGACTGTCAAACCCAAAAAAGCCGTGAAATCATCACCAAACAGAAAAAAGATGGGTTTTGCGGGTGATATTCTCCACGCTGTGGTGGGTTCAAATCCCACCCCCCGCATCAAAAATAGACTAAATAGGATTTTTGCCTTGGAAATTCCATCTTTTTGTTGTATATTTTTCTTTGGATAGTGTTTGCGCATATTCCACTTCGTATGGTGTTAGGTTTTTGTTGATGAGCTGGATGTTTAGGGCTTTTTGGAAACCTTGTGTTAAGGCGTTTGTTACTTCTTCTATTGAAACGTTTTTTCCTAACGCTTCTTTTATTGAGGTGATTTTGTTTTTTGCGATGGTTACTATTTCCATGCATGTTTTTGTCCTTGGAACCCGCAGAAAAGTGAACATCTTTTCAAGGTCCACGTCCAATAATAATGTGCCGTGTTGTAGGACTATGCCGCCTTTGTGGGATTGGGCGCTTCCAGAAATTTTTTTGCCGTTAACTGTTAGGTTTGGGCATGTTTTTGCATTGCCTTGGTTAAAATCCGCTTTTACGCCTAAAATTTTTAGGGCTTCTGTTATTCCAGCGTAAATTTTTTGGTAGACTTCTGTTATGTCTTTGGCTTTTAGGTCTTTTTTGTCTGCGATTACGCTGTAGGTGATTTCGCCTTCTGCATCGTGGTAAACTGTTCCTCCGCCTGTTATTCGTCTCACAATGTCAACGCCGTATTTCCTACAGTTTTCAATGTTTACTTCAATTTGGATGTTTTGAAATTTTCCGATGGAGACAGCAGAAGGTTTCCAGCGATAGAATCTTATAGTGTTTGGGGCGAGATTGTGTATTTTAGCGGTTAATATGGCTTCGTCTATAGCCATGTTTGTATAAGCGTCATGAGTTTCCAGTTTTAGCAAACGCCAACTATTCATCAAATCAGCTTCTTGGGCATGGACATGTTTAATTTTGCCTTTTTCTTTCTCATATGATTTTCTCTGGGCGTTATAATAGAATTATATGTTATTGTTTAAATATTAGTTGTGTGATTAGACGTAGCGAGAGGAAAATTAGAGTATGGGTTCAAAGTCTCCAAGGGGCGAGTTTGCCGCAAGAAAACTGATGGAAAAACGAAAAAGGTTTCGTTGGAGTAGCTTGTACTATAAAAGAAGAATGTTGATGCTTGATGTTAAGGCTGACCCCCTTGAAGGGGCGCCTATGGCAAGGGGAATAGTTTTAGAGAAAGTGGGCGTTGAAAGCAAGCAGCCCAATAGCGCCATAAGAAAATGTGTTAGAACCCAACTTATTAAAAATGGGCGAGTCATAACAGCCTTTTTGCCCGGAGACGGCGCCCTAAACGTTGTTGATGAGCATGATGAAGTTGTGGTTGAAGGAATTGGAGGTTCTAGGGGCAGGAGTATGGGTGACATCCCCGGAGTGCGTTGGAAAGTAATAATGGTTAACGGCGTATCTTTAAACGAGCTTGTTTATGGAAGGAAGCAGAAACCGGCACGGTGAATGGTTTGAGTCAAAAACAAGAAGAGAAGGAAGATGTTAAACTTTTTGAGAAATGGAGTTTTGGGGATATTCAAGTTAAAGATTTAGGTTTGCAGAGGTATATATCCCTAAAACCCTTGGTTGTTCCCCACAGCATGGGAAGACATGAACACAAACGTTTCCGCAAGGCAAACGTCAACATTGTTGAGAGACTTGTAAATAATCTTATGAGACCTGGGAAAAATGCTGGTAAAAAGGCTAAGGCGATGAATATTGTGAAGCAAGCTTTCGAAATAATTCATTTGCGAACAGGCAAAAATCCAATAGAGGTTTTGGTTAGGGCTGTGGAAAATTCGGCTCCATGCGAAGACACGACAAGAATTAGTTATGGCGGTATAGTCTACCATTTGTCAGTTGATGTTTCTCCACAGCGAAGGATAGATTTGGCTTTAAGAAATATTTGCGAAGGCGCAAGAACAGCTTCAATTAATAATCCCCGCTCAATTGAAGAATGCCTCGCAGAAGAATTAATCTTAGCGGCAAACCATGACATGAAAAGCTATGCGGTTTCTAAACGCCACGAAACAGAAAGAGTAGCTCAAGCTTCAAGATAGGGCTATTTTACATGAACTTCAACTATGTCTCCATCTTCAAGAACGAATCCAGCCCCAACTTTTTGGGGACTGAAAACGAGACGTTTAGACCAAACCCTTGCGAAGGTGAAGTTCTTGGTAAAATCGCTGTGAATATTTTTGGCTAACTCGTAAACGGTTGCGCCCCTTTTTAATGTGAAGGGTTTTTTCGAAAACTCTCTTTCGCCTGGTTCCTTTGTGTAAACACGGATTATGTCTAACGCTTTGAATAGAATTTCGCCCAGCTTTTCTGCGTCTACACTGGTTTTGCATGAAACTGGCTGTATAGGGAGTTTTCCGTCGACGTAAGCCTCCAGTATTTTTAGGTTCTTTTCTGCACCCTCTGCTTCAATTTTGTTTGCGACTATTATTGTTGGTTTGTAGACGGTGTTTTCAAAAATTGCATTCTCTACATCGTCAAGAGTTGCTTCTCCATAAATTTTGACAATTGCATCTGTAACCCTGTAGCTTCTAAGCAGTTCTTCAATTTCTTTCAGAGTGCAGTCAATTAGGTTTCCAATCAGAATTATTCGTAACCCAGCGCCCATAAACTTCTTTTCAATTTCAACCCGAGCCTTTGGTCTGCTAACCAATATTCTTGCCTTTTCAAGCTCACCCAAGATTAGCGATAACTGTTCAACTGGTTCCTGAGACAAATCAATCATCAATATTAAGCCGTCAGCGTTGCGGGCTAAAGCTAGACTCTGAAGCCCCTAAGCCCTTCCGTCAGCTGAACCCTCCATTAAGGCTGGGGCTTCCACAATTTAAAATTGGATGTCATGATAATTTAATACGCCTGGTACTGGTTCTCTTGTCCTATAGGGGTTTGGGGAAACTTCAACTTTAGCGTTTGTGACAGCCTTAAGCAAACTGCTTTTTCCTACATTGGTTAAGCCTAAAATGGCTATTTGGGCTGCGCCCTCCTTTTCTATGAAAAATTTTGGTCCACCTTTCCCAGATTTTCTTCGCTTTTTCTCTTCAATTTCCCTTCGAAGGGTTGCCATCTGCTTTTTAACTTGGGCGCAAAGTTTGGTTGTTCCTTTGTGTTTTGGAACTAGGCTTAAAAACTCTTGCATAAGCTGGAGTTTTTCTCTTGGGTTTTTTGTTGCTGAAACCTCAGCCCATTTACGTTTGGCTTCTGCTGGTAGGTTTGTAGGCATCGTTTAGACTCTTCCATGAATTGACTTCCAAATTTAACGTTAATATCCGTTTCCATTAAACACGGATGGCATAATGATAAACTTAAAATAATTGATTGAACAGTTGTGTAAACGAATCCACTAAAATTAATGGGAAATTAAAAGATGAGGGAGGAAAAAGAATGAGTAGACCAGAAAAACCCCACTTAAACTTGGTAATCATGGGACACGTTGACCATGGAAAATCAACAACAACAGGACACATGCTATACTTGGCAGGAGTAGTAGATGATAGAATAATAAAGGCTTTTGAAGAAGAAGCCAAAAAAATGGGCAAAGAAACCTTCAAGTTCGCATGGATTCTTGACAACTTAAAAGAGGAACGGGAAAGGGGCTTAACGATTGACTTGCGATTTCTAAAATTTGAAACCAAAAAATACTATTTCACAATCATTGATGCGCCCGGACACAGAGACTTCGTTAAAAACATGATTACGGGAGCAAGCCAAGCCGACGGCGCCGTACTATTCGTTTCAGCAAAAAGGGGAGAATTTGAGGCTGGCATTGGTCCTGGTGGCCAAACGCGGGAGCATGCCTTCTTAGCGTTTACTTTGGGTGTTAACCAGTTGGTTGTTGCTGTTAACAAGATGGATGATGCAACAGTGAATTGGAGCCAGGAAAGATACAATGAAATTAAGAACGAGGTTTCAAGGATGCTGAAAATGGTGGGCTATAAAGTTGAGAAAATTCCGTTTGTACCGACTTCTGGATGGACTGGCGACAACCTTGTTAAGTCAAGCGACAAAATGCCATGGTATAAAGGACCAACATTGCTTGACGCTTTAGATGTTTTTGACGTTCCTCCGAAACCCTTGGACAAGCCATTACGCATTCCAGTTCAAGACGTTTATAGCATTACGGGCGTTGGCACAGTTCCAGTTGGAAGAGTTGAAACAGGAGTTCTCAAAGAAGGCGATGTTGTCGTTTTCATGCCAGTCAACAAGCAAGCAGAAGTGAAATCTATAGAGATGCACCACACACGCATTCCAAGGGCTGAGCCTGGCGACAATGTTGGATTTAACGTTAGAGGCGTTGCCAAAACAGATTTGCGCCGCGGAGACGTCTGTGGACACGTTAATAATCCGCCGACAGTAGCCAAAGAATTCATTGGACAAATAATTGTAATTTATCATCCAACAGCTATAGCGGCTGGATACACGCCGGTTCTCCACTATCATACTGGGCAGGTTGCATGTAGGTTTACTGAATTGATAAGAAAGATTGATCCCCGTTCTGGACAGGTTGTTGAGGAGAAGCCTGCTTTTCTAAAAACTGGAGACGCAGCTTTAGTGAAAATGGAGCCTTTGCATCCAATTGCCATCGAAACTTACACAGAGTTTCCTGAACTTGGAAGATTTGCAGTTAGAGACATGGGCACAACGATAGCCGCTGGCGTTGTCAAAGAAATAACCAAGAAAGGACCATAAATTTCTCTTTCCTTTTTTTGAGTTATCCATCTAACATTTTCAAAATTTAATGTAGGTTATGCTCAAGTTTTATCAGCAAGTAGCTCTAAGTTCTCATGTAAAAAGGTTGATGGTATGTCTGGAACTGAAACGTTACTTCCATACCTAAAAGAAAAGAAAAGCGAAGAGCAGGAACCAACCATCATAGTTGACAGTCGTGAAGCGAATACTGCCCAAAAAATTGTTAAGGGTTTAAGAGAAAGGGGTGTTAACATTAAAATTGAGGCTTTGGAGAAGGGCGATTATGTTTTGTCTGATGTTTGTGCTGTGGAGCGAAAAACTGTTCAAGACTTTGTTTACACGCTTACGCGGAGATATCTTTTTGAGCAGTTGTTTCATCTGAAAGAGGTTTATCCAAAATCCCTAATTCTTTTAGAGGGTTATCTGCCAATAATTTATAAGTATAGCAGAATTCAGCCAGCATCTGTTTGGGGAGCCATGTTTAACTTAGCAAAGAATGGAATAGCCATGGTAAATACCACTTCGTATAAGGAAACAATTGATTTTCTCCATGTTGCCGCCCGTCAAGAGCAAATTGTAGAAAAGAGGATTCCCACACTTCATCCAGTTAAAAAATGTGAAACAGTAGCGGACGCCCAAGTTTATTTTGTGGCAAGTCTTCCAAACATTGGAAAGGAGAAAGCCATAGCAATTCTTAAATCCTACAAAACCCCTTTGAACGCTCTAATGAATGTTGATGATTGGTCTAAAACAGTTTATGGACTTGGACCAAAAATAACTGCCAAAGTTAAAGAAGTATTAGATACGCCATGCACATGGTGAAACAAAAATGGATGTTGAAATTGCCCCAACAAGAAAAATCACGGTCTTAGGATTAGACAAGCGTTCAGTCGGCGACGTAGCATGGTGCGCCACAACGTACGGCGTAAATAGACTTTACTGGATAAACGGTTACGTCTTATGTTTAGAAGTTTATGAAAAATCCTTTGAACACGAGCTAAAAAAGAGGGAATTTCCAATAAGCCAAATCTGTTATGCAGAGTTCCCAAAATATGAGAAAATTTACGAAGTTGAAAAGAGCCTTCAAATTCCACTGGTTAACGTTTCAGACATGAAAATTTTCCAGAGCATTCTGAAAGCAATATTAAGCGAAGACAAGAAAAACTCATAAAAATGGAATTTAAGATTTAGCCATTGTCTTTTTCACAAATTCATACCCAAATTTAAAGGCTTTAACGTTCACGTCTAAATATTTTGCTGGAATAAGCTCCGTAATAGCATCAATTAAGCTTTCATTTTTTATTGGTAATTTTTCGGTTGCAGCTGAGGCTCCGAGCAAAACTACATTTTGTGTTAGTAGGCTTCCCGCCTTTTTGGATAACATTGGAGCATCCACAATTATCAGTTTTCTTGTGAAACTGTGAATTTTCTCTTCCACCTCCTTTAGTGATGGATATGACATCATTTTTGCTGTAAGCTCCGTTGGCGGAATTCTTTCCTCACTCATTATCACAAGCGTCTTTTCTGAAGCAAATTTTAGGTTTCGCAAGGTTTCGAAGGGTTCAAAGCCTAAAAGCACATTGGCTTGTCCATCCAAAACTGTTGGTGCAAAAACGCTTTCTCCAATTCTCACAGTGGAAACTACGGCTCCGCCTCGTTGAGCCATCCCGTGAATTTCACTTACCCGAACATTCAAACCTTCTTTTACGGCAGCAGTGCCCAAAATTTCCGCTGCTAAAAGTATTCCTTGCCCGCCAACACCAGCCAAAACCATGTTGAACTCTTTCATTTACGCATTCTCTCCCTAACCTATTTTTGCGCATTCTATTGCATTGTAGGGACAAACCGAAGCGCACAAGCCGCATGCATTACATAATGTTTCGCTTATGCTTACTTTTCCTTCTTTGAAGATTATTGCTGGACAACCCAAAAGCTTAACACAAGCCATACAGTTTGTACACTTATCCGTAATTTTACAGGCTAAAAGTTCTGCGCCTTTGCGTCTTCTCTGCCTAACCACCATTAAGGCACATGGCGCCCTAAAAACTATAACTGATGGACCAGAATGCTTCATAGCCTCTTTTAAGACGGTTTCAGCCTCTTTTATCTTAAATGGATTAACAACTTTTACGTATTTTACTCCGCACCCTTCAGCAACTTTTTCTATCATGATTTTTTCTGTGGGTGTGTGCATGCCAGTCCAACCTGTTCCAGGATGGGGTTGATGTCCCGTCATGGCTGTTGTTAGGTTGTCTAGTACTGTTACGATTATTTTGTGATTGTTGTATACGGCGTTTATTAATCCTGGAATTCCAGCGTGGAAAAATGTTGAATCTCCAATTATGGCAAATGTGGGCGTTTCTGTTGCCTTGCTTATTCCTTGGGCTGTGCCTATGCTTGCACCCATACAAGTCATTATGTCGCCAGTTTTTAGTGGCGGAGCAGCTCCCAAAGCATAACAACCTATGTCTGTGGAGTAGACTGCCTTTTCCCCTCCAACTTTTTTCATGATGTACATGGAGGCTCTGTGGGGGCATCCAGCACACAATATTGGTGGTCGTGACGGCAGATTCCGAGAGACTTCAGCATATTTCTCATTAATTTTCTCAAAATTCATTGGTAACTTTTTGCCAGTTACTTTTGCCAAACCAGTTGCAACTATACGTGTGGAAAGTTCTCCATCCCTTGGAAAATACTGTTTTCCCATTTTTCCATAAATTTCAATGTTTGGCGCATAATCTTTGGCTATGGCTTTAACATGCAATTCTAGGTAGGGTTCAAGCTCTTCAACGACGATTATTTTTTCATGTTTCTCAAGAAATTTTCCAATAAATTTTTCTGGAACTGGATGCGTCATACCAAGCTTCATTAGGCTAACGTCTAACCCTAACAAATCGGCTGCTTCAACGGCATAGTTGTAGGCTGCACTTGAAGAGATTATACTGATTTTTCCGCTTTTTCCTTCTCGTGTAATTTTGTTGTATAATGAAGTTTCGCTTATTTCCTTAGCCTTCTCCATGCTTTTCAAAAGCACCGGATGTTTTGGTCTGGAATGGGCTGGAACCATCACTAAACGTTTTACGTCTTTTAGGAATTCTCCCTTCAAAACTGGTTTAGTAAACTTACCATAAACAACTGGCACCCGAGTGTGGCTTACGCGGGTTGTAGTTCTTAATATGACTGGCAATTCCAGTTTTTCTGAAATTTCAATGGCTGAAATTGTCATGTCCTTTGCTTCTTGAGAATCCGAAGGCTCCAGGCATGGCAAGTTTGCAAGCAAAGCATAAAAGCGGTTGTCTTGCTCGTTTTGTGAACTGTAACATTCTGGGTCGTCAGCCGTAACTATTACAAGTCCGCTTCTAACGCCAGCATAAGCCAATGTCATGACGAAGTCTGAAGCAACATTCAACCCAACATGTTTCATCGCTGTTAAAGCCCTAACTCCGCTGTTGGCAGCTCCCCCAGCCACTTCTGTTGCGACAATTTCGTTGATGGAATATTCCATATATATTCCAGCTTCGGCAGCAATTTCAGAAATAGAATCGCCTATCTCAGATGCTGGAGTGCCTGGATATGTTGTTACAACTCCTACTCCAACCTCTAGGATTCCTCTTGCAATGGCTTCGTTTCCAAGCAAAAGCACACGTTTCCCGGGGCTGTCAGCTAATAATACACGTAAATCTGGCAATAATATCTCCTCAACCTTTAGAAGACGTTCATAGCTTTAATGTTTCAAATATAACTTTTGGTTTCAAGAAGCCGAGACCAATGTTTGATATGGAAATGTTTAACCGAAAATTATTAAAACACATATACTGAATAACAGCACCATTCACGAGGCTAAATCATGAAAATAAAATTATCCTCTGGTAAGGAAATACCAATTGATATGCACAAGGCGCGGATGGTTCAGAAAATATGGCTTATACCAGTGGAGGAAAGGCTTAAGGCTATCGAAGAGGCGGGTTACAACACTTTTCTGCTAAAAACCAAAGATATATTTCTTGATATGCTCACTGACAGCGGCGTAAACGCCATGAGCGACGACCAGTTTGCAGCCTTTATGAGGGTTAACGATCCTATCTGGCAGCATGACATTTTATGAATTTCGCCAAAGCCGTTGAAGATGTTCTAGGCTACAAATACGTAATGAACGTTCATCAAGGAAGAGCAGCAGAACATTTACTCACGAAAGTTTTTGCCAAGCCAGGCGGTGTGATTCCAACAAACTATCATTTCACTACAACCAAAGCCCACATTGAAGTGACTGGCGCATCAACATGCTTAGAAATCTACTATGATGAAGCATTAAAAACAGAGAGCACAAACCCATTCAAGGGTAACATGGACCCACAAAAACTGTTGAATGTTATTAAGCAATATAGCAGGGACAAGATAGGCTTTGTGAGAATGGAGGCAACCACAAACCTTCTTGGTGGACAACCCTTTTCTATGGCGAATTTAAAAGAAATTAGGCGAATCTGTAGTGAACACGGTCTCATTTTGGTTTTGGATGGAAGTTTAATCTGCGAAAACGCCTATCTCATAAAACAAAGAGAGAAAGGCTACGAGAACAAAACTGTTGCAGAAATTGTCAAAGAAATGTGCAGTCTCGCAGACATATTTTATTTAAGCGGTAGAAAAAACACTTGCGTCAGGGGCGGTTTCATAGCCACAAACAATAAGGAACTCTTTGAAAAAATAAGACCATGGCTTCCAGTCTACGAGGGATTCTTCACATACGGCGGAATGTCCATGAGGGAAATTGGCGCCATGGCTGTGGGCGTAAGAGAAATGGTGGACGAAGACCTTGCAAGCTGCGCGGTGGAACAGATAAAATACTTCGTTAATAGGCTTAAGGAAACTGGTATTCCAGTGGTTACACCGCCTGGAGGATTAGCCTGCCATTTGGACGCCATGAAATTTTTGCCGCATGTTCCACAATCGCAATATCCCGCAGGAGCCTTAACCGCAGCCCTTTACATTGTTTCCGGCATTAGAAGTATGGAGCGGGGCACAATTTCCATGGATAGGGACAAGGAAGGCAAGGAAGTTTTTGCCGATTTAGAGTTAACGAGGATTGCCCTTCCAAGGAGGGTTTACACGGTTTCGCATATTGAGTATGCTGTTGATAGGATAAATTGGCTTTATAAGCACAGAAACCTAATAAAAGGCTTAAAATTCGTCTTTGAGCCGCCAGTGCTAAGATTCTTTGACGGAAGATTAGAAGCCATTGACGATTGGGGAAGAGACCTCTGCGAAGCTTACAAAAAAGAATTGGGAGATTATTAAGCTCTTTTCTATTTGCCTTTAAATGTTGGCTTCCTTTTTTCGATAAATGCTGAAACTCCTTCTTGCAAATCCTCTGTTGAGGCAACCACGCCGAAACCTTCCCGTTCCAAGGCTATGGCAGCGTCCAAACTTATTTCCGAGCCTTTATCGATTAGGCTTTTAGCCACTTTAATGGCTACTGGAGCTTTTGAGGCTATTTCCAAAGCGAATTCGCGAACAGCCTCTTTAAGTTTGTCGGTTGGAACAACCATGTTTACAATGCCTAACTGTTCAGCTGTTTTCGCATCAATAATTCTTCCAGTGAAAATGAGTTCCTTTGCCTTTGTCTTACCTATTAAGCGTGGGAGCCTTTGGGTTCCACCCCAACCTGGAATTAAGCCAATGTTGATTTCTGTTTGTCCCATCCGTGCAGTTTCTGAAGCTATGCGTATGTCGCATGCCATGGCAACTTCTAAACCTCCGCCCAAGGCATAACCGTTTATTGCTGCTATGACTGGTTTCTCCAGATTTTCTAAGGCGTTGCAGAGTTTTTCACCCATGAGGGAAAGCTCCCTGGCTTTTAATGCGTTCATTCCCTTCATGGCTTTTATGTCAGCACCTGCTGAAAACGCCTTTTCGCCAGTCCCTGTTAATATGGCTACTCGTATGTTTTCGTCTGCTTTAATGTCTTCTAAGGCTTGGAGAACTTCTTCTACGACTTCTTTATTGAAGGCGTTTAATGCTTCGGGGCGATTCAGTGTTAGTGTGGCTATTCCTTCGCTTTTTTCATAAATTATGTATTTGAACTCCATTTTGTTGCGCTCCTTATTTTTGTGTCCAATCATAGAAGCCCTTGCCAGTTTTTCTTCCAAGAAGTTGAGCCTTAACCATTTGTTTTAATCCATGATGCGGATGGAATTTCTCGTCTATTTCGCGTTCCAGAACTTCGGCGATGAAAAGCGTTGTGTCAGCGCCTATATAGTCCAAGAGCATAAGGGGTCCCATGGGCCAGTTTAATCCAAGTCTTATTGCTTTGTCAATGTCGTCTCTATCTGCTATTCCCTCCCAGTAGAGGGCTACTGCCTCGTTTAATGCTGGGATGAGTATGCGATTTACAATGAAGCCTGGGCAATCTTTTTTGACAAGTACTGTTTCCTTTTCCATTTTGTGAGCTACTTCTAAAACTGTTTGTATTGTTTCTTCTGAGGTTTTTGCGCCTTTTATCACTTCGACAAGCTTCATGAGTTGCGGCGGATTAAAGAAGTGCATTCCACAAACTTTTTCTGGACGTTTTGTTGTGGAAGCGAGTTCTGTTATGCTTATTGAAGAGGTGTTTGAGGCTATTATGGCATGGGATGGCGCATAAATGTCCACTTCTTTAAATGTTGCTTTTTTAAGTTCCACATTTTCTGGAACTGCTTCAATAATTAAGTCAGCGTTTTGAACTGCTTCTTTAAGGTCTAAAGTTGGATGGATTCGTGCCAAACTTTCGTTCATTTGTTGCTCGGTTATTTGTCCTTTACTAACGAATTTTTGCAAGCTTGCCCTTATCATGTTCATGCCATTGTCAATGAAGCGTTGTTCAACGTCCCGCATATAAACCTCATATTTGCCTATTTGAGCTGCCACTTGCGTTATGCCATGTCCCATTAAGCCTGCGCCTAAAATAGCTATTCTTTTAACTTCCATTATTTTTCACCTTTTTATTGTGCGAAATTATTTGTTTCTTGTTTTGTTAAAAAGGTTTTCAAGGAAGAGGAGTATTTTAAATGTCAATTTTGTATGGTGGTTTGAACTGCTAAGTTGGATAGCCTCTCTAGGTTTTCTGTTTTGTTTTAAGTATGGCTGCAGCGCTTAGAAGGGTTAGTCCAACTCCTAAATAGCGAATCATGGAAACGTACTGTTGAAAAATGAGTATTGCCCAAACATTGTGGAGGAACGGGTCAAGAAGGAGGATTGTTCCTTCGGTTGTTGGCGATACCTTGTTTGGCTTGATGTAGTTTAACAAGCCGTAAGGAAGGGTTGTGCTGAAAAAGGCGAAGAGGGTTAACAAGAGAAGCTGGTAAACGTCCAACATTGAAAAGCCTATGAAACTTGTGTTTATTGTAAAAAGCCTTAGGGTTAACCCTAAAATGGGTGTGCAAGGCGCTGCAAACATGAAAGTGTTAAATAACCCTTGAAGTGGCGTGTAACTTGTTTTTCGCATCCTTTTGAAGAATAGGTATGTGGCGTAAAGAAAACCAGCAAGCAAGGCAAAAGATATTCCAGTTATGTTAAGGTTTGAGTATTGCTCAGTTAATATTCCACTTGCCAAAAGGGCTCCAACCATTCCCACAGCAATTATCACAGCCTTTTCCAAAGTTACCCTTTCTTTCTTTGAGAGAACGGCTAACACCGCAGTAAAGAAGGGTTGCGTATAGATTAGGGCTATGGAAACTGCTATGGGACAGCCAAAAACTATGGAAGACAAAGCCGAAAAGAGAAAGGCGGAGAAAACGAAGCCTATTAAGATGAAATAGGGTAAGTCTTTCTTTTCAAGTTTAAATTTTCCCTTAATAAGCAAGAGTATAAGCGGAAGAGCCAATGTTACACGGAAGAAAACCTGCTGCAAACTTGAAACTCCAACGTTTTTGAGCAACGTTGAGAAGACAAGGATAAAGCTGAAACCGAAACTTGCCACAACCAGCAAA
>JASEJA010000005.1:15756-18081 GCA_030017755.1 Candidatus Bathyarchaeota archaeon
CAACGTTGAGAAGACAAGGATAAAGCTGAAACCGAAACTTGCCACAACCAGCAAACCATGACTTTTTGTAAAGCCCAAAATTTTCCCTCTAAATTTTGTCGTCAATCATAATAGATGTTTTCGGCGTGAAGTGATAGTCTATTTGAACTTTAAACTCTTTTCTAACAGACTTGGTGTGTGCAAATTGTTCATCTGCCCATAATAAGCAATCATAAGCAATTCACAAGTATTCTCACAGAAAAATAGTGTTAGTAGGATTTTGGTAATCCTAAAACGTGTTGTCCTATGAAGGCTAATGCCATTTGCTGGGTGACTGGAGCCAGTCGGATGAGGTTTATTTCTCTCCACCAGCGTTCAACATCATATTCTACTGCATAGCCATATCCGCCGAAAGTTTGCATTGCATGATAAACAGCGCTTGTGCCGGCTTCTACTGCAGCTACTTTAGCCATGTTCGCTTCTGCTCCGCATTCCCTTCCCCTGTCAAAGAGCCATGCCGCCTTATAATTCAAAAGCCTAGCAGCCTCAATTTTTGCTTTAGCCTCTGCCAGTGGAAATTGGAGGGCTTGATGGGAGCCAATGGGTGCATCAAAAACCCTTCTCTCCTTTGCATATTCAACAGCCTTTTTTATGGCTAAAAGCCCTAAACCGCAAGCTGCGGCGGAAAAGGACATGCGTTCTGGATTAAGCGTGTCTAATATGAGATACCAGCCTTTGTCTGCTTCGCCGAGCATGTTTTCGGCTGGAATTTTAAGGTCGTTTATGTAAACTTCAAAGGTTTTTGAATAGTTGATTCCATGCTTTTCTATTGGGATGATTTCGATGGCTGGGTTTGGCAAGTCCACAAGGAAAAGGCTTAAGCCAAAAGTTCTTTTCGGAGCCTTTTCTAAGGGGGTTGTTCTTGTGACGAGAAGCATTCCTTTGGCTCTGTCAGCACCCGAAATAAACATTTTTTGACCATTAACCCTATACTCGTCTCCTTCTTTTGTGGCGGTTGTTTTAATGTTTAAAGTGTTTGTTCCAGCATCTGGTTCAGTTAGGGCTAGGCAGAACTCTAAGCCCTTTGCAATTTTTGGCAAATATTTCGCTTTTTGGTTTTCGTTGCCATGTTTTGTTATAGATAAGCCTCCAAAAACGGATGACAAGCAAAGGAACCATTCTCCCGCTAAGCCGCAACCTTCAGAAACCAAAGTTTCCATTGCCAAAACCATTTCAAACATTCCCATTCCGCCACCACCATATTTTTCTGGAATAATTATGCCTGGAAAACCAGCATCCACGAGGCTTTTCCAAAAGTCTTCTGGGAACTCATGTTTCTTATCTTTCTCCCGCCAATATTCTGGTCCAAAATCCTTGGCTATATCAGACGCTGCCTCAACAATCATTTTCTGTTCAGCGGTTAACTCAAAATCCAAACTTTATCACCAAAGTTATTGCACAATAATTTTGAAACTGTATAAAACTCTTTCTTGATAAATCGCCAACAATTATATCCCATAACCACACATAGAACATAAGATGGAGAAGAGGAGCATAAAGTTTTAGACCCGAAATATATTCCAGTTTTGGAGGAAAAATATGGTCGCTACTGGTGGCCGGTGGAATATCCAGAAGAAGTTTCGAAAGACTCTTTCAAAAACTTGATAATAACTATTCTTTCCCAAAACACAAACGAAATAAACTGTGTAAGAGCCTACAAGGGATTAACCGCAAAATTTCAAGTAAAACCAGAAGTTTTGGCGGAGGCAAAAGTCGAAGACTTGAAGGAAGCAATTAGAAGCGGAGGCTTATACAATGTTAAATCAAAAAGAATTAAAGAAGTTTCAAAAGCAGTTTTGAAAAAGTTTGGGGGCGATTTATCCGCAGTTTTGGCTTTACCTAAGGAAGAGGCTAGGAAAAGACTCATGGAACTGCCCGGAATAGGAAAGAAAACGGCTGATGTTTTGCTTGCGCAAAGACATTCCTGCGCTGAGGTTATGGTGTCGACACACATATGGAAAGGATAACGAAAAGGCTAAGCTTAGTGAAGCCAGACGCAAAATATAAAGAAGTTCAAAAGGCACTTAAACATTTTATACCATGGGAGAAGGGTGAAAGAACTGGCGGCCTATTTTGGCTTCTAGCCAAATACACTTGTAGGGCTCAGAATCCAAAATGCCATAAATGCCCAATAATAGAGTTGTGTGATTATGGGAGCAAAAGAAAAAAGAGTTAAAGCTCAAACGGAACTCCATAAGAGTCTTTGAAAAATATCTCCTTAAACGCCTTTCTCGGTCTTGGAGATGGGCTTTCATCTGGAACGCCTATTGGCAATAAGGCAACAAC
>JASEJA010000005.1:18181-23176 GCA_030017755.1 Candidatus Bathyarchaeota archaeon
CGCCGGAAGGAGCTAAACGCCCAGCCTCTAAAATCTTTTTTAAATCCCCATCCTTGGCTGGTTCTGGCTTAAACTTTCGTATACTCCTTCTCTTTTCAATAACTTCAAATACGCTCATATACTTCACTTGCATTTGTTTTATTGCATTTAATCCTAAATAATTTAGGTTTGCAGTGAGGGTAGCTAAGTCAATTTTATATGAATGGGTGTTAAAATATTAGATGCGCAGCAGTTTGATTATTGGAAAGTGTGTTAAATGAGAAAAACGATATTTAAGAAACTTGAGGCTCAAGGTTTAATCGCAAACTATAACCACTATAGAAAGAATTTGCCTCCAAGGCTTCCAGAAAGAGTTTTTGTTTGGGATGAAACCCTTAGGGAAGGAACCCAAACTCCAACAGTGTTCCTAACCTATGTTGAGAAGGTTAAGCTTGCCAAAATGATGGATGAAATGGGAATTTCTCTAATAACCGTTGGATTTCCAGCCATATCAGAAGAAGAGAAAAACGATGTTAGAAGAATCGCAAATGAGGGCTTCCAGAATGCACGCCTCGCAGCCTCAGCCCGCATAATTAAAGGCGACATAGACGCTTGCCTAGAATGTGGCATAAGAGAAATCCTAATATTTACACCCTTTAATGGACTAAATCTAAATTATAGGCTTAAAATGACTAAGAAGCAAGTGTTAGAAAAAACCGTTGAAGCCATCCAATACGCAAAAAAGCAAGGAGCCACAGTTGATTTTGTTTTGGAAGATGCTTCCAGAACACCTCTCGAAGATATTTTACAAATTTTTGAAGCCGCCGTAAAGGCTGGAGCAGAGCGATTGGTGATTGCGGATACTGTGGGCTTTTTAAGACCGTTATCTATGCGTTATCTCATATCCCATGTGAGGGAAGGGCTTTCACAAAAGTTCAATAAGGAAATCCTCCTCTCGGTGCATTGCCACAATGATTTTGGCTTAGCAACGGCAAACACACTAGCCGCAGTGGAGGAAGGTGTAAGCTATGTGCATACTTGTGTTGCTGGTTTTGGGGAAAGGGCTGGGTTGGCGCCTATGGAAGAAGTTGTGGTCGCTCTGGAACTTCTTTATAACATAGATACGGGCTTAGACTTGAAGAAGCTTTACAGGCTTGGGCAGTTGGTTGAGAAAAGTTTTGCGTTACCAATACAATATCACAAGCCAATAATTGGCGAAAACGCCTTTTCCTATGAAATTGACGAGCACGTTCACGGCATGCTGGCGCATCCCCTCATATATGAGCCTTTTCCACCGGAAATCATTGAAAGAAAAACCGCATTCTACGTTGGAAAACAAAGTGGAAGATATCTTGTTGAAAATCGTTTGGCTCTGGCAGGGATCAAAGCCACACCATGGCAGATAGATGAAATAGTTAGAAGAATAAAGAGTATGCAAGAAAGTCAAGATAAAGGCGGAACCCAGATGACCTTCTACCAGATAAAAAAGCTTATGAGGGATTTGAGAAAGGGCTTAACAGAAGAGGAATTCTGGAAAATAGTTGAACAAGTCACAAAGCAAACACCAAAATTAGCCATAAAGCCTGAAACTGAAAAACTTTTAGAAACGACAAAACAATAAAACTTGCCTAATATTCAAGCGGGTGGATGTGATGAGGAAACCCCTCTGGACGCCGTCGCAAGAATATGTAAAAAGGGCTAACATAACCTGTTTCATAGAATTTGTGAACAGAAAATATAACCTAAAAATAGACTCATACAATGAGTTGTATAAATGGTCCATTGAAAACATTCCAAACTTTTGGGAATGCATGTGGGAATTCGCCCAAATAAAAGCTTCCCGCAAATACGACATGGTAATTGACGATTTAAGCAGGTTTCCAGGCGCAAAATGGTTTGTTGGTGCTCGACTTAATTTTGCAGAGAACCTCTTAAGGCATAGGGACAATTATCCCGCTTTCATATTTAGGGGAGAAAACCAAAAAACAAAAAGGCTCACCTACACGCAACTCTATCATTCAATAGCCCAATTAGCGAAACCGCTGCGCGAAATTGGAGTCAGTCCAGGAGAGCGTGTAGCCGCTTACATGCCTAACATCACTGAAACGCCAATTGCCATGCTTGCAGCAACAAGCCTCGGAGCCATATGGTCTTCTTGCGGCACAGAGCTGGGTCCGGGCGCCGTCATAGACCGCTTTAGCCAAATAAGTCCAAAAGTCTTGTTTACTGTTGATGGTTACCCGTATAAGGGAAAGACTTTTGATGTTTTGGCTAATGTTGAAAAAATTGTTAAAGGAGTGCCTTCCATTGAAAAAGTTGTTGTAGTTCCCTATATGAGGGAAAAACCTAACCTTGCAAATGTTCCAAAATCAGTAAACTATGACGATTTTATATCTTTAGAAGGGGAAAATGAGATTAAATTTGAACAGTTGCCAGCAGACCATCCATTATACATAATGTTTTCTTCTGGAACTACTGGTAAGCCAAAATGTATGGTTCAAGGCGCCGCTGGAGTCCTCATTAACCACCTAAAAGAACTGATTCTCCACACAGACCTACGACGCGAAGACAGAATTTTCTATATAACTTCTCCAAGCTGGATGATGTGGAACTGGCTGATAAGCTCCTTGGCTGTTGGCGCAACCATTGTTTTGTATGATGGTAACCCAAATTATCCAGACTGGGGCGCCATGTGGAAACTTGTCCAAGAAGAGAAAATAACAATTTTTGGCTGTAGCGCAAGTTACATAAACTATCTGCGAAGCGTGGGCGCTAAACCGGGAAAAGTTTATGACTTATCATCTTTGCGTGAAATATCTCAAACGGGTTCGCCGCTTTCGGCTGAGGGCTTTGAATATGTTTATAGAGAAATCAAGGAGGATTTGCACTTCAACTCCATTTCTGGAGGAACAGACATAAACGGCTGCTTTGCCGCTGGAACACCCATCCAACCAGTATATGCTGGAGAACTGCAAGGTCCAGCTTTAGCAATGAAGATAAAAGCTTATGATGAAAAAGGCAATTCGGTGGTTGACCGAGAAGCAGAACTTGTCTGTGAAACGCCTGCGCCTTCTATGCCCATCTATTTCTGGAATGACCCAGAAGGCAAAAAATATGGAGAAGCCTATTTCAGCTTCTACCCAAACGTTTGGCGACACGGCGACTGGATTCTAATCCACAGCGACACTGGCGGAATAACCTTTCTTGGGCGTTCAGACTTCACGCTTAAGCCTTCAGGCGTGCGCATAGGCCCAGCAGAAATATATAGTGTTGTTGAAAAATTTGAGGAAATTGCCGATTGTGTCGTTGCTGGACAGGATTGGAAGGGCGATCAGCGCATAATTTTATTCGTGAAACTTACCCCCAAATTCAAGTTAACTGAGGAGTTAAAAGATAGAATTAAAAAAGCTTTGAGGGAGGAAGCCTCTCCAAGGCATGTTCCAGCATTAATAATTGAAGCGCCAGATATTCCATACACTTTTAACATGAAGAAAGTTGAAAGTGCCGTTTCAAACATAATAAATGGTAAACCAGTCACGAATAGGGATGCCCTAATCAATCCGGAATCGCTTGACTTCTACGAAAAAATTCTCCCAGAACTTCAAAAAGAATAGGGAAAATCAAATAGCCTTTCTTAAGTCCTTAACTCTTTTGGCTTTTCCCACGAATCTGGGTAATGTGCCGTAAGGAACTAATTCCACATTCGCCTTCACGCCAACGATGGACTTAACCTTCTCTTCTATTTCTTTAGTTAGACTTTGAAGCTTTAACAAATCTCCGTTTACGCTCTCAAAGAGTTCCTTGTTTGGCTCTAAACGTAAAGTCATGATGTCAAGTTCCTCTGGTCTTTCAATAATTATTTCGTAGTTTTCCGAGGCGCCTTTCACATTTAACAATGCATGTTCAACGGTTTTTGGCCAGAATTTTACGCCTCTAACCTTTATCATGTCATCCACCCTTCCATAAATCCTCCCCATTCTTGCAAAGGTTCTGCCGCATGAGCACTCTTCGGTTTTAAGAAACGTTATGTCACCCGTTCTAAATCTAAGAACTGGAGTGGCTTCTCTAGTTAAAGTTGTGAGAACTAATTCGCCTGTTTCGCCTTCCTCAACCTTTTCGCCAGTTTTTGGGTCAATTATTTCTGGCAGGAAGTGGTCTTCTTGAATGTGAAGTCCATTGTGTTGTGGGCATTCCACAGACACGCCTGGTCCGATAACTTCTGACAAGCCATAAATGTCGAAGGCTTCCAATCCTAAAAGCTCCTCAATTCTTTCCCTTAATTCTTCAGACCATGCTTCGGCGCCGAACAAGCCGCTTTTCCATTTCAATTCTTTTGCTGGGTCTACCCCCATTTTTTCTCTGGCATATCTGCCAATATGGGCTGCGTAGCTGGGTGTGCATGCAAGAATTGTTGTTCCATACTCTTTTGCAAGAGTTATTTGTCTTTCTGTTTCGCCTGCTGCTATGGGTAGTATTGTTGCGCCTATTTCTAACGCACCATAATGGAAGCCCAAACCCCCCGTGAATAAGCCATATCCATAGGCGTTTTGCACAATATCGCCCTTTCGTGTTCCGGCAGAAGCGTATATTCTTGCCATAACCTGTGACCAAACTTCCAAGTCGCTTTTAGTGTAGGCGCATGTTGTTGGGTGTCCAGTTGTTCCAGAGCTTGCGTGCAACTCGAGAACATCGCATAGGTTTGCAGCCAGCATCTCATAGGGGTAGGCTTTTCGCAAATCTTCCTTCTCTGTGAAGGGTATCTTCTCTAAATCATCCAAACTTTTTATGTTGTCTGGTTTTATCCCCGCCTCTTTAAACTTTCTCCTGTAAACAGGAACGTTTTCGTAGCAGTATTTCACCATTTTTATCAGTCTTTCTTCCTGTAAGCTTGCAAGTTTATTTCTAGGCATTTTTTCGAATTCTGGTTGAAAAATCCAGCTTCCAACCGGGTTCTTCATTTTTCCACCGCACGTTTTCTCTTATCATGTGAAGTGATGAAATTAAATTTTGTGATAT
>JASEJA010000005.1:23276-24774 GCA_030017755.1 Candidatus Bathyarchaeota archaeon
GCTTAAAAATTTGAGTTTTACCCCATTTGTTTCTGTTGGCGATGCGTCTATAAGATATAAAGCGTTCAATTTTGACCCTACAAGTTTAATTGTTTCTTTATTTCCAACAATTCTTCTATGCTTAATTTTCTTGGATAATTATAAATTGGTCCGCTTGGCTTTTCATTATAATATGGGCGGTTGCAGTATGGGCATCCTGAAGTGAGGAAAGGCTCGCCTAATTGAATGGTCTGCATTAAAGTTTGTTTGTCAATACCAAAATCGTTTAGGCAACCTTTATTATTAAAGCGCATGTTTTCGTATCTGGAGATTCCGTGCACTATTAAGTGTCTGGCAATTTGAATCCGCCTATAACTTTGAATTGGTGGTTGAGGAATGCCTTCTAATGCTGTTCCAACAATTGGTGTGAAAGCAAAAAGTGCTGGCAGAACACTCATGTCAACGCATTTTTGGATAGTTTCAACCATTTCTTTTTCGGTTTCTCCCAACCCAACAATCAAATGTGTACTAACCTTGCCCTTTCCGAAAATGTTAACGGCTTCGCTTAAAAGTCTAAATTGGTTTTTCCAGTTGTATGGTCCTCCCGCAGTAAACCCCTTAATCTTGTCGAATAGCTCTTCAGAGGCGGCGTCTAATGGAATGCCTATCCTTTCGGCTCTCGCCTCAGCAAGGGCTTTTATATTTATGCTGTTTTGGGGTTGACATGAAATTGAAATTGGAACATCAACCTTCTCACGAATTGCCCTTATAAGGACTTGTAGATGTATGAAAACTTTTGGATAGTTTAAGGCTTGAAAGCAGACACGTTTTATTTTGCCATCCCCAACAGCCTTTTCTATTCGACTCAAAACTTTTTCTGTGGCAAAAACTGGCCATGAAACCCTTGAAAGCATGTCACCTCTAGCGCTGCTTTTTCGGGCTTGGGGACAAAAGCCACAGTTTGCCGTGCACTTGCCTTTTCTGTATGTCATTAGATAAGCTGTTGTAGGCGCAGCATCCAACTTCCCATTTAAGAGTCCAATAGCAATAGCTGAACCTAATGAAACCCGAATATTTTTTGGTAATTCTTTGGGATTTTTCATGACGCATTTCATTAGTAAATTTCCTACTAAGGCTAAAAACTATTTGGAATTCTCGCTTTGCAAATCGAAATTTTTAAGTGCGGTTCCGCAAACCTATGATGGGCGAAATCTATGAAAGCTTTCATTTCAGTTGACATGGAAGGCATGCCCTACATAGTCATTCCGGGACACTTAAGTCTGAAAGGAACATTATATTCTGAAGCGAGGAAAATTGCCACAAAAATCACTTTAACTGTGGCTGAGGAGTTAAACAAGAGTGGGTTTGAGGAAATAGTTGTTGCCGACAGCCACGGTCCCATGGTTAACCTTTTAGTTGAAGGATTTACCGAATATGTGGAGATTGTTAGGGGTTTTCCGAGACCAGTGAGCATGGTTGCAGGCGTAGATGGATGCGACATTGCCTTGTTTCTTGGGTA
>JASEJA010000005.1:24874-26996 GCA_030017755.1 Candidatus Bathyarchaeota archaeon
TTTCTAATCAAAAATGGTCTTGTTGAAGAACGAGGTTCGGGCAGAAAAACGCTTTATGCAATCACGGAGCGTGGGGTGGCGGTTTTTAAAAATCTCAACTTTCAAAGGTATCTTGAAAAGGTTGTAAGCAACATTAGAATCATTGACGAAGCCACACATGTTATTCCCACAATTTCGGAAGGCTAACGAAAGAAAACGGTGGAAAACGAAAACTATTAAAAGAGATAGCAGATGCTTTCCTAAGAGAACCTATGGAGCAAATCTCACCAGAAACCATCTGGAAAACGGACGAAAAGGAACTTGCCAGCCTATTAAATGCCAATTTAGTAGCGCCAAAAACTAGGAAAATCCATTTTTACGCTCCAAGCTTCATGTATTATAAAACAAGTTACTATCATGTTTCGCCTATGGCTTTTCCAACAATATCCATAACTGGAAAGGGTTGCGCCCTTAAGTGTAAACATTGTGGAGGAAAAGTTTTAGAGACCATGCATTCAGCAACAACACCCGAAAAACTTTTTGAATTATGCTCAAGGCTTAAAAGAGAAGGAGCTTTGGGTTGTCTTATTAGTGGCGGATGTCTACCAAACGGTTCTGTTCCTCTTGAAAATTTTGTTGATGCAATTGGAAAGGTTAAACGGGATTTTGGCTTAACAGTTTTTGTCCACACTGGCATAATTGATTTTTTTATGGCTAAGAGGCTTAAAGATGTGGGGGTTGACGCTGCATTAATAGACATTATTGGTTCAGATGAAACAATACGAGAGATTTACAACCTAGACGTAACAGTCAAGGATTATGAAAATTCTTTAAAAAACTTAAGCGAGGCTGAAATCACTTTTGTGCCTCATGTAATCGTTGGGCTTCATCATGGAAGGCTAAAAGGCGAATTAAATGCTTTAAAGGTTATATCCAAATACAAGCCTTCCGCATTAGTCATTATAGCGTTTATGCCAATTCATGGAACTGAAATGGAGAAGATTGAACCTCCAAAACCATTAGACATAGCAAGAGTCATAGCAATTGCGAGGCTGATGTTCCCAAAAACTCCCATAGTTCTTGGATGCATGCGCCCAAAAGGTAAGCACCGTACAGAGACGGATGTTTTGGCTGTAAAAGCTGGAGTGAACGCCATAGCGTTCCCAACAGAAGAGGTAATAAAGTTTACAGAGTCTCAAGGATACGAAATCGCTTTTTCTTCTTTTTGTTGTTCGCAAATTTATTTAGATTTTTCCAAAGGCTGAACGTTTCAAAGTGTTTATCAGTTCATTTTTTAGCTTTGAATATTTGGCGCTTAATCTTTTTGCGTCTTTTTTAGACATGCCTTGGTGTATAAGCTGTTTTTCAAAGGCTTTTCTGGTTTTGCGCACTTTCCAGCCCAGCGTAGCCCATAAAATGAAAAGGTTGAATAGGATGTATGCAATGCTAAGGACTACGCTAATTATGCTGCGAATTTTCATAATTTTCCACTTGAAATAGGATTTAGTCTTCGTCTTCTTCCTCTTTTTCTAGACGTTTTTCAGCCAGTTTTTCTTTGATTTTTCTTGAAATTTCTTCGCCTATATCTTCGCCTTTTCTTGTGGATACTATAACCTTTCCCTCTTTGCCAGCATGTTTAAGGATGTCTCCTAGGCTTGTGAATACTGATATGTAGTTTTCAGTCATTTTGACAGCTGTTTCTTCTGGCATACCAGCCTCTTTTAGCTCCTTGTAGAAGGCTGCTGCAGCCTTTCCCATGTCTCTTCCAGCTTCTTCGGAGAATACGCTTGCAATTATTCCCTTTATTAGGGCTGGCACTTCTCTTGAAAAGACGCCGAAGACTTCTTTCATCTCTTCAACGCCTTCCTCCCATTCTTTCTTTTTCTTCTTTTCTTCCTCCATTCTTAATACACCTCCAATTTCATATAGCGTGTGAGCATTGGAGTTATTTATTGTGGGAAAAAGTGGTCAGATATGTGTTCACTCAGCAAGTTCGTAAAAGTGCTCATACCCTTTTACTTGTCTGACGATTCCTTCTTTTTCCAGTCGTCTAACTCTTTCGCGGATTATTCTTCTTGAGGCTTTTCCACGCATCATTCGAACTTGGCGTGTTATTGCTGAAATGTTAAGTTTTTCATGTAAG
>JASEJA010000005.1:27096-28750 GCA_030017755.1 Candidatus Bathyarchaeota archaeon
AAGTAAGGCGCTAATGCTGCATAGTCTGGATTATTCATTATTAAGGCTTCGAGGGTTTCAAGCCTTTTTATTATCAAATCAAGTTTTCTGCTTAACTCCTCAATGCTGGAGCTGCCGCCTTCTTTCGCCATAGTTCGTCATTTTCTTATAATTGCATAGTGATAAAAGAGTTTGTTGCTTTCAAAGCCAACGCCTTTCACTTAATGTTTTGGGATGAGCTGGCGGAGCCTCTGCAATGAGTACATTCTCTCTTTGTCGCCTATTTTTGCTTGTTCTATTGCTTGGTGGAGCATCCGTATTGATTCGTCCATGGCTTTTCGGTCCACTGGATGAGGAACCCCATCTTTTCCGCCGTAGGCGAATGAATATTTTACTGGGTCTTTCCAGCATGGTTTTTCTCCGTAAATGAGTTCTGCTATTAGGGCTAAGCCTCTAACTGTGGCTGGTCCTACGCCTTTAAACCCTAAAAGTTGTTCGTAGTTGCTTGGTTGAAACTCGTAAACTTCTTGGAGGGCTTTCCAGTTTATGTTTGTTGGCATGGATAAAACTTCTATGGGATATTCTCGCCATGCGTTTTCAGCTGGTTTTGGCATCCACTCTTGGAGTGATTTCTGATAGGCTGGTCTGACAGACATAATCAAGCGCATAATTTTGTTTGGCTTTTCTTTGGTTATGTCTACTGAGGCTTTTCTGCAGCCTTCGCTTTCTTTCGCTGTCATGTCTAAGGCGATGTCTCGTTTTACGTCGCCTACTATGGCATTGTGTGGCTCCACAATGAAGTTTTGGATTTTTTCCGAAAGCCAATGATAGCGCCTTGCTGTGCGGTCTTGGGGACACATGCCCTGCTGGATGACTGCCCAATCGCCGTTTTCGGTTAAAAAGAAGGTGTGATGGTAAAGTTGATAGCCAGCTTGGATTGCTGTGTTGTCGACTTTTGCGCTCATTTTGCTTGCATAGCGCAGATTTTCGGTTTTGCTGCTGGAAAAGCCAAATTTTTCGCTTACTTTTTCAATTTCTAAAGGCGCCTGTCTTGATATTCTTCCCTTTCCGCCGCAAACAGCAACTCCATGCTCTTCTGGGATGATGGCTTGTTTTAAAACTCCTGTGACGACAGTTGTCACGCCAGAAGAATGCCAGTCATAACCCAAAACGCAGCCTAAAGCCTGAAACCAAAATGGGTCTGAAAGGCGCTTGAGAAACTCACCAGTTCCATACCCATTAATAATTATTGTGACTATTTCCTTTGCCAGTTTTTGCATGCGGACAACTAGCCATTTCGGCGCTTTACCGTAATGGAGCGGAAGCCTAGCAACACCAGTCCTCTGCATTTTCCCAAAGCCCAATTATATGTTAGGCTTTCAGCCTTATTTTTACTTCGTCGTCTTTAAAGCCGTATTTTTTGTGGAATTTGGCTGCATCCTCATAAATTGTGTCAATGTGCATTTCAAAATAACTCCTCTCTTAACCGCTTGCCTAACTGCTTCGTCTAACAATCTCTTGCCTATTCCCCTCCCTCGATATTCTTCTTTAACAAAAAAGAGAAGCACATGAGAATTGAGTTATCCATGTAATATGTCAAGGTAGAAAAGCAGATGCAACATTCCCACAATCCATCCCTCAAAACATTAAGAAATGTCTCCGCCTTTCAATCTTC
>JASEJA010000005.1:28850-38373 GCA_030017755.1 Candidatus Bathyarchaeota archaeon
CTTCGCTGAGCGAATTTTAACCTCCCGCATAAATCCAAAAATAGGCGTTATTGTTTAAAAATTTGTTTCGAAATTAAAGACTTATGAAGATTTTATTAGACGTCCTTCTTTGTCTATTTCGCCTTTACGGATTCTCGTCGTCGATATAGGCAAGTGATTCTCACATGGAACCATATTTATTACGATTATTTTTAGAGGGGTCAATCCGCGTTTTGCTCTTTCCTCATTTATTTTTGCGACTGTCTTTTCTGTTTCCGTGCTAACTACTAATGCTTCAACGCAACCCCTAGACAATGTAATGCCGTAAGGGTCGTTTAGGGGTATTACTTCGGCCCTTTCCAAAAAGCCTTGGCTTTGTAAAAAAGCCTTTAACTCTTCAAGCCTCTGTTCGTACGGGGCTGTTTCATGAGGCTTTCGCATATTCTTAACGAACTCGTCTGAGCACAAGCCTATCAAAACTTTTTCGCCTACTTCGAAGGCTTTCATGAGCAAGGCTCTGTGTCCTTTATGAAGTTCGTCGAATGTTCCGCCTACGGCGGCAACCTTAAACTTTGCCTTCATCCGCCTCACATTAAACGCTTACTCGCTTACTATAAGACTATTTGGCTTCATCTTCCCAATCGCAACATCCAAAATTTTCTTTGCTATTTCGCGTTTTGGCGCAAGAGGAACGTGAACAACTTTTTTGTCCGTATCCACCATGAAGACTTCGTTTGTATCAGTCCCGAAGCCCACGCCCTCCTTGCCAACATCGTTTACAACGATCAAGTCAGCCTCAGCCCTCTTAAGCCGATCATAGGCACTTTCAATAAGCTCCTTTTCTGGCAGGTTATACTCAGCTCGGAAAGCCACAAGAAAAGTTTTGGGATTCACCTTCTTAACAGCGTCAACGATTTTCAATGTTGGTTTGAGCTTTAAACTAAAAGAGCGAATTCTATGAGTTGAAACCTTACGCGAAAAAGCCTTAACAGGCATCCAATCTGCGGCGGCGGCAGCAGCCACAACCAGATCATATTTTCGCGCTTTTAATTCGGAAACAACGGCCTCATACATTTCCTCCGTAGTTTCGACGCGAAGCACCTTAACCCCGCATGGAGGCGAAGCAGTTCCTAAGCCATAAACAAGTGTAACTTCAGCTCCGCGGCTTAATGCCTCCTCAACAATTGCAACACCCATCTTTCCAGAACTCTTGTTTGATATGACTCTAACGGGGTCTATGTGCTCCACTGTTGGACCGGCAGTAACCAGCACCTTTAACCCAGAAAAGTCTCTTTTAACCGTAAGTTTGCGAATGGCAACATCCACAATTTCCCTTGTTTCAGCAATTTTCGCTTTTCCCTCCTCAATTCTTGGACCAACAAACTCGACGCCGAGGGCTTTCAGTCTTTTAATATTCTCGATGAGTATTGGGTGGACATACATAGACTCGTGCATTGCTGGAACAATTATTAATGGTGTTTTTGAGCCGAAAGCGGTTGAAGCAACAGAAGTCACCGCAGTATCATCTATTCCACATGCGATTTTGCTTATAGTGTTGGCTGTGGCCGGAGCGACAAGAACCAAATCCGCCTTCTTTTCGCGAGCCCCAACTAAGGCTATGTGTTCGATTTTGCCGGTCAACTCTGTTATAACAGCATTTCCAGTTGCCCACTCCATAAGATGCGGATGAATAATTTTCTGAGCGGCGGGCGACATGACAGCGAAAACCTCAGCTCCATGTCGCATTAAGGCTCTTGCAATTTCTGGGCATTGAACAGCAGCTACACTTCCAGTTATACATAAAACTATGCGTTTTCCTTTTAGTAATTCACTCTTTGTTCCCAAAATATCTTTAGATGGATGAAACTGCAAGCACTTCCCCCTCCTTGCGCACTCCTAACTTCTTGGCAATTTCCTTTAAATCTTTAATAAAATGTTCAATATGCCCCCATCGAATGTGGGGCATAACAACTACTCGAATGTGGCCTGGGAAAAGCGAAATGGCCCACCCTTTAATCCTCAACTCATGGGCTACTTTACGAATGTCAAAAACCTTGGATTTCAAGCCAACAACATTCATAACAGGCTCTGTAACAATTTCTAAGCCCTCAATACCTTTGATTTCATCTACAAGCTTCCACGTCAACCGCATACAACGATTAATAATCCTTCTGTAGCCCTCCACACCCAAATGCCTAAGCAAAGCCCAAACAGCTATCACGCTAGCGCCCGAACGCGTCCCAACAAGGGTAGCTTGTTCAGTTTCTCCACCAGCCAAATAAGGAACTTTCCAGGCAACCGCTTTCTTAATTTCCTCGTTTCGGAAGAGTATTCCACCAGCGGGGATGGGCGCCAAACCCATTTTATGCGGGTCAATGGTGATGGAGCAAACTCCGGGCAATGTAAAATCAAAATCTGGTACGCTATAAGAAAGTTCTCTTAGAAATGGAAGGACAAAACCGCCGAAAGCCGCGTCAACGTGAAGATACAAGTTATTCTCCAAAGCGATTTCTGACAACTCTTTTATGGGATCAACGACGCCTAAACCTGTTGTTCCGGCAACTCCAACAATGGCTATGGTGTTCGGGTTTAGCCTCTTTTTAACAGCGGCCACATCGACTTGAAACTTGCTGTTTAACCCAACCTTAACAATTTTCAGACCTAGAATGTCTGCAGCTTTGTCGAAGGAGCAGTGGGCAGAGACGGGAATTATGACCTCTCCGTTTTTCTTTTTAGAAAGTCTCTTAGCAGCCCACAAAGCTAAAGTGTTCGCTTCTGTTCCGCCAGTGACGATGTGCCCGGTAGCCGCTGGATTTGAGAGCAACGTCCCTAGCATCTGCACAATCTCTTTTTCCAGCTCTGTTACTCCCGGGAATAATCCAGAGTCGCCTAAGTTTTTTTCTAAATAACGAACATAAACCCTTCTCGCAATAGGATGCGGCTCACTGCACATGGAACCAAGGATTTTTCCGGATGTGAATGTAAAGTCCTTTTTGAGTTTTAACTCCAACTCTTTGAGAACGGTTTTTTGCGGCAAGCTCTTATTTTGAAGCTTCATTATGCCTTTATCCTCCTAGTGGTATGTATGTTCTTCGTCGGGATAAACGCCAGCCGAAACTTCTTTAACAAACTTGGAAACGGCATCTCTTATGATATTGTTAAGCTCTGCATAACGCTTTACAAATTTTGGCTTGAAGCTTAAATCCATCCCCAGCATGTCGTTTATGACCAAAACTTGTCCATCGCAGTACTTTCCAGCCCCTATGCCGATTGTAGGAGCCTTCACAGCCTCTGTTATTTTCTTGGCTAAGCCTTCCGGGACACATTCAATCACTATGGAGAAAACCCCAAGCCTATCAAGTTCTAGGGCATCTCTAAAGATCTGCTTAGCTTCTTCCGGTTTTTTACCCCTAACGCGGTAGACATCAGCCATTTGGGGCAACATGCCCACATGTCCTTGAACTGGAATTCCAGCATCTAAAAGTGCCTTTACAACTTCAGGCTTGTTTCCCTCGATTTTTACTCCGTGAGCTCCAGCTTCGATAAACTTTTTCGCGTTTACTAGGGCTTCATTTGGCGTATTATACGTGTTTATTGGCATATCACCGATTATTGGTGTTTTTTTAGCGCCTCTTGTTACCGCTTTTGTGTGATAGATCATATCACTCATAGTCACGCTTTTTGTATCGCTGTAGCCTTGGACAACCATGCCTAAGCTGTCGCCCACTAGAATTAGGTCGACTCCCACTTGGTCAAGTATTTTCGCCATTTGATAGTCATAAGCCGTTAACATTATGATTTTTTCTTTTCCCTTCTTCTGTCTAATCCTTTCCTGAAAATCCACAGCTTTTCCCCTCCAAAAATTTTATGAGACTTACAAGAGCCTCGTTCACAGGCGTTGGAATGCCATTCTTTCTCCCAAGTTCCACAATTTTGCCGTTTAGGAAGTCTATTTCTGTCTTTTTTCCTTTCAAAATGTCTTGATACATTGACGAAAAATTCGTGTATTTTGCAAGTTTTTTGACTATTTCTTTTTCTATATTGTTCGGGAGGCATATTCCCTCTGCTTCAGCAACCTGGATACATTCTTTAATTATTTCGTGTCTAACAGCCTTCAGCGTCTCTGAAGCTATTTCGAAGTTCCTAACGCGGAATAAGGCAGTTAACGGGTTAACAACACAGTTGATTATCAGTTTGCACCAAGTCTCCCTGACGATATCTTTGGATAGGCGGGTTTTCAAACCACATTCATTAAAAACTTTTGCTATATTTTCCCCAACTTCATTAATTTCTATGACCGTTTCTCCCCTCCAAAACTTTACTTTACCAGGCTCAAAAAATTCCGCCGCCATCATTGTTAAGCCTCTTAAAACCTTGGCTTTGCCACCTACTATTTTGTTGACGGCTTCCTCGTTTCCTACACCATTCTGCATAATAAGAATAGCCGTATCTTTTCTAAGAAGTTTTTTTATACTTTTGATGGCTTCTGCTGTTTCATGAGCCTTCGTGGTCAAAATGATAAGCGTTTTTTGTGGTATTTCGTGAATTTCTGTTTCTGCCTTTACATGGAAAACCTCGTTAACGTCTCCCAGAACACACAGTCCGTTCGAGTTAACTGCATCAATATGGGCTTTCCTTCCCACGAGCGTAACAGAATTTTTTCTTGAAAGTAGGGCGCCGTAAACGCTTCCGATTGCGCCAGCGCCTAAAACGTAAATTTGGTTAAAAATCAAAGTTTTCAGTCTCCACGGATAATTCTACACTTTTAGCGGCTTTTGAAAGCCTCTCTTTGATTAAGTTTATAGATTCAGCCAAATTTCGTTTACTATTAAAGCTGTGGAGGATTTTGCGGCATTTTTCCAAGCCTTGCATCTTTAGATTCTTCGTTGTTTCAATGAGTTTTGGTATTGCCCTAGCGACGTTGTCAACTATGGTTATTGTGGCTTTTTGGGCTGTTCGGGAAAGCGGGTTCAAATCTACTGCTATGACTTTTTTGCCCATTTTAACTAGGGCTTCTGTTCTGTCACCGTCTTCTAGTGGCACGAGAACCACATCTGCAATAAGTATGCCCCTCGGATCTACGCGTCTCCTTTCGCTTCCAAGTTCCGGAATCTTTGCAGAAGCTCTTTTACCTACGCCTAAAACTTCTTTTGCGCCAGCCTTCTCCAACAGTTTTTTTATTGCAATTTCCCTTTCTGGTGTTCTGTAAAAGAGGTTTACCTCAATTTTTGCATTTGTAATCTTTGCAAGTTCCACTATTTCCTCAGCTACCAGGGCGGCGGTGTTTCCGTTAACAGATATAACTGGTTTTTCTGCTGTTAACAAGATTGCAGCGGCTGCTTCAATAGCCTTTAAGGCTGGAGCTATTGTTTTTTCGCCTAATAAATAGTCGAAGGCTTCTCCACTGCCGTGGGCTATGAGTCCAGCGGAAGCCACAACCCCCTCCTTAAAATGTTCTATTAGTTTCTCTCGTATTTTGAGGGATTCCGCTCTTGGATGGGTTTTTGGAATTTTAATGCTTGTCATGGCAGAAGTCTTGCCCCTTCAAAGTCTATTTCGCTTATGATTGTTTTTCCGCCAGAACCGTGCCTTTCGAAAATTTTGAGAAGATCTGGAAGCGCATCCTTTTCGGCTATAGTAAATACGGATTCTCCGAACATTGGCATGCTGCAGACAAAGCCAGCCTCATCAGCCTCCTTTAAGACACTCCTTAACTTGTCGGTCAATAACCCCACATTCTCCGCAAATTGCCGTGAAAGCTTCATGAAGTTGGCTACGCTTGGCTTTTCCATCAGCCTATCCAAAAGTTTTCCGCCGGACTCGTTTATGCGCTTGCGAATGGCCTCATCTGTTAAAAACTTCCTTGTTGAGAGGGGACCAAAAGATAGGCAGGCAACAGCCATGTCTTTTTTGGCTGGGATATGCTTTATTTCTCCTATTCCCGGGGCCCCTGGTTTTGTTCTTATTTCTATCCCGCCATAGGTTTCAGCTATTACTGTGCCAAGTCCAGTTTTGCATTCAACCTCTGCTATGTGCGCTATTTGGGCGGCTTCCATTTTGGACATGCCTAATTTGAAGGTTTCGTTTAGGGCTAGGGCTAGGCTTAGGGCTGCTGCTCCACTTGTTCCGAACCCGGCGCCGATGGGCATTTCAACTTGGTGTTCGACAATAACCCTGTGGTTTTCCACTTCCTCCTTAAACTTGGATACGAAAATTTTTCCAACATGTTTTGAAACTTCTGCAGAGTTTGAGATTGAACCGTTTATTTTAACTTGGATAAAGTTTTTCCCGGACTTTTCAGCTTTCACAACTGTTGTGACTCCTCGACACAGTGAGACTCCAGCTCCTTTGGACCCAGCTTTTAAGCTGTCAACTGACTGGTCGAATATTTGGAATATCCCCGTAATATGGCTTGGCGCGAAAGCCCCATTCTCCTTCATTTCGGATGCCTATTTGATGAGGTTTGAAGGCGTTGTTTTAGATAAGAATTTTGTTTGAATTGTTTAAACATGTTTAAACGTAACAAAATCATCACTTTAAAATAAGGGCTGATTTTGGTGCACAGAGAAATAAAATTGGGATATTAAGGAAAACTACGTGATATTTACTCAAGCAAACATAACTGCCATAAAGCCTAAAACCCTAACAAGATTTTCGAGTCGTTTAAATACGCAGTTTTCCTTTTAAAGAGAACATGGTGAGCTTTGGAGTGGCTGCTGAAAAGCATGAGTGGCGCAATCTTTTTACACTTTTAAAGTTGGCTGAGATGGGAGCGCACCGCAGAACTGCAAAAATTTCTTCTGAATATTTGGCTAGAAAGCTTGATGCTTCTCAGCAGACTGCTTCACGATATTTGATTGAGTTAGATAATAAGGGCTGGATTAAGAGGACCATAACCCCCGATGGCTGCCTAATAAAAATTACTGAAGTTGGGCTTAAGGAATTGAAAAGGCTTTATTCGAATCTGCGTTTTCTAATGGAAGCTGAATACCCGCCATCAATAACTTTGGAAGGCGTAGTTTTTACTGGTTTGGGTGAAGGCGCCTACTACATATCCAGAGAGCCTTATAGGAAACAGTTTATAGAAAAACTGGGTTTTGACCCTTATCCTGGCACGCTTAATCTGAAGCTTACGACAGATTACGACGTTAAAACTCGTTCGGAGCTTGAGGCTTATCCAGCAATTGAAATTGAAGGTTTCAAAAACGAGAATCGCACTTTTGGACCTGTGAAGACTTATCCAGCCATAATAGAGAATAAAGTGAAGGGCGCCCTAGTTTTAGCCTTAAGAAGTCATTATGATGCTTCTGTGATTGAGGTTATTGCTTCTGTTTTTCTGCGGAAGCACCTCAAACTTAAAGATGGGCATAAAGTGAAAGTGGAAGTTTTAACGCTTCCATGACTTCAAGTTTAAGCAGCAAAAGAATAGCGATATTCATATTTTACCTTGGTTTTACGTGTTATCGCCAGCCAATATCCCATTAATAATCCAACAGCCAAGCCGCAAAATGAGCCAGAAAATTCACGTTTGGGCCAGCACTAATCATTAGCAGGAAGAAAGCATAAAACAACGCACTCATTATTGACTGCCCAATTGCACGTCTAAAATAAATTGTGCATGCCCCAAACAATCCAAATATGGCGCCTGAAGCTCCAGCGGAAATCATGTTTGGACCAAAAAGCAGTGTTAATAGGTTTCCAGCTAATCCACTCAAGAAGTAAATGAGGAAATATTCGCCAATTGAAAAGATTTCTTCCGCTCTTAATCCGAAAATTAGGAGGAAGAACATGTTACCAAGAATGTGCATTATGTTTGCATGGACAAACATGGATGTGAAGAGCTGCCAGTAGGCTCCGTTTAAAACTCGCAAATTATATTGTCCATAAATTCTGAGAACAGAATCATCCGTGAGCAGGTTGCCGCTGAGTGCAGATGTGTAGGCGTAAACTGCTATGTTTAATGCCATGAGCATGTAAGTTGGCATGAACTTTTTAGAACTTTTAAACATGATTTTCATCTTTTGAAATCTTCAATTATTTTCTGTTTAATCTTAGAAGAACTATCCAATTCGCCATCTCCAAACTTGCCAACTTTCACAATTTTTATCTTTAACCCTTTTTCAGTTACATATTTTCTTACAGCTTGCTCCATACCCGTAATATGACTGTCATGACCTACAGCTATGACGTCTGGTTTTATCTTCTCCAGCACCTTCCCGATGTCAAAATCTTCATAACCCAAAATCGCTTCATCAACAACCTTCAAAGACTCCACCAAGGCGCGTCGCTGATGTTCTGGCATTATAGGTTTCTTTCCTTTCCGCTTTTCGACTGTGCTGTCTCTTGCTATTATAACTATGAGTTCAGCGTTCTTTCCTCCAGCCTTTTTCGCTTCTTCAAGAAATCTGACATGTCCAAGATGCAGCAGGTCAAATACGCCTGAAGCCAAAACTATTTTTCTCTTTTCTCTTTTGTTAGCCATTCGAATTTCACGGCTCCTAACAGCCTTAAGGCGTCTAATAAGCCTTCGCAGTAGGCAACAGAAGCCAAGCTTACCTCAAATCTCTTTCCATCCATATAATATTTTGCATCTTCCAAATAGGCTTTAGCAAATTCCACGACCCTTTTAACGCTGTTAGTGTCAAGGTTAACTGAAGTTTCAGAAATCTGCATTTCATTAAAAACGTGTTCTGCAGAAGCTATGTACTTCGAAACAAGCTCCTCCAAGCTCACATAATCATCTCCATAACTTTTTTGGGGGCGCCAGCCAAATGTATGAGGGTTTCTGTTTCTATAAAATGAAGCTTTGCTGGAAAGATAAGGCTGTATAGTGGTTTTCCAAAATCATAATTCAAAAGCTCTTTTACAAAGTCAGCTTTCACTGTGGGGTTGGTGCTTCCTGCTCTGGCTACTCCTACGGCAAGGGTTTCCATTGTAACGGCTTTGTTTTTCCGTTTCTCCTCTATTTTTAGAAGCATCTCTAAACTTTCACGAATTTTCAAATAGCGTTTCTCTTCGGCTTTTATGTCTAGTAAGCAAAGAGTGTGAAGTCCACTCTCCTTGTTTTGGGCTATAACCTCGTATGGTGTTTCGGAAGGATTCTCGTTTGGGAAGGGTATGGTTACGCTTTTTCCAAACTTGTAACTGTGTAAACCACACAAGCCCATCACAGCAGTAATTATGGATGCACCATGAACCAATCGTGTTTTAATTCCAAGCTTTTGAGCATAAATTCTTAAAGCTATATGTGTTGTTGCTATGAGTGGGTCGCCTGGAACAAGCAGAACAGCCTTGCCCTTCTTAGCTGCTTCCACAATAATTTTTCCATTTTCCTCCTCAAGCTCCCTTCTCGAAACTTTCTGAACCTTTTTTCCACAAAGCTTCTCAAACTTTTTTATTGAAAAATCTGGCATAAAACTCGTGTAAAGCTCTATAAAAACACTTTCCGCAGTTTTAACTTCCTCCAAACCCCGCAAACTTATCCCCAACTCGTCATGCAAACCAAGTCCAACAAAGACAACTTCGCCCAACACTTTCAACCCTC
>JASEJA010000062.1 GCA_030017755.1 Candidatus Bathyarchaeota archaeon
ACAAGTCCTTGCGGGTCGATGGATAAAACATCTGCGCAGCTTCTCAATTTTTCAGCCACTTCGTAGGTTATTTCGCCTGCTATTGGAGATATGTGAATTACTTTTCTTTTCATAGATTTTGGCAAATCCTCCATAGTCATAGATGGCGCCTTACTCTTCAAGCGCAAAGTTCTGTTTAAAAATCCATAATCATATTTTAGCTCGAAACGTGTTGTCTGCGCATCCTTAACCCTTATTACACCGTTTAAGTCAATGCCTTCTTCTTTAAGCCACCACAAATAAGCCTCTGGAAAATCACCGCCCACTTTAGAGAAGACAGAAGCCTTTACATTCAAGCGTCTGATAGCAAGTGAAGCATAAGCTGCAGAACCGCCCAAAATAATGTAAGGCATTTGCTTGTCAGGAAGTAATATGGAGTCTATAGCGAAATGACCTACAACTGCAACATCAGACATTTTAATGCACATTAAATTTTTGATTGAAGTAATAGAATTGCTTTAGCCAAGTCTCCTTGGCATTCTTCTAGTGCTTTTCTGGCTTCTTCTGGGCTTTTGCCAGTTTGGTCTGCAACAAGCCTCACATCTTCTTCTGGTATTGTTAATTTACGTTCTACGGCTTTTTCGCTGAGTTTTCCACCAGTTACTTGAAAGATTTTTTGTCCTTGCATTTCCATGATAGCCACTTCTGGCTCTTCAATGGTGATTTCTTTGCTGCTCGTTTTGATTATCACTTGCTCAACTTCGGGGATGGTGTCCATGCTGAGACCCATGCGTTGCATCATACGTCTTGCTTCACGGGGGCTAATGCGTCTATGCATCACATCCGCCTTCCATCAAATATTTACTATTAAACTTCATATACTTAACTTTCTTCTAGACTTCCACGCCTAACCTTAACGGCAACGCCATTTTTGAAAGCTTTCATTTCCTCACCCGATAGCACAGCCCTTCCAACAGCTAAAACTTCACCACTTTCGTTAACAATTATAACCTCGTCCTTTGGACGAATTTCATCATTAGCCCTCATCACATGAGCGGCAAAAACATCACCGCCTTCAGCAATAAACTTGGAAACGCCATTTTTAACCGTGACGAAACATTTTGCAAAATTCGCAGTTTCAGCTATCCTTTTTGCACCAGTAATGCTCAGAGAGAATAAGCCATCTGTAGGGCGTAGGGTTGCAAGCCTTTTTCCATCCAAAAAAACGTAACGGATTCTACCAGTTCTTTTAGAATATTCTATTTTCACATTTTCAGGAAAAAATTTGACGCCAACACCTTTTCCAAACTGATAGTCCGCAACGCTCCGAATTCTCTTAAGGGGGTCCTCCAAGTTTTACACCGTTAACCATCTATTTTAATTCGACAACTATAAACATAACCAAGCAAATAAAAACACATAGGTGCGTCAACAATTGCGATGCGAAGTTTGCGGGGCGAAAATCTTCGGCAAACCCTTCAAAGTGATAATTGAAGGTGCAAAACTAACAGTGTGCAGCCAATGTTCAAAACATGGAACAATAATCTGGGAAGAAGAACCAAAACCCAAAAGCGCAACAACAAAAACCAAAATAGTTTCACCTCCGCCAAAAATTAAAAGCAAGAAAACACCAGAAACCGCTGTAGAAACAAGCTTTGAGCTTGTAGAAAATTTTCACATAAAAATAAGGCAAGCAAGAGAAAAACTTGGGCTTTCCCATGAAGAACTCGGCAAAAAAATTAATGAAAAAGTTTCGCTTCTCAAAAAAATAGAAACTAGAAAAATGACACCAGACAATAAGCTTGCAACAAAACTTGAACACGTGTTAAAAGTTAAACTGCTTGCCCCGCCATCAGAAGAGAAAACACTACCGACAAAAATTCCGCAACCAATAAGTCGTGAACTAACCTTAGGAGACATTATCCAACTGAACAAAAAGGAAAAAGAGAAGGAGGATTCGCCCCAACGAAAGCCATCTTAGTCCAACGACGACAATCCTTTGAAAACGCAAGCCTAGAAGAACTCAAAAGCTTGGCAGAATCTGCGGGATACACCGTAGTTGGAAAAATAGAGCAAATTCGAGAACCAGACGCTCGTTATCAGATAGGCGCAGGAAAAGTGGAAGAGCTTGCTGAACTCGTTAAGGAAACGGGCGCCCAAAAAATAATTTTTGACAATCCACTAAAACCAGTCCAAGCCTACAACCTAGCAAAAGTCACAGGCGTAGAAGCAATTGACCGCTTTCAATTGATCCTCGAAATTTTCACAAGAAGAGCCACCACAACAGAATCCAAACTACAAATTCAACAAGCAAGATTGGGGTATGAGTTAGCCCACGCAAAAGAAAGGGTAAGGCTTGCTAAAATGGGGGAACAACCTGGATTCATGGGTCTCGGTGCCTATGAAGTTGACGTGTATTACGAGGCAGTGAAGAAACAAGTGCACACTGTTCGCAAAAAGCTGAAGAAAATTCGTGGAAAAAGGCAGCTGCACCGTGAACGGAGAGAAGAACTTGGCTTTTCATCGATTTCCTTAGCCGGATACACCAATGCTGGAAAAAGTTCGCTTTTTAACGCTTTAACAGAAGAGGAGGTTCCAGTGGATACCTCCCTATTCACAACCCTTTCTACGACAACCCGGCTTGTAGAAATTTCAAAAAAGAAATTTCTTTTAACGGATACGGTGGGCTTCATAGACCGTTTACCCTTAACATTAATAGAGGCTTTCCACTCAACCCTCGAAGAAACCATTTTTTCAGACCTTATACTTTTGGTTGTGGACATAAGCGAACCAATAGTCACTATTGAAAAGAAATTAAACGTATGCCTGGAAACCATAGAACGTATAGGGGCTGCGGGCATTCCAATAATAACAGCTTTAAACAAAATTGACTTACTAACGGATAATGAAACCGCTCAAAAACTTGAAAGCCTAAAGGAAAAAACGCCAAACCCGGTTCCAATATCAGCCCTTTACGAAACTAACATCGACATACTAAAACAAAAAATTCTAAAAATGCTAAAAAACTATGTTCAAGCCTCCTTCACAATTCCATTGACAAACGAAACTATGCCATTCCTATCATGGCTTTTCAAAAGAACAGATGTGCAAACAATAAAATATGCTGACAATTATGCCTATGTCGTCTTTGAGGCGATTCCATGGTTCGCAGAAAAAGTTAAGAAGCATGTAGAAGAATTTGACGGAAAATTCGAAAAGAATGCCACATCATAAAACGAACCAAGGGAGTTGTATGCCTAAAGTTATAGTACTACGATGGGGGCACAGACCAAAAAGGGATGCTAGGCTTACAACGCATGTTGTGTTGACGGCAAGAGCCCTAGGAGCTTCGGGCGTCATACTCTCCGACATAGAAGACGAGAAAATAAGAAAAACAGTTGAAAAAGTTACAAAAAACTGGGGAGGACCCTTCCTCTTTGAAATGGGAAAACCATGGAAAAACGTTGTAAAAGAGTGGAAAACAAAAGGCGGAATAGTTGTACATTTAACAGCTTATGGAGAAAACATTCAAAGCAACGTGCTAAACAAAATTAAAGAATTGGGAAAAGATATTTTGGTTATTGTTGGAAGTCAAAAGGTTCCAAGCGAATTCTTTTCAAAAGAAATTTCTGATTTTAACATCGCAATTGGAAATCAACCTCACTCAGAATGTGCAAGTTTAGCTGTTTTTCTGGACCGTTTATTTGGAGGAGAGGAACTAAAAAGGGAATTTGAGAATGCTAAAGTGAGGATAATCCCTCAGAAAAGAGGGAAGAAAATAGTTAAAAAATGTTAGTTCTGATTCAGATTTCATAAAGAGATTTAAATCAAAGTCTACAAGTATATATTACATAGGAGAGGTGCAGTGTTCGACAGTTGAGCAAAAGGGTCGCTATGTTATCGACGATAGATGATGCAACTTTGATGAAAGTCGCTGAAGCTTTAGGCGAAGAAGAGGCGGTTAAATTAATCGAGATTCTGAAAAACTCAGATGAGATAACGGATGATGAAATAGCCAACAAAACAGGAATAAGACTTAACAATGTTCGCAAAATTCTATACAAACTTTACGACCATTCCCTCGTAAGCCTAAGAAGAACCCGAGACCCAAAAACTGGATGGTTCATATTTCACTGGAAACTTCACCCAGACCAGCTTGAAGGCTTCATATTAAGTCAAAAAAGGCGAGTAATGGAAAAACTCAACATTCGACTGGAATATGAGAAAAACCATGACTTTTATTATTGTTACACGCCAGGATGCAAACGAATACCATTTGAAGAGGCGGTGGAACTAGTTTTCAAATGCCCAACATGTGGAAAACCCTTAGTACATTATGACAATGCCAAAATTGTTCAGGTATTATCAAAGAAGATTGAACAGTTAAGGAAGGAATTGGGTGAGTGAAAAACTTCCATCAAGAGAAGAGGCGTTATATTTTCTTCATAAAAGCGGATGTTCTGCAAACGTTATAAAGCATTGCGAAACCGTGGCTGAACTTGCCTTAGAAATAGCAAAAGCATGTAGAGAAAAGGGTTTAAATGTTAACTTGGAACTTGTAGAGGTAGGAGCCCTTTTACATGACATAGGACGCTCAAAAACCCATAGCGTCCACCACGCCGTTGTAGGAGCTGAAATCGCACAAACACTTGGTTTACCGAAACCCGTCATTTCAATAATAAAGAGGCATGTGGGAGGCGGAATAACGGCAAAGGAAGCGAAGAGATTAGGATGGCCTAAAGACGTATACATTCCGTTAACCATGGAAGAGAAAATTGTTTCATACGCAGACAAGCTTGTTGAAGGCTCAAGGCGAGTGCCTATAGAAAGAACCATCGAAAACCTTTCAAAAGAGTTACCCCCATCCGCCATTGCAAGAATACAAAAAATGCACAACGAAATGCTTACCTTAATTGGCGACTGTAAATGCCTACCATAATCCTCCTTACAAGAGTCTACAACGAATCCAAGCTAAAATTTGTTGACAAATCCTTAAAATCCATTCTCAAAGGATTGAAAGTTGAAACTGAGATCCGTGGAATTACCCCTCGCGGAATGGTGCAAATAAATGTTTCAGGAGAAGACGAAAACGTAGCACTCAATTATTTAGATAAGGAAATAGGAATCTGCCCAACAAGTTTTGAACCCTTAAAAAAATATTCCGAAGTCAAAGGACGCATAATATCCTTAAGCAAAAGTAGAAACGAACTCCATGTAGATATAGGAATTACCTCACCCCAAATAGTCGACGCCGCAATCCCAATACAGTGTTTACAAGCCCAACTTGTTGATGGAAGGAAAATCGCCTTGAAAGAGCTCATTGAACTTTATGGATTCTGTGAACATCTACCACTAACCGTCAAAATTTTGGATGTGAACAAAGAGAAAAGCTACATAGAAGCCATGCTTTCGGAAAAACAAATTTCCCACTACAAAAACTGGACAAAATCACTTTTAGACAGACTAATAATTTTGGGACCACCCCTTTGGGAAGTGAGGTTGGCTTCAAAAAAGGCAAGGGTTAACCGCGACGCAGTAAACATTGAACCATTAGGGATTTTTGAGAGTGCAGTTGCATGCAAGCTTGGAACAGATGCCGTGGGATTGATTCCGAAAATTGGTAAAATTTTACGCAACTCAACCTTTTCAGTCTTTAGTCCCAAAAGAATCTTGGAGTTTATGGATTATTCAACTGCGCTTATCTCTTAGTAACTAAGTATACTCCTACGAAAATTAGAAAGCCGCCAGCAACAACAAACAAACTTAACTCTTCTCCAACAAAAGCAACGGCGAATAAGGCGGTGATTAAAGGCTCAGCAAACAAGAAAGAACTGGCAATGGCAGCACCAACCTTTTTTATCACATAAAACCAAATGTAATAACCCAAAAGTGAACATGTAACTGCCAAAACAGAATTGCTAACCAACCATTAAGGCTCGTGGCAAAAATTTGGTCAAAA
>JASEJA010000063.1 GCA_030017755.1 Candidatus Bathyarchaeota archaeon
CGTTCATACCAAACTGAACTACCGGCCCATGCATTGTTATAAGTTGCTTCTTTTTGGCATAATATTTAGGTTTTGTTTAATTAGGTGTTTTATTCTGTTAACGAAAAGGCTTTAGAGCTGTAAATGTTTGTAAATTTTCCTTCAAAGGGAGAGTTGGATGTGAGGAGTCGGAAGGCTAGGGAATACTTGTTTTTTAATTTGGGACTTTTTCAGTTTTGTGTTTTGTTAGGAGAGGTGTCTTTTACACTTTCATGATAAATTATCTTTATGATCTTATGCAGACTGCTACTTCTACAACGTTGCTTGGCACACTTAACATGGTTTCTTCAGCTTTGGGTCAAAACTTGTTGTGGGGGAGAATATCTGACCGTTATAGGCTTAGAGCGAAACTGATAATTATGGCGAATCCATAGCCGCAGCAACATACTTAATTGTCTTCCTAATTCACAAGTCTTTGCTAAACATGCAAGCAAACTTTGCTGCTGGCGTTTCGCTGATTGTTGGGCTTTCTTTCCTTGAATTCTTCTGGTCTATGTCTGATGTGGGTTGGGCTACGTTGCTAACAGATATAACAATAGCTAGAACCCGAGGCGGAATAGTTGGCACACTTAACTTTATTGCATCGCTGGGAAGAATGGTTGGAATATCCTTTGCAGGTTTTCTTTACAACAACGGAGAAGGTTTCCGTCAAGGAACAATATTTTACATAGTCATAGCTATGTTGGTTGGCAGCGCAACAATAATGTGGATTACTTCAATGCTTACAGAAAAAATCACCTTAAACACCGAAGAAGCTACTGTAAGAAACGAAAAAATCGAAATTTCTGTAAAAAACAACAATGGACAAATTTACAAGTGGTTCCTCATTTCACTCCTCATAATAGTGATTGGTACAGCATGCGTAAACCAAGTTTTTCTACTTTTCATTAAACTTCCCGAAGGCTTAAACGCAAGCGACCCAGAGATGAGCTTAATATTAACGGCTTGGACTTTGGGCGGAATGCTAACAAGCCTAGCTTCTGGATGGCTTGCGGACAGGATTGGAAGAGTCTCCGTTCTTTTCATCGGATTAATTTTGGCAACGATAACTCCATCCCTTTATCATTTAGCCTCAGATGTTTTGGGCATGGCGCTGATATATGGATTAAACGGAATAGGCTTCTGGACCATTCAAACGGTTGGATTCGCCCTAGCCGGAGACATAATACCTGAAAGTAAAAGAGGCAGACTGTTTAGTCGATACAATACTGTGATAGCTCCAAGTTGGGGACCCGCAGGCTTTCTGGTGGGTGGACCCCTTGCTGATGTTCAAACTAAAATTTTTGGTCTAAACCCTTATGATGCACATGTGAACACTTTTTATGCATCATCAATTTTAACAGCATTCGGCACAATACTGTTTGCTCTAAAAGTTGCAAGTAGGAAAAATGTGATTAAATTTTAAAAACAAGTTTGACTAAAATTGTCCAGTAGGGCTTTCCTCATGCTTGAATTTAAAACAGTAAGAATCGAAGTGCCAGAAAGTTGCAACGTAATCTTCGGCATGGCTCACTTCATAAAAACTGTTGAAGACCTTTACGAGGCTTTGGTGAATGCCGTTCCAAACATAAAATTTGGAATTGGTTTCTGTGAAAGTTCTGGACCGTGTCTTGTGAGGCATGAGGGGAATGATGATGAACTGAGGAGATTGGCTGCGGAAAAAGCCTTTGAAATTGCTTGCGGTCACAGTTTCATAATTTTCATAAAAAATGCATATCCAATAAACCTCTTAGACAAAATCAAAAATGTCCCAGAAGTTTGCGCAATTTACGCAGCTACTGCAAACCCCTTAGAAATTATAATTGTGGAAACTGAAAGTGGCAGAGGAGTTGTGGGTGTTATTGATGGGTTGAAAAGCAAAGGAATAGAGAAGGAAGAGGATATAAGGATGAGGAAAGAATTCCTACGAAAAATCGGCTATAAACTTAAGTGAGCGATTCTTATTAAAAAATCGGCGCAGAGTGAAAATTGCCTTGGATTTAATGTTGTTTCAAGTTTTAAATATTATAGTGACATTAGCTTTTACGCTTTCACCTGTGAGCCATTAATTCTTGCTGTATTTCAAAAGGAACTTTTTCCTTCATTCTTTTTGCTGCGTGGGCAACCAATTGTTTAAACTGTTTTTCGGTTAACACTGAACGTGCCCTTGACAAAATTTCAAGACAAATCTCTTTAAAAACTAGGTCGGCGCAACCCATTTTTGCGTCGTCGATTAATTCTTTGCAAGCTTGAAGGATTTGTTCACTCAAGACAACTTCACCCTGCAATCAAATACCTATACTCGTAAATATTAAAACACTTATGAATTTGAAAACAATATTGAAAATCCACATTTTAATTTTCATTTACAGAACAAAAACTCTATTAGTTACGCATGCATCGAACCCCCATGGAGCATTAAGATCATGGCAAGTGATAGGCAAACAGTTGATGAATGGAAAAAACAACTTTTGGAACAGCAGGAGAAGTTGAAGACTAGAATGAGTAGAGTGAAACATAAAATTGCGGTGATAAGTGGAAAAGGAGGCGTTGGCAAAAGCACAATAACCGTTAACCTTGCAGTGGCTTTCGCCATGCACGGACACGTCAACTACATTGGCATTTTGGACGCGGATATTCATGGACCAAGCGATCCGAAGATTTTGGGTTTGTCAGGTCAGAGACTCCAAGTCAAGTCTACAGAAGTTTTCCCAGCCTTAGGTCTTTTAGGAATAAAGGTGGTTTCCATAGATTTTCTACTTCCAGACGAAAACGCTCCAGTGATTTGGCGTGGACCTTTAAAAATGACTGCCATACGACAGTTCCTGTCAGATATTGTTTGGGAGACTTAGACATTTTACTCATCGACTTGCCGCCAGGAACAGGCGACGAACCACTAAGCATCGCTCAGCTTTTGCCAGACATGGACGGCGTAATAATAGTGACCATTCCCTCCGAAGTTTCGCAAATAGTCGTTAAGAAAGCTGTCACTTTCGCAAGAAGACTTGGAATGCCCATAATAGGCATTATAGAAAACATGAGCGGATTCGTCTGTCCAAACTGCGGCGCCAAAGTCGACATCTTCCAGTCTGGAGGAGGAAAGAAAATAGCTGAAGAATTGGGCATACAATCTCTCGGAAGCATCCCAATAGACCAGAAAATCAGCGAGGCCTTTGATAAGGGAACACCCTTCATAGTTAAGTATCCAGATTCACCCGCATCAAAAGCCTTCATGGAAATCGTAAAAAAGGTGGAGGAATTTCTAAAAAGCAGAGATGCCAAAACATGAAAAGAAAGACGGAACTAAAATTTATCGGAGTGGTGGACAAAGAAGGAGAACAAGAAGCCAAAATATGCATTTTTCCAGAATTCTGTGCTGGATTAAAGGGCATAGAAAACTATTCCCACCTAATCATTCTCTACTGGATTCACTTGCGAGACAACAAAGAAAACAGACAAACCCTACTAGTCTTCCCAAGAAAACATGTAGTAAAAATTGAAACAGGCGTTTTTGCTTGCCGAAGTCCTTCCCGCCCCAATCCAATAGGCCTATGTGTAGTGGAACTTTTAAAAGTTGAAGAATGCAAATTGACAGTGAAGGGACTTGACGCTTTTAAAGGTTCACCTATAGTGGATATTAAACCATACAACTCAAAAGCGGATTCCGTCTCAAATGCAAAGGTTCCAAAATGGGCATTACGTGGCAAACTTACATGAGAGAGCCTCATTAGTATCCTAATTAGTGATTATAGAATTAAGCGAATAATTTTTGTTAACCTTATATCTTCATAATAGTACAGTGAAGTTTAGTGGGTTTAATTTCGCAGTTTGATCCTTGGCGTTCAAAGCTTTGCACTTGCCCATCTAAATTGACTTTTAACCCTTATACTGGTTGTGACCACTCATGCGTTTACTGTTATGCGTCAAGTTACATTCCAAAATTTTTCTTCTGCCGACCTAAAAAGGATTTGATTCCAAAATTGGAAAGGGAAGCGATAAAACTTAAGGGTGAATTGATTTCTATAGCCAACTCTTCAGATCCATATCCAAACTTAGAAGCTAAAATGGGTTTAACACGAAAATGCTTGGAAATCCTAACTCGGCACAACTGCAAGCTTCAAATCATTACAAAATCCAAAATTGTTCTAAGAGATGTTGACCTTTTAAGAAAGAAGCCTTCAATGGTTTCTTTAACCATAACCACCATTGATGATGAACTTGCAAAGGTCATTGAACCGCATGCTCCTTCATCGTCGGAACGATTAAAAACTGCTGAAATTTTAGTTAATGCAGACATGCCAACTTCCGTTCGCATAGACCCAATAATTCCCTTCGTAAACGACAACCAAGAAAACCTCATCAAGACACTTGCTTCAATAGGCATAAAACACATAACAGTTTCAACCTACAAGGTTAAACCAGACAATTGGCAAAGACTCAGCATGGCATTACCAAAGACAGCGGAAAAAATAAAACCATTATATTTTGAGAAGGGAGAGAGAATTGGAAGATACACCTATTTGCCAAAAAATTTGCGGCTTAAAATAATGGAAAAGATGCGCTTAATGGCTAAAAGATATAGTATAAAATTTGGAACATGTAGAGAAGGCTTAAGCCATTTACATACTGCCTCCTGTGACGGCTCATGGCTCTTATATTCACGGTGAGCAAGCCTTATTATTAGCATTTCATCAATCTTATTGAATCATCATGCCATCAGAAAAACATACAAATAAGGATTTGCCCCCAGGCCAGAAACCAATCAAACAGCATTTAAGATGGGGAAGGGACCGCCCAACCATAGGTGTCCCAGTTCCAAAAATCGACTTGAAAAGCTGGGCTTTAGTTGTGGAAGAAGAGGTTGCACAATCTTTAAGGCTGAGTTGGGATGATCTTCAAAAACTTCCAAAAGTTGAATCAATAAGCGATTTCCACTGTGTCGAGGGATGAAGCGTTTTAGGCTGCAGATGGGAAGGAATTCGTTTAAAAACATAGTAGATTTAGCTAAACCAAAGGAAAATGCAAAGTTTGTTTCCTTCCAATGCGCAGATGGATACACAACATCCCTAACATTAGAAGAACTATTAAAAGACAATGTTCTCTTAGCCTACAAACTTGACGGAAAATTCCTTGAAGAAAGTTTAGGCGCCCCATTGCGATTAGTTGTCCCTGACAAATATGGATACAAAAGTGCCATGTGGCTCACAAGAATAAAATTCACTTCAAAGAAAGAACTGGGATATTGGGAAAGTCGAGGCTATAGCGACTCTGCAGACGTTTGGAAAATTGCCACAATAGGCGAAAGGATGGTCTTTAAAGTGTATGTGGACCTACCCAAATGGAGAAAAAGGCTCGTATAATACCAGTTTCTAAGGATGCAATAGGCAAAGTCAAAGATATTGACGTTATATGGCTCACTCAAAGCGGGATAACGTTCGAATTTGAAACTAAGAACCTCGTTTTTGGCGGGCCCGGTGGGATTTGAACCCACGTTCTCCGGCTCCGAAGGCCGACGCCTTAATCCGTGCTGGGCTACGGGCCCTTCTGGAAAAGACAATAGCATATAAGTAATTAAAAGACTTCCGAAAACCCTTAAAAATGGTTGTGGTTAATATTTTGTTGTTGGGCCGGTAGCTCAGCTTGGCTGGAGCGTTCGGCTGATAAGGGGGAGCAGATACCGAAAGGTCGAGAGTTCAAATCTCTCCCGGCCCACTTTTCTATTCCTCTTTCTTCTTTTCCTCT
>JASEJA010000064.1 GCA_030017755.1 Candidatus Bathyarchaeota archaeon
TTGATTAGCTTTTTCATATTTTGTATCCCCATAATTGGTAAGATTTTCAACCTTTAGACCTTTCGTCATCACCTTCCCTTTTTTGGTATTCTGTTATCAGATAATAACAGAAATGTTAAAGTTTAAGCCAGAGTCAAATAGTCAGCCGCCAACGCGCAACCTCAAAGATGGTTCGATTTCTCTTTTTTCCTCCCTCAAAGCTTTTCTATAAGCACTCATAATTTCAAGCCCCCTTCCTTTGAGGGTTAGTGCGCAGGTTCCAGAGCATGGACCTAGCATGCAGGCATTAGTGTTAATACAAATTAATAGCAAATTAGACTGACACAAAAGATCGTGCAACCAAGAGAAAGCTGAAACAGAAGACAACGTGCAGCCAGCCATCAGCCTCGTAGTAGAAATGTTGTTAAGAAAAGTCATCAAGACACGCAAGCCAGAGAAAAAGTGATTTCTATTGGGTGGGGGAAGATCTGAACGTCAATTTGCTAGTAAAGCGTTTCAAAAGCATTTACTTAAAGCTAATCAGAGGAACTACCCCAAGGAGCCTACGGTGACGCCTCTGACCCTCTTTCTCATTTCCATGCTTTTTATGATAATCTCCTCCAGATTTTCTTCCGTTATCCATAGAGCGCTTGGAAAATCATTTTGTAAACTTTTACCATAGTATGTCGTAAGGGCTTCTAACAAAGACCAATCAATCCAACCTGCATCTGCGGCATTTTTAACGCGCTGGTAACTCCAATTCTCGGTCAATTCTCTCACTCCCGATAGCCCTTTTTTTCTGAAAAGATCGACTATGAGAGGGACGATTAGGCAAGTATCTGAAATCACGGCAAGATTGGAGTTTCTGATAGCATATTCGTTTCCATTGAACGAAACCGCTAAACCTCCAGCTTCCTTAGTTTTTTTTAACATAACCCAGTCAGTGATACTATCGCCGATAACCACACTGTTCCATAATTCTTCGTTTTCCTCATTTAAGAAATCCATAACCGCCTGATATTTTCGATAACCTCCCAAAGGTTTAACATTTCCCAAGACTTCTTTGAAGGTCATTTGGGTTAGTTCTTCCCAGAAGAATTCATTGAGTTCTTGTATCGCTCTTTTGGCCGTATCGCTTAATTCCTCCTCTTTTACAGTAGCAGATATGCCTAATTTAGGATAACTGATAATCTTTTTGACTTTTTGTCTTGCAAAACTTTTGTCTTTGTCACTTACCGTTTTTATATATTTGTCTATCTTAAAAACAGTGCATTTTACGTTTCTCCGAGGAATGCGAGCACTTGCTGTTGTGTAATGAACGTATTGGCAGTAACTTGTGCTGATTATCTTAATCGCACAGCCAGATTTTTCTAGGATTTTTATTGCTTCTAATGCCCCCTTTATGAAGTTGGCATTATCCTTTGCCACTTGGATTAGAAAATTGCTATCTAAATTGTATGCTATTAAAAATGGTGCAATAAGAGCCAAAGTGTCTCCTGGTTCATAGTTAGGTTTTTTCCTAACATACGCAAGATAATCGTCATATTCGCTTAGTACGCTGAAAAGTTTTTCACCGTTCGGTACTCCTCTTTTTGTGACTTCGAAGGCGTGATCTGCTATTACCCAGGGGCCTTCCCAATCAGATATAATCATTCTAATCGCCCTTTGATTGTTCTTCTAGGAATTCATATACTATTCTAAAAAGTTCTCCGAGGTCAAGGGCCTCTTTAAACTCATTTAGAATTATCATAGGATCCGTCTCTTTATGATGCCATATAAAACCCACAATTCTACCATAATCAACAGTCCCGTCTCTTTCAAGAACAAACTTTTCGTAAAAATTAATGATAAAATGCTTGGCACGTGGACCTTTAAGCATTGGATAGCCTATGTTCTCTCTAGGCCATCGGTCTATCTTCTCTTTAGGGCATATTGTGACGCAAGCAATACCCTCTTCATAACGAATGGTCTTTTTCATGGCAGAATTAAATCCACCAGCTCCAGCTAACCACCATTCTAGGCTATCCATAAAAATGGAAAACTGGCTTTCGTCATGGGACAGTAATGTTACAAATCCCGCATCATCCGGTCTATATGAAACCTCGTTAATATATATTTTAGGAACGCTTAGCTTTTCTGTGACGTCTAACAAAAATTCCACATAAACAAATGGAATTGGCAGCATTTCGCTTATCTTGATGGCAATTTTGTTCAGATAATCCCAGAGTGTCGGGTCTCCCTTCATTGTTTCAGAACGTTTCAGACGTGAAAGGAATTTATACCTTTGTTCCTTAATCTTCTCCACATCATATTTTTCATAATAAATACCATCCAAAATTTTTAATCCTTCTTTAGTTTTAGCAACAATAACGATAGCTTCCTTTTTATTATCCAAGTACTTATCAATGACATAGTATGTATTCCTCACTCTACGCTGGGAGTATTTAATTGATTGTTGAATTATATCTGGCGTCAGTTGCGATAGATCTTCGATTACAATCTGACCATGACCAGAGGAAATGGTATCCCATTTTAGAATAATTTTCTTGCTTTTCTGTAGAGCGCTCGCAATTTTACTAGTCCCATCCGACTTTATCTTTCCGCCTCTAATGTCTACCTCAATAACGTCATTAGGCGTTCCCAACAAGTGCTCTGCAAATCTAATCGACGCCAAAAACTCTTTTTGGTGCTTTTTGCTCATTAAAATGTCACTGACACTATATTTTTTATCTCTAAACTCCAATACTGGTGGCAAAAACAAAACCTTATTTTGTATACCTTTTGCACTAAATGTTTCTAGAACTTTTTGGTAGAGATTTATCCATTTGTCTGGTAAGAGGAACATATCCTCAAGCAAAACTACATCTGGTTTTACATATGTTATCATGTCACATAGCGTGTCCGTGTCTAATTTTTCTCGAACTGCCCATTGAAAACTTTTCTCTTTACTTGGCCATCTTTCAAAGTACAAGCCTTGTTTTTCTTTAATTCTAACGTGTCTATAATATGGAATATTTTTCACGGAGATTGGCGCTTTCTCATCTAAAGGCGAATATTCAGCCTCCCTTCCAACGGCTACGACTCTCCATCCTTTGTTGATAGCAGCTATTGAAATTTCAGTTGCTATCTCACCAGCACCAATGATGAATAATGTCCTTCGCTGATAGAAAAGGAGAAAAAATTTTTTTACCGTATCTATTAACCGATCGAAAAATCTTTTCTTTTTCGCTAATTCATAAACTTCAGCACCGAATTTCTTCGCGAATTCTTCAGAAAATTTTTCGATTAATTTATCAGCGATACCGAAGAAGGCAGCATTAGTCATCTCGAATCCACTCTGAATTATTTCGGAAAGTTAAGGGGGAAACAAAGTAGAATAGATGACATCTTTGATACGTTTTTCTATGTCTTTTACTTTACCTAAATCAGGGTCTTCCCTAATTTCTTTAAGTAGAGGATTTAGTTCTTCGTCAATCTTTCTTTTCAACTCAAGGGCATCACCAAATACTGGGGATAAATAGTAGTTTGATGAACTCCCCTCTTCAACATACACGAAACCTTTTTCTTCCATTTTTTTTAAAGCATTCTTTACTCTGAAGAAATCCTGTTTGGTTCGCTCACATACATCTGTAATCAATTTAACCTTATCAACCTTCTCTCTCATCGGCACTTGTATCAAATATTCTCCCATATTTTGTAATAAGGGGTCGTTTTCGAGCTCTACAATAATAGACCTGATTGAAACGGGTAACGCCTCATCCAGCATCCTTTTTAGTTCGTTTTTATCAATGGTCTTATCTTGAACAGATTTTTCACTCATTTTGTTTTCCTCTCTGCGCTCCCATTATTCTTAGACAACATATTTAATACTTTTCGAAAGAGAGAAGAAGCTCCACGTACTGATCTCATGTAGTAGCGTAGGTGAGGCATATTGAATTGAATGCTTTCAAGCTTTGGTAGATTCTTTTGCCCATTCAACAAATTCTTTCTCCCTCAACTTTAGGAATCGGAGAACAAGTTCCGCTGTACTTTTTAAGGTTGGAACTTTTTCTGCGGGGATTTTTCTCCTTAAACTCTCTAAGAACTTTTTACTTTCTTCATCAATAAAAATCGTCGGCACCTGTTCATTTCTCCTTAGCTTGATTATCATATTTTATTATTTTTAAATTTTTCTATCAGAAAATATTATTTAATCGCTAAAGCCATAGATTTTTTCATCGGAGTGATAATTCCTTAAAGTTTTATCGTTAAGATGCATTAGCGCTTTTGAGGTTTGAAAATTGGTTAGCGCAAATGTCAAGATGTCTCTTAGCTATTAATGAAACGATAGCCAAGTCGGTGTGCCCTAATATATGCGAGTTCTCTAGAAACTGAGAACAACCAAAAAACAGGTTCTGATTAGTCTTAAATCTGGCCAAGTTAAGAAAAATTGAGTTTGACCCTTTCCTCATGTCGTAGCGAGCGTCAGATTTCAGATCCACAAACATCACTTTGAGAAAACATTCTGATAAATGCAACAGTTCTCCGACCTGGTTTAGTCGTTTTGAGAACTCTGCCACTGCTAATGCTAACCACTTTGCCTGCCACAGTCCTCCTGAAGAAAAAGAGAAAAACAAAATCCTAACTTCCCTAAATTTTTCCGTGGAATTTTCTGTTATGAGGCTTATGCCTTTGCGTACTCCAGAAAAGCCACGTAGGGTTTCACTTTCGCTCTGCCCAAGCTTTCTTGACGATTTCTTAAATTAGAGTTTAATTAAAGCTTTGTTTCAGAATTTCTTTTATTTTTAGGCTTTATTTTAGTTGTTGGTGTTGAATGCTTGCCCATATTCCAGCAGAGCGTTGATTCCGAGCTTTACGAGTGGCTTTTGAAAGAGCAGAAGAGGCGTAAGGCCAGCAGCGTTCAAGATGTAGTCCGCCAAGTTCTGCGGGAAGCCAAAAAGGAGTGAACATCATGGTTAATTTTGGCGTTGCCTTGCAGAAAGTTTTGAAAAGGTTTGCTGTTGCTTCGGCACCCCGCACGCAAGCTGAGATTCAACGCGGTTATACAGGTTTTGCCTCTGAATTTGGACAGCCCATAACGAATGAGAAAATAACTGAAGCTTTGAGGCGCATACCCATAGCCCACCGCATCGTTTTCGCTGTGGCCCACGACATTTTTGACAACTGGTTTGAGGTTGAACCTCTTGAGGAAGACGTTGACAAGAAAAAATTTAATGAGGCGGTTCAGAAGGTGCTGCTTCTGCTTAACGCTAAGGATGTTTTCACTCAGGCTGCTGTTTTTGAGAGGGCTTATGGCTGGAGCATAATCGTCATAGGCTACCAGGATAAGGCTCCAACACTGAAAGACCCTGTCTTGCTGCCTGAAAAAATCGTCAGCCTCGAGGCTTACAGCCCCCAATACATGGAAGAGCCTGAAA
>JASEJA010000065.1 GCA_030017755.1 Candidatus Bathyarchaeota archaeon
AGACCAAAGTTTGTTGAAGAGTATGGGATAAACTGCATAATTGAGGGAGAAGCTGAAAAAGTTATTGGAAAAATCATACACGCAGCCCTTAACGGCGAAGAACTTCCAAAATATTATGAGGTTAGCGTTAAAGAAGTGCCAGCCTTAAACGAGATTCCAGAAATTGTGAACCCTTCCATTGATGGGTTAGTGGAAATTGGGCGTGGATGTTGTAGAGGATGCGAATTCTGCAGTGTAACATTAAAAACCTTAAGATGGTATCCTTATGAGAGAATACTGCGAGAAATCGATGTGAACATGAGCTTTGGAAATGTTAGCTGGGCTTGCCTCCATGCGGAAGATGTTATGCTTTACGGCTCAAACAACACACTACCAAATGATGAAAAACTTATAAAACTTCATGAGTTGGTTTTAAAAAAGTGTGGGGGAATAAGCTGGAGTCACTGTTCCTTGGCTGCTATAGCTTCAAAACCGAAACTTTTCTCGCAGATTGCCCAACTCATACTTCAAAAACAGCCTTGGTGGGGCACAGAAATTGGAATAGAAACGGGCTCGCCGAAACTTGCCGAAAAAATAATGCCAGCAAAAGCTCATCCCTTTAAGCCTCAACAGTGGCCAGAAGTTGTCCGCACAAGCATGGGTTTAATGCATGATAACAAACTGATTCCAGCCTGCACATTAATTGTTGGGATGCTAGAAGAGACAGAAGAAGACCTAATAAAGACAATAGAATTGGTAGAAGACCTAAAAGATGTTAGAAGCCTAATCGTGCCATTATTTTTTGTTCCTTTGGGCAGGTTGAAAGATAGAGAATGGTTTAAAGGCGCTCAAATGACCAAACTACACAAAGAATTGTTAATAACATGCCTAAAACATGACTTTTACTGGATAGAAAACCTGATAGACTTAGCGTTTGCCGGCAAATGGTACGCCCGCATACTCCACACCTTTTACAGAGGTTTCGTAAAAATAGTTAAGAACAGAGCCCAAAAAGCTGGAATACCAATAGAAAACTATCAATAACTAAACTTAAATATCACACAAAACTCGTAAAGCAATAGAAAGAGCCGCCGTAGCTCAGTTCGGTAGAGCGGCTGGCTGTTAACCAGTCGGTCGTAGGTTCAAGTCCTACCGGCGGCGCTTCTGAAAGCTTGTGCTTCATATTCGTGTTTATTTAGGGCTCCAACTTAACTTATTAAAACTTGCTACTATTTGACGCTTCTCAATGTTTATATCCGCATTCATATTTGAAGCCCCGCTATTTTGCCTTCGCGTTTTTATTATTTGCCACTTTCGTTCATTACATCCAATGTTTTGTTTGGAATTTTCCATAATATTCTTACCTCGTATGGGGTTAGGGGGCGTAATGTTTGCTGATGAAATACCATGTTGCATAAATTACAAAATTTCCAAAGGCAAATGTAAATATTTCTATTTTCAACATTTTTATCACATGTTTTGTGTTCTACATAGATACGATATATCTTTTAGTCTACGTATGTAAGAAAGTATTCTCTCTTACGATATAAGTTTATTAAAATTCCAAAACTAAACACTAAAACTGTTGAAGAACATCCCTCTTCTCCATAATATACCCACAATAATGACACTTCAAAACCAAAGGGTCTTCACTTTCAACATAAAATTTAGCTTGCACAGGTTCATTACTGTTGCTTATACACGCTGGATTGGTACACTGGATAATGTCCTCAATAACCTTTGGCAGCTGAACCCTTTGTTTAGCTATTACCTTGTAATCGCGGATAATGTTAATTGTGGCATGGGGGGCCAACAAGGCAATTTTATGCACTTCTTGGGGGTTTAACTCCCTACCTTCAATTTTAACGATGTCCTTCACTTTAAAACGTTTACTCGGCACATTAATCGCAATTGTAATAATGCCTTTTTCTCGTCCAGTTATTCCCAAAATTCTGGCAACATCTAAGGCGTGACCGCCAGTTATGTGATCGATAACGGTGCCATCCTTAATTTTTGAAACATGCAACACGGTCTCACTCATGCGCAATCATCTCCCTTTAAAGAGGCTATAATCTAAACGAGCATAAAAGATTTTAACCACTTAGCAATCGCTGATAAAAGTTATTTATTAGTTTCTTAGATTTGTTTTGGGTGTAAGCGTGGAGTTTGAAGGCAGAGACATAATATCAATCAAGGATTTTTCCCGTGAAGAAATAAATTATATTTTAAACATTGCAAAAACCATGGACCCCCTAGCAAAAAGGGGTTCAGAAATGCTAAAGGGCAAAATTCTAGCAACATTATTTTTTGAACCAAGCACACGCACACGCCTAAGCTTCGAAACAGCCATGCAAAAACTAGGCGGCTCCACCATAGGCTTTGCAGAAGCAGAAATAGCCTCAATTAAAAAGGGTGAAAACCTTGCCGACACAGTACGCACGGTAGAAAACTACGCAGACGTAATAGTCGTAAGACATCCACTCGAAGGAGCGGCAAGGCTTGCCGCAGAATTTGCAAAAATACCCATAATTAATGGGGGAAGCGGAGCAGAAGAACACCCAACCCAAGCGCTCTTAGACTTATACACAATAATGAAAGAGAAGGGAAAAATTAACGGATTAAAAATAGCTTTGGTAGGCGATTTACGATATGGAAGAACCGTTCACTCACTGGCTTATGCTTTCTCCCTTTTCAACATAGAACTATATCTAGTATCGCCAGAATCGTTAAAAATGCGGAAGGAAGTTCTCCAAACAATAAAAGAGAAAATAACAGTAACGGAAAAAACAAGCTTGGAAGAAATAATCCCAATAATAGATGTTCTTTATGTTACGAGAATACAGAAGGAACGTTTCCCAGACCCAGCTGAATACGCAAAGGTCAAAGGTTCCTACAAAATTGATTTGACAACCCTAAAAGAAGCAAAAAAGGATTTAATAGTTCTCCATCCCCTTCCAAGGGTTGACGAAATAGCCGCCGAAGTAGATAACACCCCATATGCCCGTTACTTCCAACAAGTTTGGAACGGCATCGTCGTTAGAATGGCACTCTTAGCCTTAATATTAGGCGCCGTGAAATAGCATTTCAATTTATACAAACGCAAATCGATCAAAAATAGTTAAGGTGTCTATTGCTCCACAGAATGGACATTTATGCAAAATGCCAAACCAGCTTATTTTGCAGTTAATACAATAAGTCAACTTACGGTCGTAAGTGAAAAACTCGATGTTATAGTCATCAAAAAGTTGTTGAGTTAGGGAGATAAGTTCTTCTGGCTTATGTCCAGCTTCTCCAAGTTCTACCACCGTCAAGCTTCCACCTGAACATAGCTTTTTCATTTCCTGTTCAAAATTTATAAATTCTGGACTAACTTTTCCGTCATGAAAAGTTAGTTTACTGATTGTTGAATAGTATGGTTTTTCCCTTGTTCCCAAAAACCGAACTTTTGCCACACCAAATCTTTCTATGTCCAGCTTTGCTAATCTTTCAGAGGCTTCAAAGTCGGGTAATTTTGCTGTAAAAAGACGTTTTCCACATCTCCTACCAATTTTATGTGTATAATCGAAAATGTTCTGCATAATTTCTCGAGTGAACTCCAATGTTTTTTCGCCTTCGCAAACGCGTGTCTTGCAAAATGCTTCAACAGTTTCCTTTAGTCCAGCCAAATTTATTATGCAAGAACCATTCTCATTTCTAAAATATTGGTCACCATTAACATCTTGCATGAGAAATGGAAGCAAACCTCTACCATGCTGCTTAATAGCTCTATATTTGATTTCTAGAGCCCGAGACGCTATATCAAGCCTCTCTTTTAATAACTGAAAGAATTTCGCCTTATCCTTCTCACACTCATAGGCAATCCGCGGCAAATTGAGAGTTACATGCGACAAGTTGCCTGTGCGTAAAGTGTCAACTTCCCAGTCTCTATTCAAATCCATCATAAGCTTAAATCCGGAGGCGGAGAAAACATTTTGGCTTTCACCCTCTTTTAAGAGGTTGGCGAAGTAGGGTATGCCCTTTTCTGAAGCCAGTTGATGCGCCTTAAAAAGTATAGCCTTAGCCTTCTCATCTTTAAATGTTTCTGGACGCACTTTCACAACAATTTTTGGATTAAGTAAGGGTTTAGGCGTGCTTTCTTCAATGAATACGTCCAAGAAAAGAGAAGCCAAACTTTGGCTTTCTTCGCAAAAGTCTCGGTAGTTGCCATCCAATTTTCCAGAAATTCCCACCGCTGGTTTATCTGCAATAAAGTCTGGGATTGTAGGCTCCAAGCTTATGGAAGCGTTAACATGCTGATTTATGTTAAGGATGAATAAGCGCAGAGCCTCTTTAACCTCTGAAACGCTTAAGCCTTTTACAAAGGGAGCTAGAAAAACATTAAAATACTCAAGAAACTGCGTTTCGCATATTTCCTTAGAGGAATGCAAAAGAACATTAAAAATAATGAACAGAGCGGATTCAAAATTTTTAGGAGGAGGAAAAGAAGACTGAGAAACATTTATTTTTTCTAATTTTAAACCATTTTGGAAGAAAAACCGCAAATCATGAATTATTTCGCTTGGCTTCAAAATCCAAGAACCCAGCCCGCTAATATGCAACGAACCAGACAAGTGGGCATCCGCAATATCCCTTGGAAAAACGTTCAAAAGCGTAAACTCTTTCAAAACAATTTCCCCAGCTGTCTCATGAATGTATATTGGCCATTGAGGAGTTTTACTCTTTAGATTCACAAGGGCTGCCACATCGTAAACTGGAAGTCCCAACCTTGTAAGCTTGTGGCGATAATCCTCTAAGCCTTTTTCAATCAAAATTGCGTTTACAACCTCCCTAACAAGGGGAGCCGTTAAATATTTCGTTTTTGACTTAACCAGTCGCTTTTCTGCTTCTTTAGCAACTTTTTGCGCCAGATCGGCGGGCATCTTTGTCTCTCTTATAAGCGAATTTGCTATTTTGCTGACATCAAATTCCTCAAGCGTTAATTTGGAAGTGCGGACGAGCCTCCCCTTTGGCTTAAAGGCTTTCTTTTCAATTCGTTCCGCAACTTCGAGAACTATCTCGCCTAAATCGGATAAACGGTACTTTTTTGCTTCCACATCCGCCTCAATTAAATCCGCCTTCAACAAAAACTTCAAGTGATAAGCAAACCTTCCAGCATCTCTAGTAGGATTCATCTTCAAAGAACCCATTAACTCAGTATAGGAAAGGGGACCCTTATCAAAAAGCAAATTCAAAATCTGCAGCCTAAGGGGTGAAGAAACAGCCTTGAGTATCCTAACTCCCCGCACACGATGTGGAACAGACAAAGACCCAGCCTCCAGCCCTGTAAAGGGCAATTAGCGGAATAAGGGTTTAAAAGTTAAGAACACTTTATCCTTATATGCTTTTCAATCTAAAT
>JASEJA010000006.1 GCA_030017755.1 Candidatus Bathyarchaeota archaeon
AGCACGTAACTGGCGTTAAAAAGGTTCACGTTGTTATAGGCGGCTTCCACCTGGCTGGAAAGGAATATGAACCAAGAATAAGCCAAACAGTTGAGAATTTGAAAAGTATAAAGCCATATTTGATAGCGCCATCCCACTGCACTGGTTGGAGAGGTATTCAAGCCATAGCCCAAGCCATGCCAAAAGCCTTCGTCTGGAACAGCGTTGGAAACCTCTACGAGTTCTAATAATGCCTCATAAGAAGAAGTCCTTGTTTTGAAGGTAAAGTTTTATAAGAGACAATGTCGTGAAACTAGTTCCATTGTGCAAACTTGTTTTTGCACATAAACCGTTAAGGAGATGAAATAGTTAATGTCGGGAAGAGAAATGCATAAGGCAGTTTGTGCTGATTGTGGAAAGGAATGTGAAGTCCCCTTCAAACCTGACCCAAAGAGGCCAGTTTACTGCCGAGAATGCTGGTCAAAAAGAAGAAGTCAAAGAAGGAGATATTAGTCTAAACTAAAATGCCCTTCTTGTTAAACCATAATTTTCTAAATTTTAGTTTATAACATGCAAATTGCTGAGCAAATCCAGATTTCGGAGCACAAATTTTAAAAACGGCTTATCAATTGTTAAGCCTTCGGTGTCCATAATTGAGTTTTGCAGTTGAAGCAAAAGAAGTCGTTAAAGTTTTCGGCGCCATTCACGCATTAGACGGATTAACATTCAACGTTAAACGAGGAGAAATTTTCGGGCTTATCGGTCCAAATGGGGCTGGAAAAACAACAGCCCTACGCATTGTATCCACCTTGCTTTTGCCCACATCAGGCACCGTGAAAGTTTTCAACTTGGACGTTGTCCACGATGCGGATGAAGTTCGCAAGATAATAACCTATCTTCCAGAAGAGGCTGGAGCCTACCGCAATTTGTCAGGATGGGAATATTTGCAGTTTATGGCAAACTTTAACACCAAAAACAAGAGTGAAGTTCAAGAAATTGTTAGGGAAGCGGCTGAAATCACTGGTTTAGGTGAAAGATTAAGGGATAAAACCAAAACCTACAGTAAAGGAATGAAACGCCGACTCTTAGTCGCAAGGGCACTAATGACAAAGCCTAAACTCACAGCTTTAGACGAGCCAACAAGCGGATTAGACGTTTTACACGCCTATCACGTGAGGGAAATAATAAAGCGTTACGTAAAAGAACATAACGTAACAGTGCTCCTCTCAAGCCACAACATGCTCGAAGTGGAACACCTCTGCGACAGAGTAGCCCTACTAAATAAGGGCAAGATAGTTGCAGAAGGAAAACCCAAAGAACTGAAAGAAAAGTACGAAAGCGCAAACTTGGAAGAAGTTTTCGCGAAGGTTGTTGGACTTGCTTAAAGGCTTTGGAAACTTTTTGTTAAAAGAGCTTAAGGAACTAATCAGAGACCCAAAAATCCTCTTAGCCATGGTGATAGTTCCATTAATAATGTTTCCTATTTTAGGCGCCATCCTGAATTTCTCGATGCAAGCAGCACAAGAAACAGCCACAAAAATTACAGTGCTTATAATCAACCGTGACGGTGGGGAAAACTCCACCCGATTTATGGAGTATCTTAAGGCTTCAATGAAAGTTTTCACGGTCAACGTCTCAAAAATAGAGGATGCAGTGCCCCTATTAACAGAATATAACGCCACAGAAATAATTGAAATCCCAGAAACCTTTAGCCAATGCCTTGCCGCAGAAGAAAACGTTACAATAAGAGTTTACAGTGTTTTTTCTGGTGCTGGACTGTTTGAAGGAGCTGGAAGTTCAATCCTTGATGGTTTAGTTGAACAGTTTAATCGAGAATTGGCTCCAAATTTGGTTATTTCAGCAAAATCCGCTATTATTAAGGGGCAAATTGTTGAGAATGTGGATTCGCGCATGCTTGGCAGTTTAATGCTTTCGCAAGCCATAACCATGCCAATAACCATAATGATTCTGCTCAGCTATTCAATGCAAATAGCCGCCACATCCGTAGCCATGGAAAAAGAAGAGAAAACATTGGAAACACTGTTAACTCTGCCAATGGACCGTTTCGCAATTCTCATGGGAAAATTGTCTGGTTCAATAATTGTTGCAGCCATCGGCGCTGTGGCTTACATGGCTGGCTTCAACTATTACATGAGCTCGTTTATGTCAACAATTTCAATAGGTGCAAATGTTGATTTGGTCTCTTTGGGGCTTGCTCCTTCACTTTTTGGTTACCTGCTTTTGGGCTTGTCATTGTTTGTCACTTTACTTTCAGCCTTAGCATTAGCCGTTATAATTTCCGCTTTTGCAGAAGACGTGCGAGGCGCCCAAGCCATAGTTGGCAACATCTACCCCCTAATATTCATACCATCCCTACTTCTAATGTACTTAGATGTTAACGCTTTACCCATTGCACTAAGAATCTTTATTTACGCAATACCCTTCAGCCATCCAATAATAGCCGCCAAAGCCGTCACCATGGGCGACAATTTAACCGCTGCATTAGGCGTTGTTTATGTGGCGGCATTCACCATTATTATCATGTATGTTGCATCACGTTTGTTTGCAACAGAGAAAATTCTAACTGCAAAGCTAAGGTTTAAAGGATTAAGAAGACGCAAAAGAGTAACCACTGAAGAGTTACAGTAAAGCTTTTCCATTAAACCCTATAACTTGCAGTTAGGTGTTTACCACATGGGCATCCAACAAATTGAAGTTTTCCCTGTAACCCTACGTTATAAGGAACCCTTTAGAATAGCCCCAGAAGCCCACACAGAAAGCCACAACGTAATCGTAAAAATAGTTACAGATTACGGCGTAATAGGTTGGGGCGAATCTTCACCATCAGAAAGGGTAACTGGCGAAACCGCAGAAACCGTCATTAAGGCTATTGATAAAATTGCGCCGAAACTAATTGGAATGTGCCCCCTAAGAATTGAGCAAACAGTTGAAATGATGGACTCAATCGTAAAGGATAATCCAGCTGCAAAAGCAGCCATAGACATAGCCTTACACGACATCTTAGGTAAAACCGTTAAGAAACCGCTCTTCATGGTTATGGGAGGCTACCGCACACAAGTCCAAACAGACATTACCTTGGGAATAAAATCTCCAAAAGAAATGGCTAAAGACGCCGCAAACGCTGTTAAAAGAGGTTTTAAAGCTTTAAAAGTGAAAGTCGGCGTTAACCCAACAGAAGACATTGAAAGAATAAGGCTAATCCGCGAGGCAGCTGGCGAAGAAGTTCAAATAAGAATTGATGCAAACCAGGGCTGGACGCCAAAACAAGCCATAACAGCCCTAAACAAAATGGAAAAATTTAACATCCAATTCGCTGAACAACCAGTCCCAGCAGAAAACATGAAAGGCTTAATAGAAGTCAAGAAAAATTCGCCAATACCACTAATGGCAGACGAAAGCATCCACTCGCCACAAGATGCCATACGCCTAATAAAAGCTGAAGCCGTAGACCTAATAAACATTAAGCTAATGAAAAGCGGAGGAATACTAAAGGGGAGAAAAATCGCAGAAATCGCCGAAGCCGCCAATATACCATGCATGATAGGATGCATGGGAGAATCCGAAATAGGCATAGCCGCAGGAGCGCATTTAGCTGCTGCAGCCAAAAACATACAATACGCAGATTTAGACTCAGACCTTCTATTGAAGGATAAGCTTGTTAAAAAGGGTGGAACAAAAGTCGAAAATTCCATGCGCACATTTCCAAAACAAAATGGATTAGGCATAAAAGAAGTGAACGAGAAACTGTTGGGAAAGCCGAAAAAGATTTACAAATAAACTAACGCTTACTAAAGGCAAGGAGCAAAAACCATTGGTTTCTCTTAGAGCTTTAGCACCTTCATTAACACGTATCACTGTCGCTGCTGCTGTTGGAGCAGCATTGCATATAGGACAAGGCGACCCAAACTTGATAGACGCCAAAGCCGTGGAATTTTTAAGAGCCGTACTAGCCCAAACCGATGTGGAAGGAGAAGTCATCTCCTGCGAAGGACCAAAAGACAATGCCCCAGCCTTTATGAAAAGAGAAAAAGTTGGAACTGGAAAAGGTCCAAAAGTGGAGTTTGTCATAGACCCAGTTGATGGAAGCACAGCCGCATCAAAAGGCAGAAAAGACGCAATTTCCGCCCTAGCCTGCGCACCAGCTGGTTGTTTTCAAGTTCTCCCAGACGACGGATACTATTTCAAAGTGGCAACAGATTACAACTCAATTGGCAAAATTTCCCTTGACATGCCCATAGAAGAAATAGTACGCACAGTTGCAAAAGAAAAAAGTTTACCACTCGAAAACTTCACCGTTATAATATTAGAACGTAAAGTGCCTAGGTGGAACAATGCTCGTAAAAGTTTGGAAAGAAAAAAAGACGACCCAAAAAGACTGGAAAGACTAAAAAAGGAAGGAGTTAACACAGAAAAAGTTTACAACCAAGACGAGCTAGCAAAAGGCAACGAGCTAGTTTTTGCTGCATCTGGCGTTACAAAGGGTGAACTTCTAGACGGAGTCCGCTTCATCCCAAACGGAGCCATAATAAACTCAATCTGTATGAGACTACCAAGCGGAACATTGGAAAAATCAGAAACAACCCTAAGATTTAAAGCCCATCCAATCTACAAGCACTTCATAATAAAATAACCAAAAAGTACTGGGTCGACGAATGAAAACTGGCGTTTAAAATTTACAACGCAGCGAAAAACTTTTTCATGGTTTTTGCGTCCATTTTTTGAAGCGTTTCAGCACCTCTTTTGGAATTGGGTTTATGTATTCAAGGTTTACGCGTTTGCAAAGTTTTTGAAAGTTTGTATCTGTTGTTATGATAGCGGATGCATTTTCTTGTATTGCTGCTGCGAGGTAAACGCAATCATATATGTCGTGGTTCAACTTTTCAGCGAGCTCAAAGCTTCTGGTTAGAGTTTGCCTTTGAAGGCAGTAATAATGTGGGCGGTCATAATTTTCTACGAAGTATTTGACTGCTTTTGCGCTCTCCGCCTTGTCGCATCCCCATTTTTCAGTCATTATCCAATAGGTTCTTATTGGGAGAATATTCATAATAAGCGGTGTATACACTCCGCTAAGTCCTTCCTCCATTATAGAAGACACGTGTTCATTTCCAGGGTGGTCACTGACTAAGTATATTGCCAATACATTAACATCTAGAATTCTCCTATCTTCAATCGCCAAATGTAGCCTCTCCCGCGTTCAGAAATGCTTCCTTATCCCAATCTTGCTTTTTAGATTGCACTCGGAGAGGTTTTGGTATTACAGGCTTCAAAACCAGCGTCCCCTTCTCTTCTATCAACTCAAACTCCGTTCCTGGTTTAAGGCGAAGCTGCTCCCTCTTCTGCGAAGGAATCAAAACTCTACCACGTTCATCCATCTTAATTTTTCCCACAATTCTTCACCCACAAAATTAATAACAATTTAACCCATATAAACGTTTAGAAATGCCCATTTATTCAACAGCTAACAGCCAACAACAAAAGACAGCATCTTTGCTCCATTTCAACGAACCCTGCCTAAACTTTGCTTTAAAATTGCTTGAAAATATGGGGCCGGTCGGATTTGAACCGACGACCTTTCCCCGGAAACAGCGCTTGACTGTTCCTACGGGTTTCTCTATGACCGCTCCAGAACTTCTTCATTCCGCGTCTTGCGGTCCGCAAACCCGTTTTGCTTATTCTGGAGCCCGTCGTCATACCTTCCTAGACTACGGCCCCTTTTCCTAAGGCATTAGATTAACTGGGAAGGATAAAATATATGCGTTATTCCTTGCATGATGAGAAATAACGCTTATGTATTTAGCGTGCAATCTGTAATGTTGATAGCGAAACTATCTGTTAGGGGCTGTTTGAAACGGGAAAAGAATCTGCGGCTGATTTGCCAAAGAAGTTTATTCTATACAAAGATTTAGATGGAACCTCCTATGATGTTGAACTGCCTTTAACATCAAACGTAGACGCTGATGAACTTAGAGAAAGCCTTGGTTTACCATCTTACATCGACTTAAACTATTTTCCCATGAGAAGTGCCATGGTTACTCTTTGGGCATCTATAAACGCGCATAGACTTCATGAATTATATCCTCATGCATTTGAAAAGAGAGTTAGCAAAGAACCTATTCCAGCTCTGCTGTTCGGTGGAGCCGCCGTCAAAATTCTCTGTAAAAGTGCAAATTCGGGAGGGACGCTGGCTCGAGCCATAAAAGATACTGATTTTATAGTTCCTAAAAAACAGGGAATGGAATTTTTTAAGCTTCTTTTAAACATGGATAAAGCATTTGGAACGCAGTACAAGTCTTTTGCGACGGCTAATGATCGACGCTTTAATATGTGGCGGCATGGCGAAAGGTATAGGCTTACTACGATTAATGGCGTAACAGAGGATGGATTGCCCACGATAACTGTTTTGGACCTTTTCTGCGATTATATAGATTTAAGGCATAAAGTGGAGGTCAAGGACGAGTTCGAAAGGCATAAAGAAAACCTCTTCACTATTGGCTTAGAGTGTCTGTTGCTTTCTAAGGCTCAGTTCATTTTTGACATGCCAAAAGATTGTATTGATGACTTGGAACGTTACAAACAGGAGTATAGAATTATCTCTTACCCACATTATGCAAAGGACAGAATCATAATCGGAATGGAAGAGAAAGATGTTAAAGACGTTTGCGCAGTCTTCTTAGACCACGAAATTGGAGAAGGAGCCGAAAAGGTAAATTCTCACAAAATGCGGAAGATTTTGGAGAAGGATAAAAAGCTTGCCTTAACTGTTACGCTTAACCTTAAAAACATTATTGAAAAGCCAGATGAACTCAAAAAATGGATGTCGAAAAGCGAAGTTTCAACTGTTGTCGATAGAGTGGAAAGCCTCTTGAAACAGTTGCCAGTTGTCAACAAGAAATGGGATAAACCATGGTGGAACACAGCCGTCGAAACACCTGTTATTGAGTAGCTTTTTTCCATTTTATTAGTTGTTTAATCATGTTATAGGCTTCTTTTCTTGAAATACCTATTTTGGATAGAGAAAGGTCTAAAGTTTCTTGTTTTGAATAAAGTCTTAGACATATTTCATGTTTAGGAGTAATGAATATTGTTACGTCGTCGAATTTGGACCACGCGGCTTTTGTCACCTTTTTTCCTTCTTGCAGTTCGAACCCATTTTTGTCAAATGTTAAAGTTGTGTGATAACGAGTTCTATAGAGTCGATGCCCAACCACCAAGGAGATTATTGCCACCATAAGAATAATTTCAAGACGAAGTATTTGCAATAACCTTCCAAAAAAGGCTAGGGTAATCAGCGCTAATATGCCTAAAAAAAATGTAAAGGTAAAGCTTTTAAGGTAGTTTGGCAAGTCGAATGCTTCAAATTTTGCTTCAGTTAATTTAAGCTGTTTCATAAGAGCTTTTCCAAGGACGTTTTTTGAGGCAACAACAGTTTTTGAAGCAAGACTCTGCAGCGTTACGCCAACTCTTGGGTCAGCAATGTTTTCCACAGCTTCTCTAACATCTTTTTTTATGGGTTCTGTCTGGATCAGCCCTAGAAAAATCCAGTCTTCGCCAGAAAACTTGTTTTTAGATTGTATTATTAAGTTTCTTAGAGATTTTAAGTCTATTTCTGGAGAGGTGTATAGGAGAAGGTGAATCTTGTATTTCGGAGTTACAAAGGCTGAGAAAATCTTTGACAGAAAAAAGCCTTTTTCTTCTAACCCGCCTATTGCGTAAATTGGGAACGTAAACTCTCCTATTTTGAAGTTTCTACGAATTTCCTTAAAGTTTGCTATCCAACGGAATTTTCCTTTTACCAGTTGTTCTTCGGCTAAGTCTATGATTAAATTTAGTTCATACATGTAAAACACCATTAACATTAAACGAAAAATAAAAAGAAGAAGGGTATTTAAGGCTATTCTGGTGGGATGCTCATGTACAGTGTTCTCACGTCTATTCCACGTGTGGTGTTTCTGTAGTGGTAGTAGATGTACAGCAGTAATCCTATTATGATGCATAGGAAGAAGCCGATGGCGCTGTAAAGATCGCCCATGCTTCTTTGAGTGAAAATCCAAGGTGATTCTTTTACGAAAGTGTACAAGCAGTAGCCGGCTCCTAAGGTTGCTAGTAATCCTAATATTACTACTGTTCCTACCGAATGTTTAACTGCTGCTCTGTCGTGAATTTCTTTTCTTTCGAGTGGAAGCAACATGCATGACATGCAGAAGAGTGTAAGAAAGAAGGCATCAAATATGTCGGTTCCGACAACGCCTGCAAACGCGAAGTAGGTTCCTAGTTCAGCAACGTTTGACTCCGCTATACATCCGAATACTCCAGCAACCGCTGTGATGATAATTGACCATACTGGTGCGTGCCATCTTTCGCTGACGTAGGCGAAGCTTTCGGGCAACATTCTGTCAAATGACATGGCGAAGAAAGTTCTAGACGCAACCAACAAGAAAGGCGGAATGTCGTTTGCAAGCCAGAGCACACCAGCCACCGCTATTGCCAAGCAGAGCCATTCCCAACCCATACCTTTAGCGATGAAAGATGCGATTCCAGTGCTCCACGCAGGCTGGAAATTGATGCCCATATGCGTCCAATTGCCGCTACCGTATAGTGTAACGTTGGAATCCACGCCTACGAATTCGTATGCTGCTGTCCAATTAACATCACCATAGCTCAGCCAAGAGTACGCTTGAAAGAAGTCCCATGTATGTACATCTGCATCAACATATTGAGCGCTAGGAATGTTCATGGTTGAAAACGCTGAAGCAGAAGACGCCGCGAGGTAAACTAGCATTATTACTAATCCAGATATCAAAAGCACTGTCGGAAGCTTTTTGTTTGCCTCTTTGACTTCCCCAGCTACGAATGTAGTTGAATACCATCCCATATAAGCCCAGAATGCACCTCCCAGCGCCAATGAAAACGCATCATAGAAAGACGCTATGTTTTTTGGCATTCCACTCACTACAGCAAGGTTCACTAAGTACGCTGGTGTAACTGTAGGTCCAGTCGTCGTAGTCATAACGTTTTGTATGCCTGTTGCAAGAGGAGTTGGGTCCATTATGCCCGCGATCCACATGGCAAAGAATGAGATTGTAATTATAGTTGGAATCCAGAACATAGCCTCTAAAAGTCTGCCATAGAGCTTCGTCCCTAATAGAGCAAGTATTGCGAACACCCAGACAACAACTAGACCGCCTAAGAACAGCATAGTTACATCAAAAGATATTACGTATCCTGCAATGTTAAAGAATATCATTATTGCTTCGAAACACGCGACTCCGATAAGTCCATATGAAAAGGCTTCCGCCAAGAACATTAGCCATCCTGCCATGTATCCCAGTATCGGATGTGTTACCCTTGAGATTGTGACGTACCCGCCACCGGATCTTGGCATAGCAGCTGTCACGTAGCCGCTTGCATATCCCGTGATGAGTACAATTAAGCCGCAGACTAAGAAAGCCCAGAATATTGCTGGAAGATTTAAAGGAAGCATGTCTGTTGGAACTGGTCTCGGACCAGTGAATTGGAAGGCTCTTTTTTGCCAGCCTAAGCCGATGACGTGACTGAGGATTATGATGACGCCTAATGTGAAGCCTATCTCCCTCACAAGTCCAGTTGCTTCTCTTGCGAATATTCCTGGTTTACTTGACGGCATATATTTTAGTCACCCAAACCTTCAATTTTAGCCCTTTCCCAATTTAAAACTTTCCATAAACCTTAAACTTAAATATTCTTTTGACATGTTTTAGCCATAGAAATGATAAGGGAATGAGTGTAAGTGTCGTTTCTATTCAAAAAGAAAAAGGAAGAACGTGTTACAAGAATACTGTTTGCCACAGACATGCATGGTTCAGAAGGCGTTTGGCGAAAGTTCCTGAACGCTTCCGCAATGCTGAAAGTTGATGTTGCCATTTGTGGCGGAGACCTAACTGGAAAAATGATAGTGCCAGTTGTAGAGCGCAAAAACGGAAAATACACGTATTATCACCTTAAAAAAACCCACACTGTAGACCAGAGTGAACTGGAAAAAGCAACGAAAGACATTAAGGGAATAGGGTATTACCCCTACATAACTAACGAAAGCGAATATGAAGAAATGACAAAAAATCCCAAGAAAGTGGATGAAGTCTTTCACAAAGTTATGCTTTCAACGATTAAAGATTGGCTTGACCTAATCCCACAGAAAGTCTCAAACGAAACCAGAGTGGTTGTCTGCCCAGGAAACGACGACAGATTCCCAGTAGACGAAGTAGTAAACAACCACAAACATGTCATCAACGGAGAAGGCAAAGTCATAGAAGTCGATGAAAAACATGAAATGGTGAGCTGCGGCTGGGTGAACCCAAGCCCGTGGAAAACAGCCAGAGAAGAGGAAGAAGAAAAACTTGAAGAAAGACTGGAAAAGTATATTTCCCAACTGAAGAATGTGGAGTCAGCGATATTTAACTTCCATGCGCCGCCTTACCAAACAAAACTTGATGAGGCACCTCTTCTCGATAAGGACTTAAACCTAGTTATCAGAAGCGGAAGCGTAGTCATGGTTCCAGTAGGCTCAAAAGCCGTAAGGAAAATGATTGAAAAATATCAGCCTTTCCTCGGGCTTCACGGACACATACACGAGTCTTCGGGTTCCATGAAAATTGGGAAAACGTACTGTGTCAACCCGGGAAGCGAGTACGCTGAAGGAATTTTGAGGGCTTTCTTAATAGAGTTTAAGGGTAACGAAATCTCTAGGCTTCAAAGAATAGAAGGGTGAGGCTTAGCAAGATGGCTTGGCTTCTAGATAAAGAAATTACGAGGGAATTGCCAAAAGAGTGGAATGGAATTGTCCCCACAGAAGTGTTCATTCAAGAATCTCAGAATATTGTTGAAAAGGCTAAAAACGCTGGAATAACCCTAAGGATTATTGGCGGACTTAGCATAGCCCTACATTGCCAAGAGCATAGGGATTTTGCTAAAAAACTGGGAAGGATAGGAACTGGCGTTGTTAAAGGACAAGAATACAGTGACATAGACTATGTTTCCTACCGCGACCAAAGGGAAAAAATTAAGGAATTATTCGAAAAAATCGGTTATGCTAAACGAAGGGCAACTCTCTCTACAGCAGCGTCTGAACGGCAAATATACTATCACCCAAAAGGCTGGTTTTATGTGGATGTTTTCTTTGACAAATTATTAGTGGCAAACCATCCAATTGATTTTAAAGGAAGACTTGAACTGGATTACCCCACCATAACAGTAACAGACATGTTGCTTGAAAAGGTACAGATGTGGGAAGCCTTCAGCGTGAAAGACCTAAAAGACTGCTTACTCTTGCTAAAGGCTCACGACGTCAAAGACAAAGGCGAGAAAGAAAGCATAGATGCTTCCTACATAGCCAAACTGTTATCTCAAGACTGGGGATTCTGGTACACAGCCACAACAAACCTTAAAAAACTCGAAAAATTCATCTCCGAAATAGACAAACTAGGCCCAGAAGCCGAAATCGACCCCAAACAAATCGAAAACAACGACCGCGAAGAGATAAGCAGAAAAATAAAAACCCTCCTAGAAAGAATAGAAAAAGAACCAAAATCCTTGGGATGGAAGATGCGGGCAAAAATTGGGACAAAGAAAAGATGGTACAACCCTGTTGAGCGCCCAGAAACAGTGGGCGGTTTCGGAATATGGGAAGCCATCCTCAAAGAAAAAGGCTAAAAGCGAAAAGTTAATGAGCAAAGGCTTAACGTGTATTCTGGGGTTTGCCGGTCATAGGGCACGGGACCCACCTGATCCCGTTCCGAACTCAGAAGTTAAACCGTGCTCCGTTCCTGATTGTAGTGTGGTCTTCGGCCACGCGAACTCGGGAAAGCTGGCAGCCCCACTTAGAGTTAGTGTTTAAATTTGGAGGAGAATTACCTAAAATTTATAACTAAGCGTTTGATAGTTTTCGAAAGGTGAGTTGGTAATAGTGTTTGAATTAATGATGCTCTTGGGAATAGTGTTGTTGCAGATTGATTTATCACAGATTATAAGCCTACTCTACATTCTTTTCTTCGTGCTTTTCATATTTTATGGGCAGAGAATTCAGTTGCAAGTTACGCTGAGAGAGGTGGAAAGCTCGCTTTATAAACTGAAATATATAAAGGATGAAGGGAGAAGAATAGCCATAGAAACAATTAAAGAAATAGGCAAACCACAGACTGAACCAACCAATAGGGTTGACAGGTTTTTAGAGTACTTTACTATATCGCCACAAAGCCTTGACCCAGCCGGTGTTGTTTGGAAGCTTGAGCATATCCTTGATGTTAGGGATGCACGTTTTAAGGATGAAGTGAAACTTATGGCTCCAGCGGCGGATGAAACACAAGCAAACAATTTGGAAAACACTTTAGAAGCTGCTATGGCGTTAAACTACATTTACAAAGTGATTAGGCATTATTATCTGCTTGGAAAGAAAACGTTAAGCCTCTATGTGATAATGCAATTGCAAATGATATTACCATTAGTCATGCGGGAAGCAGAAGCCTACGCCAGCGCATTAAAAGCCTTCGCCTACGGTCAACCAATAGGCGACGGAGCAGGCGCCATGGTAGCAGCAAAACTCATGCATGGACACCAAACAAGAAAACTGCCCAAAGACTGTGTCGTTGCAACAGTGCCAATTGAAGGACGCACAGCCTATGTTATTAAAGCTGAGGGGCCCGGAGGAAATGTGGGCAAAATTGGAGACGCTATTAAAACGGTAATAGATGAAAATGAAGGAAAAATTGCCACAATAATCATGGTTGACGCTGCCTTAAAACTTGAAGGCGAAGAAATAGGCGAAGTTGCTGAAGGTGTCGGAACAGCAATAGGTGGACCTGGAGTTGACCAATTCAAGATTGAAGAGTCAATTCTGAAATATCGCATTCCAATAAACGCTGTAATAATGAAAGAGGACATTGGCGATGCGGTTTCGCCAATGCGTAAAGAGATTTTTGATGCGGTTGATAATGCCATTGAAAGGATAAAGCATGTTATTTTGGAAAGAACTAAAGAAGGGGATAAAGTGATAATTGCTGGGGCGGGCAATACTATTGGTATTGGACAGTAGGAGAGATTGGGATGGGTAAAGCTTCATCATCCACGGCAACAAAAATCTCTTCATTCGTGCTAATGATAATTTTTGTAACTTTAGCATTATCTTTAACAGTTCTAATAGTAGCCCTAAACGCCTTTTTTGCTGAACAAGAAGTTTTCGCTGGATATCTTTTATTGATAGGATTTTTAGGCGTAGCCTTTTCCACATACCTACTATTTCAAACGAGAAGGCGAATATTGAGTTTAAGGATTGAAGTGCCACAGATAACAACCACAATTGAGTGTAGAAAGTGCGGCTTCAAAAGCGTCAGAGAGTTCCAGCGGGGCGATTACATTTTTAAGGAAGTCGAGCCGTGCCAAAAATGTAATGAGAAAATGTTGATAACAGCAATTTACAGAGAAGTTAGGGAAAAGGAAAGGGTACGCTTTCCGTTCTAGGTTAGGATGAGGCTTCCATCTTTAACTATCAAAACTGTGTGTTCAGCTTGCGCAACTGGTTTTCCGCTGGCTTCGACGAAGACTGGATAGCCCATTACGGATTTGGAAGCTAACAGTTCTTTGAAGGCTTCATGATAATGCGCTTGCGGAACCACATTTTTTAACCAGCGCTCAGCAAAGGGCAATGTTCTGAAGTTTTCCTCGATATGTTTTAGAAGCTTTTTTGCGTGTTGGCTTTTCAGCGACCTTGATTTGAGAAAACGAAAAATTGTGACTTCTTCGCTGTCTCTTACTCGACCAATAGCGTTTGGAAGCGTTACAAAGGGTTCAATGGCGTAAACTTCGCCCAATTTAATTTTTGAAAATGATAGTTGGGAAACATTGGGAATTGATGTGCCAGCATGCACAAGATATCTGCCAACCTGATGTCCAGTTAGGTTTGTGATGGGTTTGAAACCGCGGCTTTTTATGGTTTTTTCTATGATGGCGCCTAATTTTGATGTGGAAATTTCTGGGCGGATGTTTTCTATGGCTGCTTTTAATGCTTGCTCCGCTGCTTCTACAAGGCTTTCGTATTCTGGGTTAAAACATAATGTGACGGCCGTGTCTGTTACATAACCGTCTACGTGGACACCTATGTCCACTTTGACTAGGGAGTTTTTTGGAATTTTTGTCTTGTCATTTGGAGGCGAAGTGTAGTGGGCTGCGATTTCGTTTATTGAAACGTTGCATGGGAAGGCTGGTTTTCCGCCCTTTCTGCGTATGAGGTTTTCTGCTTTTTCGCAGATTTCAATTATTGGCGTGTCTTCATGCACAAAATTTTTTATTTCTTCCCTTGTTTCGCGGAGAATTTTCCCAGACAGCCTAAACTTTTTTAGGGCTTCTTCGTCGTAAACGCTCATTAATTTCACACTATTTTTATTAACGCTGTTAGCGTTATAGTTTAAAAGTTTAATGATAAGGAGTGATGGGGTTTGGTTAAGATAACATGGTTTGGACATGCAGCCTTCAAAATTGAAATTGCCAATAAAATTGTCTTGATTGACCCGTGGCTTGATGGAAACCCAACATCGTCAGTTAAAGCTTCGGAAATAAGCAAGGCAGACATAGTTTTTGTCACCCATGACCATGGAGATCATTTAGGCGAAGCATTCACCATCTGCAAAAAGACAAATGCAAATTTTGCGGCTGTGGTGGAACTTGCCAACCACGCGAAAGAAAATGGCGTAAAAAACGCTGTTGGATTAAATTTTGGCGGAAGCATAGAAATTGATGGAGTGAAGCTTTCCATTGTTCCAGCAGTTCACACGTGCTCCCGAGGAGCGCCAACAGGCGTAATAATCCAAGGAGAAGGCAAAACTGTTTACCATGCAGGTGACACAGCCTTTTTCGGAGACATGCAGTTTATAGGCAAGGTTTACAAGCCCGATTTGGCTTTAATTCCGATTGGAGGCTACTACACTATGGACGCCAAAGAAGCGGTGGAAGCCATTAAATTGCTTAAGCCAAAAGCGGTTATTCCAATGCATTACAAAACTTTTCCTGTTCTGGCACAGTCAGCAGATGAGTTTGTGAGAATCGCCAAAGAAAAAGTGCCAAAAGTGAAAGTTGTTGCGCTAAAGCCAGGCGAAAGCTACCAGTTTTAGAGTTTGGGCTTGAAAACTTTTGGTTCCAAAGTTGCGAATTCATCTCCGCCTATGTGAAAAATCATCCTTGCTTTTTCTAAATTGTATAATTCTGTGAAGGCTTCTTTTTCAACGTAGGCTTCAACTATTTCACCAATAAAAATTGTGTGGTCTCCTATGGTAAATTGGCTGTGAAGTCGGCATTCTAAATGGGCTACGCATTCTTTTATTATTGGAGGCTTCACCTTTTTTGCTGGTGCGGGCGTTAAACCAGCTTCCTTAAATTTGTCAAGGTCTCTGCCGCTTCTTCTGCCACAAAACAAAGTTTCCCTCAATATTTCCATTGTTGGAATGTTCACAACAAACTCTTTTGTCTCTTCAATAAGCGCATGCGAATATCTTCGTGGAGCAATGCTTATGGCAACAAGGGGCGGGTTTATGGACGTTGGCATTGCCCAAGCCAAAGTTATTATGTTCGGTTTTCCAGCCTTGCCAATGCAAGAGACAAGCACTGTGTGCATGGGATGAAGAAGTCTTGAAGCAGAGGAAAGGTCTACGTTAACTTTTTCTTTTTCAGACATTCAAAATCCTCGCTTTAACGTTTAATGTGAAATTTTTCTATAATATTTTTTGCCTTTTCCCTTTTCTTTCTATGCTCAATTAAGAATTTGTTAACCCCTTCCGTCAATTCTGTTTTGCATTCGCCACACAAAATTTCGCCTTTCTTGCACTTCATCCTTCTTTCAGCCAGTTTTTTGTCATCTTTCTCAAAAAGAAAAGTGAAGTATTGGAAAACTGTGCAAACTTCTGGATCGCCGCCGAGCTTTCTCTGCTCTTCCACCGTTGCCTTGCCGCCCGTGAAGGCATTCCAAATCTTCCTTTTCACAACATCTGGTGGGTCTATGACGAAAATTGATGTTTCAAGCTCTGAAGCACTCATCTTTCCGCCGACGCCTAACCCAGGCAAGAAGCGGCAGTGGATTTGGGCTGGCTTGTAATAACCTAGTTTTTGGGCTACGTCGCGGGTTACTCGCCAATAGGGGTCTTGATCTATGGCTGCTGGAATTAATGCTGGAACATTTTCGCCAGTTAGTTTTGCGTGTATGAAGCATGGAACCGCTTGGATAGCTGGCCAGAAAATCCAACCAATGTTTGTGCTTTCTTGGAATCCGAAAGTAGCCCTTGCTGTCGAGTATGTTATTCGTTTCGCAACCTCTAAGGCAATGTCATAAAGCAAGTCAATATCATTAACATCAAAAATTATAAAGGTGTTTTCCGGCTTTAAACCCAAAGCGATTAAATCTAAAGCATTTTCATAACCAAAATTTTTAGCTTCGTCAAGCTTTAGCTCATCCTTTACCAAGAATTTTTCGTCATCCGTCATTTGAAAATAAAGTCTAGTTTTAAACTTGTCCTGCAAATGCTTCGTGAAAATCCAAGGGATGAGATGCCCAATATGAACGGGACCAGAAGGACCTCTGCCCGTATATAAGACGAATTTTGTTCCCTTCTCATACAAGTCTAAAACTACATCTAAATCTCGATGGGAAAAGAAAAGACCGCGTCGCAGTTGTAGGTGAAGTTCGCCTGTATGTTTTCGTATTCTTTGGAGTAGTTCTTCGGTTAAGGGTTGCGTCCCAAAGTCCCTTATTAAACGTTCATAATCTACTTTGCCCCTAACTTCCCAAGGAGTAACAACCATTTCATTTTTATTTTTTTCAGCCAATTGGATGCCGCCTGTATGCTTAGCTCTTTATAAAATTCATGAAAAACGTATAAAGTTTTGCGCGGTTCCGCATATGAAATTCTGTTGGGGAATAAGCTATAAATATGATTTCTCCATTTGGTTATTATGCTGTTGGTGAAGGGATGCTTCGCCAATTTATTTAAGGCAGTATGCGTTTTCTGTGGATAATATAGCGTGGCATATGCATAGTTTTATTAAAACTGAAACACCTACAATACGGGACATAACCACCCACATTCACGAGGGGGAAAATCATGGTTAAGCTTAGAGAACAAGAACACAAAGTGCTTTTGAGCCTAAAGAAGTTTGATGGAAGGGCTTCCATAGAACAAATAATTGCTGAAAGCGGACTTTCTGATGCGGCTGTAATGCGTGCAGCTTTGGCATTACAAGAAAGGAAACTTTTGAAAATTCATGAAGAGAAACAAATAATAGTTAAGCTTAATGAAGAAGGAAAATTTCACGCCAAAAATGGTTTACCAGAAAGACGCCTAATAAACGCCTTAGAAGAACTTGGCAAAAAGGCTCCAATCGAAAAAGTGGTTGAAAAAGCAAGTTTAGAGAAGCATTTCACACCCATAGCCTTAGGTTGGATTCAGAAAAAACATTGGGCGATACTTGACACAAAAACGAATGCGTTGCAGATGCTGGAAAAACCAAAAGAGGAAGATGACGAAAGGCTTTTGAAGCTTCTAAGCCTAAAGGGACAAGAAACAATTGGAAATTTAAGCCCAGAACTTCAAAAAGCCGTTCAAATCTTGAAAAGGCGAAAACTTCTGGAAACAGAAGAAAAAGCGAAAAGAATTATAGCTTTGGAAGAGGTTGGATGGAAAACGATAAAGAAAGGAGTAAAAGTTGCCGCGGAAGTAACCCAACTCACGCCAGAACTCATCATCAGCGGAAAATGGCGAAAAATAAAACTTCAAAAATACAACATAGAAGCCCCAGTGGCAAAAACATGGCCTGGCAAAAAACATCCTTATCTGCAATTTTTAGACGAAGTTGAAGAAAAACTTGTCACTTTGGGATTTAAAGAAATGACAGGCCCAACCGTGGAAACATCCTTCTTCAACTTTGACGCCTTATATACACCGCAAGACCATCCAGCCCGGGAAATTTTCGGCGTATACTTTGTGAAGTCGCCAAAATATGGTCACATAAATGCTAGTAGGCATGTTTTAGAAAATGTTAAGGAAACCCATGAAAATGGGTGGAAAACTGGTTCAAGAGGATGGAGATACCGCTACTCTTTAAAGGAGTCTGGGCGCCTAATCTTGCGGGGTCATGGAACATGCCTCAGCGCCAGAACACTCTTAAGTAAGGATTTGGAGATTCCTGGGCGCTATTTCTCAATTGTGCGCTGTTATAGACCAGAGGTTGTGGATAAGACGCATCTTACAGAATTCAATCAGGTGGAGGGCATAATTGTGGATAAAGATTTAACGCTCAGAGACCTCTTGGGAGTTTTGGAGAAATTCGCCATAGAAATCGCGGGGGCTGACGAAGTCAAATTTAGACCTGATTATTTCCCCTTCACAGAGCCAAGCGTGGAATTGAGCGCCTACAAGAAAGGTTATGGGTGGATTGAGTTTGGGGGTTCTGGCATTTTTAGACCAGAAGTTACTTTGCCATTAGGCATAGAAGTGCCAGTAATCGCTTGGGGCTTGGGCATTGACCGTTTGTTCATGATGAAAGCTGGGATAGATGACATTCGCCAGATTTTTACTTATGATTTGGATTGGATAAGGAGAAAACAGGTGGTTTAGAATGCCAACAATAGATGTTGATTATATGGATTTTGAAAGAATGCTTGGCATAGAACTGCATAGGGATGTGGAAAGACTTAATGAAATCTTAGCCTACGTGAAGGGCGAAGTGAAACTTTTCGATGAAAAAGAAGGCGTAATAAGCATTGAAATTAAGGATACGAATCGCCCAGACCTATGGAACATTGAAGGCTTAACCCGCACCCTGCGAGGCTTTTTGGGAGTAGAAGAAGGAGTGAAGGCGTATACGGTGAACAAACCAATAGTTGAGGTTCACGTAGACCCAAAACTTAAGGATATTAGACCATTCATAGGCTGCTCAATAGTTAAAAACGTTAAACTAACAGACACAATAATTCGCGGGCTCATGCACTTGCAAGACAAACTAGACAAGACTTATGGAAGGAATAGGCAACGCACATCTATTGGATTGTATGATTTCAGCTTGATAACGCCGCCGCTTTATTATGGAGTTGCCAAGCCAACAGAAGTTAGCTTTGTCCCCCTTGGGTTTGAGGAAAAAATGAATTTGAAGGAAATTTTGGAGCACCATCCAAAGGGTATAGAATATGGGTATATAGTGAAAAAGCATTCAGTTTATCCCATACTCCAAGACTCAAAAAGGAAAGTATTATCCTTCCCGCCCATAATAAACTCAAACGATTTGGGAAGAGTAACAGAGGAAACTCAGCATGTGCTCGTCGAAGTCACTGGGCCAATGCATGAAACCGTCCTTAACACTTTGAAAATTGTCACTTTATCCCTTATTGACCGTGGAGGAAAAGCCTACTCAGCAACAATTCACTATCCACATGAAAACATGAAAGTTGTTACGCCTAACCTTGACATGTGGCTTATGGATTTGGATATTGAATATGTGAATAAAGTTTTGGGTTTGCAGTTAACGGCTAAACAAATAGCCCAGCTTCTTGCAAAAGCACGATTTGGCGTCGAAAAGCTTGAAAGCCATAAGGTAAGCGTGCAAATTCCATGTTACAGAATCGATGTGATGCATCCAATAGATTTGGTGGAAGACATAGCAATAGCCTACGGATACAATAGAATCAAGCCTTTATGGCGCAAACTCCCAACAACAGGCGGCGCAAATCCAAAACAAGGCTTATTGAATATTGCACGAGAGTTGATGATTGGCTTAGGTTTCCAAGAAGTCCTAACCTACACCATGACAAATCCAGAAAACCTATTCACAAAAATGAACTGCAAGAAAACGCGGATAGTGGAAGTTGCAAACCCAAAGGTTCAAACCTTCACATGCCTAAGAAACTGGCTTCTTCCAAGCCTCATGGAATTTTTAAGCAACAACCTCCACGTGGAATATCCACAGAAAATCTTCGAGTTGGGCATGGTTACGCTTTTGGACGAGAAAAGGGAAACAAAAACAAGGGATGAGGAAAGGCTGGCAGCGGTTATTTCCCATGCAAACTCTAGTTTCAGCGAAATAAAATCAGCTTTAGATGCTTTCCTCACCAATTTTGGTTTTGAGTGGCAAACAAGAGAGACAAAACATCCAAGCTTCATAAATGGGCGGGTTGGCGCAATAATAGTGAATGGTAAAAACATTGGAGTCTTAGGCGAGATTCACCCAAAAGTTTTGGAAGCATGGAAACTTGAAAACCCAATAGCAGCCTTCGAAATAAACATGAAAACAATAATTCAAAGAAAAACTTAGAATGGATATCCAATTTAACAGTCCAAACCACTATACAAAATTGACGTTAACAAAAACCTATAGAGGGGGAGAATGTAGAGAAAATAAAACTGAAAAAGTCCAAATTCTCTGTAAACAGCAACATTTAATTTACCGAAAAATAAACCCAATAATTGGCAATGACCTGTAGAGCCCTCAATCCCACCGGCAAATTCATGCAGACGGACCCAACAGAGGCGAAAAGCCATTGAAGGCGGGTTTACCCAAGCATGAGACACGGTGGGCGCGGGCGCAAAATCCCACACTGGAGAGAGCTTAACCAAGAGGAGCGCAAGGCTCTACAGTGAAGTTAAGTGATAGGTTGGGTGGGAAACAAACGCCCGCGAAACAACTTTTAAGTTTCACTTTGCATAAAATGTAGAAGGCTTGATAAGGCTTGGATATAGAAACAAAAATTGATCTAATCAAGAAACCGCCCACAGAAGAAATCCTTGTCGAAGAAGAGTTAAGGGAGCTTTTGGAAACAAACGAGCATCCGGGACATTACATAGGCTTTGAGATTTCAGGCTTGCTCCATCTGGGAAACCTTGTCATTTCAGGCTTTAAGATAAACGATTTCCTAAAAGCTGGAATAAAATGTCAAGCCTATCTTGCAGATTGGCACAGCTTCATCAATGACAAGTTCGGTGGAGACTGGGACAAGATTTTGAAAGCGGCGAAATATTATGAGAAAGCCTTCAAATTTTTCTGTCCAGGAGTGAAGACCGTTTTAGGTTCAGAATTATACAGCAAAAATCTTGAGTATTGGAGGGACGTCATCAAATTCTCCAAGCACATGACGATTGCGCGAAGCCTAAGATGCATGACAATAATGGGAAGAAGCGAATCGGAAAAACTTGACCTATCCCAATACTTCTATCCACCAATGCAGGCAGTTGACATAAAAGAAATAGGCGCAGACATCCCCCATGGCGGAATGGACCAAAGAAAAGCCCATGTCTTAGCAAGAGAAATCTTCCCAAAAATGGGATGGAAAAAACCCGTGGCAGTTCACCACCACCTCCTAATGGGAATAGCAAAACCAATAGAGCTAAAATCAAAGGACAAACTGGAACAGGTCATAGCAAGCAAAATGAGCAAGTCAAAACCTTGGACAGCAATATTCATCCACGACACAGAAGAACAGATAAGGGCAAAACTGCAAAAGGCATGGTGCCCAGAAAAACAAACAGAGTCAAACCCAATTCTGGAAATAGTTAAATACATAATATTCCATGAAACAGAAGCCTTCCAAATAGAGAGACCAGCAAAATTCGGCGGCACCATACAATTCGAAAACTACGAAGAACTGGAAAAGGCATACAGAAACGGCGAAGTGCACCCCCAAGACCTCAAAAATGCTGTGGCAAAAGAAATAGCAAAAATCCTAAAACCAATCAGAAAATACTTCGAAACAGACAAAGAAGCAAAAGAATGCCTAAACGTTGTGAAAAAAGCTGAAATAACAAGGTAAAAATCTTGTTAGCCCACCTTAAAGAGAAAGAGGAAAAAATTCTGCAAATTCTGGAACAATTAGCCGAAGAAAACCAAAAGGGAACACCAATAATCGTAGAAGGGAAAAAGGACATAGGAGCGTTAAAAGCGCTTAATGTAAAAGGCAAAATAATATCAGCAAAAACAGGCGGAAAAAACCTCCTGGACATCATTTCAGAACTGGAAAAAACCCAAACACAAAAAGCCATATTATTATTGGATTTTGACAGAAGAGGAAAAGAATTAACAAAAAACTTGGAAAAACATCTGGAAAGGATAGGAGTAAGGGTTAATCTAAAATTTTGGCGGAAACTTTTAGGGCTTGTGGGCAAAGAGTTGAAAGACGTTGAGGGTTTAGCCACATACATAGAAACCTTAAAGAAGAAGATTTGTAATTCATAAAAGTAATAAAGAGCCCAAGTTAATAATCTCGTAGATTGAGAGTTGCGATCACTCTCATCATGTGATTAAAACTAACCCTTTAAACCATATCAATTGGAGGTGGACGCTTACGGGTTCATCACAAACGTTTGCCATAAAGTATGTTATACAGGCAAAATTCGAAATAGAAGGTGTAGTTGAAAAATCAGACGTTATAGGAGCAGTTTTCGGACAAACAGAAGGCCTCTTCGGACCAGAACTAGACTTAAGGGAACTACAGAAGTCAGGCAGAATTGGAAGGATAGAAATTGAATTACACTCTAAAAATGACAGAACAACAGGCACGATAATAATCCCCACAAGCCTCGACAGAGTCTCCACAGCTCTAATTGCAGCAAGCATAGAAAGCATAAACCGCGTTGGACCATGCGCATCAAAAATAACCCTAGAAAAAATCGAAGACGTAAGAGAAGCCAGAAGAAAAGTGATAATTGACAGAGCAAAGGAGATTCTCCACAAATGGACCATTGAAACCATGCCTTCGGTGGATGAAGTCTTCAAGGAAGTTGCAGAAACGCTGAAAACAGTTAAAGTTGAAAAATACGGCTCCGAAGAGTTGTCTGCAGGACCAGAAGTCGACAGCTCTAAGGAAATAATCATTGTTGAAGGAAGGGCAGATGTGGTAAATCTGATGCGCTGTGGAATACTTAATGTTATAGCCCTTGAAGGAGCAAAGGTTCCAGAAATAATAAAAAGATTATCAAAAGAAAAAGAAGCTACCGCTCTTCTTGACGGAGACAGAGGAGGAGACCTAATCCTAAAAGAGCTAATGCAGGTAACAAACATAAAATATGTCGCCAGAGCCCCAAGAGGAAAAGAGGTTGAAGAGTTAAATTGTAAGGAAATATTTGAAGCATTAGAGGCGAAGGTTCCAATAGAAGAATTGCTTAAGCCACCACGAAGAGAAAAACACAAAATAGAGGTACCAAAAGAAATTGCCCAACTAACGAAAGGCTTGGAAGGAACATTAGAGGCTATTCTCTTAAATGATAAGTTGGAGCAGATAGAGCGGTTGCCAGTAAGCCAACTGGCAGAAAAACTTCAGCAAACAGAAGGCGTAAACACAGTCGTATTCGATGGAGTCATAACCCAAAGAATCGTTGATGTGGCAAGCGAGAAAAACATAAAAAACATTATTGCCTCACGCATATCAGACGCTGTTAAGCCACCATTAAACGTCCAACTAATAACATTCTCAGATATTGAAACATCAAAGGAATAAAAGAAAGTTAAGCTCCAAAAAAGTCTGTTAGCTTCCTAGTTTCTTTTTCTTCCACTTTTGAACCAAGTAGTTCTTCTTCTGTTATGCCGAAACTTTCGAGAACTCTGGCTGCCGCGGGGGCAATCTGCTTTGACACGTAATATTCCATGTCCACATCGTCATAAGAAGCAAACATGTATGGCTTAACCCTCTCGTATAGGCGTCCAGTGCCAACAACCACAACATAGCCTATTTTGTCGCCAACAGAAAGCTTCCAGCCCTTCTCCATCAACATTTTTGCAGCTTCCACATGGGAAGCCTTAACCTCATATTCCTCTGGAGCCTTTGTCAAGGTCTTCCATATTATTAGGTCTCGATATGGAATGCGCTTCTGCCTCAGCTCATAAATAGTTTCTTGCACGTATTTTGCAGCCTTTTTTGGAGACTGCTCCTTCAAAACTATTTCTAAAACCCGCTCCTGCACTTTTTTGGCTATAGACGCCCAATCTCCACGAATAACCTCCAAACCGACAATGTCAAGCTGTCCATCTGGCAAGAGACCTGCATAACGCTTTTTGGCTTCTGTAAAGAAAATGCGCATATAAACCTTGTCTGGCTTAACCTCTAAGCCTAACTTTTCTTCAATTTCCTTTGACAATTTGTCAATTTTTTCAGGCTCATGTTTTATGAAAATGCTGTCAGTATCGCCATAAACAACCTTTAACCCAGCATTTTCAGCCATTTTAATAGCGTTCAAAATTGTGTGTCTTCCCCAGGCTGTGGCTGCTTCCGCCACGGGTTTTATGTACCATCTTGCACCGATCCAACCAGCATAACCATAAGAGGCGTTTGTAATGACTTTCACGGCTTTTTGACGAGCGTCTAATACGCGGTATTCAACGCTTCCAGCCGCGGTTTTCTTCATTTTTGAGCGAATTTCATCCCGCACTTTAATGAGATAAGAGAGAACTTCTTTGTAGAAGCCTACAGGCTCTTTTCGGAATCTGTGCTTAACTTCTGGGGCTTCGTAAAATCCGCTTTTTGGCGGGGGCTCTTTAGGCGATATGTATGTGTCTGGGGATAGGTTGTATGTTATCATAAGGTTTGGATACATGGATTTAAAGTCCAAAACAGCAATGTTTTCATGCAAGCCAGGCTCTGGCTTAAGCACTATAGCGCCCACATATGGTCTGTAGGGCTGTTCGATTCTTTTCGGCACAAGTTCACTGATTTTTTGTGCATGCTTTATTAAGAACCATTCCACTCGGAAACCAACAGCCGCCGTGCCCACATGGTCTATTGGTAAGCCTACAAGGTTTGAGAGTTGCATAGCAAAATCTAATATGGCTTGGGCTATACCCATTATGCATCGTGTGTTTTCCATAGAAAATTTCTTTAAAGTTTCGCGTTTTGCTTTGTCGTCCCAGTAATCGGCAAAATCCACATCTTCAATTAATGTTCGCTCCTCAATTTTCATAATACCTAAATAATCTGCCATGTTCTCCAAAGTTTTAACTTTAATTTCTGGAAATTCATCAGCATAATCCAACAAGTCAATATTGGCTCTTCCAGTGATTGAAACATGCCCATAAACGCTTGTGTGTGGTTCCGTTCCAGCCCTATCAACATGCAGTCGCAATCTGAGCTTCTTACATCTCTCGTTTAGGTATGGCCAATCTTGTCCGTTTAAGCCAAAGCCAACAATAATGTCTGGGTCAAACTTTCGAACATAATTCATGAACGCTTCTAAAATTGGCTTGTCATTTTTGTTTTCATCCGTAACAAACTGCGTTTCTTCGCCATTGTTTGTCGCCACAGAGATTATTATCAAGGGGTTTCTGTCCGGTTTTGGCGAACCTTCTCGGCTATAACATATTGTTGAGAAGCCCAAAATTCGCAAGGGTGGAACTTCGGTTTTTTCAATAAGATTTGGGTAGGATTTTGCAGTGTAAACTTTGTCAACTCGAACAGTTAAAGCGCTGCTTTCTTCTTCATCTGCTTCTATTTCGTGCCAACCGCAAGGCGCCACATCGTTGTCTATTAGGTAGCGCATGGAATATCGAATATCATCTTCGAGGCATTCTTTAACGCCTTCGATTTTTCGAAAAGTTTTGGCATATTTTGGTATGACATCTGGGTTTTTACAATAAACTTTTATGGCTTTCACGGGTTTTCCAAAAAACTTGCGTTCAACAACCTCAAGCCTCTCCACAAGAGGATAGTGCGCCTTCCCAATTTCTTTAACAACTTTTTCAGCATCTGCGCCTTCTACAATGACGATGTAAAAGTAATCAAGAAAATTTCTGTCAACCACGAGGATTCTTTTTCCAGATTCGTCTATGCCCCAAAGCCAAATTTCAGGCGTATCATTCTTTACTTCATAGTTTACGTCTAAAAGCCAAAACCTAGTTTTCATGGCTTCTCGCCCTTTAAAATGAATAGTAGAGAAAAGTTTCTTTTAACACTTTTTAATAGTCACCAATGCTATTTCATACATGTGCGAAGAGGCTAAAAAGCTTTGAAAATCTTAGAGATGAACTTGAAAAAGGGCATTATTAAGGTGGTGCCCGAAACGTTTGATGACTTATGGCATTTATACAACATAATTTATGAAAAGGATGAGGTTTACGCCCGCACATCCAGAGAAATAAAACCTGAAGAAGGCGGATACGCAAGACCAAAACGCGGCGAAAGAGTGTCAGTGTTTTTGGGAGTTAAAGTTGAAAGCGTCAAATGGGACAAGCTTTTAGGTAGACTTAGGGTCCACGGAAAAATTTGTGAGGCGCCAGAAATTGTGCCAACAGGCGCCAGTCACACGCTTAACATAGCCCTAAACATGCCAGTAACAATCCTGAAGAAAGAGTGGGCTAAGCATCATCTTGAAAGATTGGAACGGGCACGCAAAACACTAGACAAACCAGTAATAATCATTGCCATAGATGATGATGGTTATGCAATAGCCACAACAGCCCAATACGGCATAGAAGTTAAGGCAGAAGAAAGCATAAGGCTTCCTGGAAAGCTAGAGGCGGAGAAAAGAGCAAATGCAACAAAAGAATATTTCAGAAAAGCACTAAATAGTCTACGCCAAATTTGGGTTGCAACCCAAGGTCCGATAGCAATTATTGGAGTTGGATTTGTAAAAAACGATTTTGCAAAATTCTTGGAAAACGAAGCCTCAGACATAGCCAAAATGGTTGTGGATGTCAAAAGCGTCAACAATGGCGGTGTGGCCGGAATATATGAAGCTTTACGTTCAGGCGTGCTGTTTAAAACTATGAAACAGCAGCGAATAATCAAAGAAACAGAATTGGTGGAGGAAATTCTGAAAAGGATTGGGAAAGGCGAAGCAAATGTTGCTTATGGAATTGACGAAGTTAAGAAAGCCGCAGAGTTAGGCGCTGTTGAAAAACTTGTCTTAACGGATGTAATGTTGCGTGAAGCTTCAGATGAAAAAAGGTTAAGCATAGAAGATTTAATGAAAACCGTTGAGAAAAAAGGTGGAAACATAACGGTCATAAGCACGGAACATGAGGCCGGCATAAAGCTTATGGCTTTGGGGGGAATAGCAGCTCTACTACGCTTTGCACTACATTAGGCTTATACGGTTTTTAATCTTCTCCGAACAGCTGGATTCTGCTCCGCAAGCCTCTTTAAAGCCATCTCAAAAGTTTCATGACTCGTAAGCTCTTTTTCAATGAAAACGCCCGTCCTACCCACTTCGTCCCTTCTTAAAAGTGCATGGACACGGTCCAAAACAGTTTCCACAGAAATCCCCAAAATTTTAGCAACATGCTCTTCACGACCAATTATTGTGCTTTCCTTATGCCCCTCTTTCGTAGGTTCAATTAACATTAACCTTTTATCCACTCCACAAACTCGCAGATTATCCCTCAAATTCTTTATGGTGGCTTCGCCGCCGAAACGGTAGAATTCCCTTTCCACTTTACGCATTTTCATCAAAGGAAAAGAAACAGCAGTGTTCTCGTTTATTTCAATGTAGGCTTTCATGGCGTATGCTGGTGTTGCTTGCACAACCAAACGTCTACTAGCCCTAATTCCAGCCTTCTCCAGAGCAGATTCCACAGTAAAAGAGGAAGCTTGAAAGGGTATGAAAATGTCTATGTCGCTTTTCTCGTTTACATCGCCCCTTGCAATGCTACCATGAACTATGGATTCTAAATGGAAATTTTCCAAAGCTTCCATTATCCGTATGGCTTTAAATCTAAAATTTTCGAGTAAACTCCAACGTTTAGCATCATATATAACTTCTCGGTATTCCAAGCGTCTAAGAGGCTTTGCAGCCATAGGCTTTACTCTCTTTTCAAAAGACTATTGTATTTGATTTATTTTTAGTAATTGGTACAGATAAGAAAATGTGAAGGGTAAATGAGCACAAACGCCGTGCAATGCAGCATTTGCAAACGCAGAGAAGCATTTTTTTATAGGCAATACTCTGGAGAAAAACTTTGCAAAAAATGTTTCACAGAATCCATTGAGGCAAAGGTTAAGGCAACCATAGCCAAATATGGAATGCTCCAATTCGATGATAGGATAGTTATTGCAGTTTCTGGAGGAAAAGACAGCGTTAGCCTTCTCCACATTTTAGCAAAAATAGAGCGGGATTACCCCAAAGCTTCGCTTATGGCGGTTACTGTGGATGAGGGAATTAGGGGATATCGTGATGAAGCATTAAAGATAGCAAGGGAAAACTGCAAAAAACTCGGAATACCACATCATATGGTCTCCTTCAAAGAACTTTATGGATATAGGCTTGATGAAATTGTCAAGAAGGTGAAAGAAAAACGTGATTTGAAGCTAACGCCATGCGCATACTGTAGCGTAATGAGAAGAAAAGCATTAAACATAACCGCCAGAAAACTGGAAGCGAATAAAATTGCAACAGCCCATACATTAGACGATGAAACCCAAACAATCCTCCTAAACATTTTCCACGGCGACATTTTACGCATAGCAAGAGGAAAACCAGTCGCAGATGAAACCCATCCAAAACTCGTGCAGAAGGTAAAGCCTTTCTGCGAAATCCCAGAAAAAGAAACAGCACTCTATGCTTACGTCAAAAAAATAAAGTTTCAAAGCATGCCATGCCCCTACGCTTCAGAAGCCCTTAGAAACGACATACGCATAATGCTTAACCGCATGGAAGAAAAGCATGCGGGAATAAAATTTACAATTTTCAATTCCATAGAAAAAGTTCGTCCAGCACTGGAAAAGCTTGCTAGAAGGGAAGGCTTGAAGGAGTGCAGCGAATGTGGAGAACCAACAACAGATAGGATATGTAAAGCTTGTCAAATGCTTAAAGAAATAGGATAGGCATAGCTAACCGATATTCATATAAAGAAGAAGAATTGAACACAAAAGCATATGAATGAGTTAATTGCCACATTAGTCTCGGTCACAACAATAAGCCTCATATCATTAACGGGAATTGTTTTCATAGGCTTAAAAGAAAACATGTTAAAACGTATTTTAATGCTTTTTGTGGGTTTTTCTTCAGGCACATTGCTAGGCAGCGCATTTCTTGATTTGTTGCCAGAAGCAATAAACTCAGATTTCGGAGGAACCGCATTTTATTACGTTATAATAGGTATAGTTTCCTTTTTTGCCTTAGAAAAGTTTCTTTATTGGCGCCACTGCCACGAAGAAGAATGCCCAGTACACATGTTTGTATACCTTAACTTGGTTGGGGATGGAATCCACAATTTCATTGATGGAATGATAATCGCAGCCACCTATATCATAGGCGGTTACCAACTGGGTTTCGCCATAACCTTAGCGGTGATTTTCCATGAAATCCCACAAGAAATCGGCGACTTTGGAGTTCTAATATACGGTGGTTTCACAAAAAAGAAGGCATTAATCTACAATTTCGTTTCGGCAATAACCGCAATTTTAGGCGCCATCACAACCTACCTTGTCCTATACATCCAAAGTGTAGCAATTTTACTTGTCGCCTTCGCCGCTGGCGGTTTCATATACATCGCAGCCACAGACCTCATGCCAGAACTTCACAAAAGAACTCGTGCAAGCATCTCAATTGTCCAGTTTCTAACGATAATGTTAGGAATAGGGTTGATGGCTTACCTAAAAACCCTTACTGGAGCTTAGCACTCTTCTGTTTTAGAACGGCATCCTTTTTTAATTTACGCAAAATAATAGACGCTTCATTAGCATCGCTTGCTGAGGCCACTTTTTTCGCCTTTTCTAGAAAAACTGTAACGCCACAGTAGGGACATGTCCTTATTTTCTGTCCAGCCTTAGCTAATAGAAAACCGCCACACTTATGGCAGACAACTATTAGGAAAGATTTCATGTTTTCTCCTATCCGAAAACCTTTTCCACAAACTGCTAAATAACCCTTAATATCAGAGGAAGAAAAATGAACAGCGAAAAAAGCGCAGAGAAAAAGCCGATTTCTCCCTTAATGGAGTTGGCTATACAATATTTCAAAAAAGACGGCTACAAAGTGGAACAGGAAAATACCACGCTGGAGGGGTATAGCGGAATTTTAAGAAAATTTGATTTAATAGTTCAGAAGGGTCGCGTAGCCCAAGGAGTTTGGGTAAAAGATTGGAACAGAACAATAGGGATAAATGTCATAATAAATCTGGATAAGGCTTCGGAAGATGTGGGGCTTTCAAATCCCATAATAATAGGAGAACAATTCAGCGACCACGCAAAAGCTTATGCAAACAGAAGAAAAATCATTTTACTAACAAAAAGGCAAGTTTCTCCAAAAATTAGGTAAAATTTAAATTTTTAAAAAATCATCCAACAAACCTTCGCTTTCCAACTTCCCAAGCCAATCCACAATGCCAACGCGGCATTTTTCACGCTTCATTAAGATGTTTAAAATTTCGTTAACAACTTCCTCCACATTCTTTCCAGTAACATCTAACTCGCAAACCTTCTCTTTTCCATGAACTTTTAAAGCATCAACTAAACATACGTCAAGAATTTCAGAAGCCAAATTTTCCCACAGCTTACGTCCAGAAAAACCAGCTTTTTCCATGAAACCTTTTAATTCAACAGGGTCACGCCTCAAAACAAAAACATAAGTCACAAGTTTTTTGGGAACAACGCTGATAGCATAATGCCCATCAACAACAACCGCTTCTTTATCACATTTAGCTATGATTTCGCTGATTTTATGCATCATTCGCCTTTCATCAATGATGATGGAGTTTCTCTCCAAATCTTTGCCAGAAACAAGATTTTCCCGTAGGGCTAATTCAGTTAAATTCACATAAAAAGCATCAAGCTTAACGCATAAAAGCTGCGCCGCAGAAGATTTTCCAACACAAGGCGTCCCAGTCAACAAAATAACACGTTTAGACATTCACCAACCATCCACCAACATCCCTAATAAGCCCTACAACAAAATAAGGTTTCCAAAATTCTTATTGCTATCCCTTCGCCAAATATATTATGGGCTGGCGAAGTTGGCGGGTGGCTTTCGAGCCTCTTTGAGGCTTGAGGAAACTCCGCCCACAAGTAGAATTGCAACACCCGCAAGGGTGTAAGGCGAGAGCCTTGGCAACGGAGCAGAAACGAAACGTCCATCCAGCAAATGCCAATGATACATGCTAAGTTGTTGAGAATGCTGGACTGGAAACGGTGAAACGACTGCCCTGCAAGTGGAAAGGGCAAACAGACGCCTGTGAGGAATCTACCAGAGGCGCGGGTAGCCCGATTAGTCGAATGCCATCTAAAACAGAAGGCGGGTTACAACCAACATCGCCAGCCTGATTATTTTGTTTGGGTGTGCTACGTGTTGAGGGCCCTCTATTAGGTTCCAAATATATGTTGTGGAAGTCTTTTATGGAAAGTGGTTTAGGGGGTGTGTTTCTGTTTATGAGGAAGTTGTAGCCAACATGCTAGTTCGTGCAGGAGTTTTTTGCTGTGTGCCAGATTGAAAATCCTAGGGGGGTAGGGGTATAGAGAAGTTAGATCGCCTACATATTTTGCTAGCTTAGGCAGTCAGTATCATTGGATGTTTCCTGATGCAGTGAAGGTTTTTTGTGGTTTGATGCGGGTTTGGAATTTGTTCGGTGATGGTAGACGATTTGGTAGGGATGAGTATTTAGCCTACAAAGAATGGTTAGCGAAGAATGTAGGTGCGTGCGAGTACAAGTTGTGGACCAAGTTGGCGGTTATGAAGCGCAAGAAAGCAACAGGGTTTGTGGGCTGGGTAACGTATGAAATGAAGGATAAAGAAAGCGAATGGAACAAAGTGACTTGCATGTTGGCACGATTTGCCGAGTATGTTAATGTTGGTGGGAATAGGACTGGCGGGTTTGGCGTGGTTAGATTGGCGTTGAAGACTTGATGTTTTGTTTTGCAGTGTGTTGTGTTTCGCTGTTTCGCTTTTTGGTGAAAATCTTATATATATGTTTTCTGTAAAAGTGAAACTAATTCGTTAGAAACGTTGGATTTGACATTGCGGAAGTTTGAAAGGATTTATCGTGAGTTGCTCCTCCGTAGCCTACAAGAGGTTCCGTTGGTGCGTCAAGAGGATATTGCCTTAAAGTGTGCGGTTTCGCTTGGTTTGGTCAACAAGACTGTGCGAAAGCTTGAGGCGGCTATGGCGGTGGAAGCCACGCGAAGCGGTGTTAGAGTGTTGTCGCCTGCGAGGCTTTTGAATTTATGGGCGGCTGAACGTGATTTGGGTAAGGATGTTTGGCGGAAGTTTCGGCTTGATCCAGTTGCAGAAGTGGAGAGAAGTCTTCCAAATAATGTGCTGGTCACTGGTTTTTCCGGCTGGTCTAACGTTTCCGGGCGGAGACCTGCTGAGTATGATCGGTTGTATTTTTATGTGACTGATGTGGAGGATTTTGAGTTGTGGTTTGGTTTTAGGGAGAGTAGAGTTCGGATGGCGAATCCGAATGTGTTTGTTTTGCGGGTTGAGGATGAACATCTTGTTCGTTCTTCTGAGAAGGGTGTTGTTTGTGTTCCGCAACTTTATGTGGACATATATTCAGCCGATGGTCCTGAGGCTTCGGCTTTTCTGCGGGATATTGCTTTGGTTTATCCAAATTTGAGTCTTTGGTGAGTGGTAGTAATGTGGCGGGATGAGGCTGTTGAGAGGTCTTGGCGGGTTTTGGGTGAGCTTAAGGGTTTTGCGGATTTTGTGTTGATTGGCGGTTGGGGAGTGTATTTTTGGACTAGGAAGCTGAAAAGCCGTGATATTGATGTTTACATTGATCAAGAGAACTTTTACAAGCTTCAGTCCGAGTTGACGCTGAGAGGTTATGCGTTGAAACGTAATGTTCGTTTGCTGAAGTTTGAGGCTTTGATAAGCGATGTGGAAGTTGATATTTACACGCCTTTTATGAGTAGGTTGGCAGTTCCTTGTTTGGATGTGTTCAGTCGGGTGTTGTATTCGGTGGTTGAGGGTTTTAAGGTGGCGTTTCCTGAGGTTTTGCTTTTGTTGAAGGCGCAAGTTGCTGGGGAGAGATGGCATGCTGAGAAGGGGTTAAAGGACAGAGTGGACATCATTTCTTTGTTGAAGTTTGCTGACGTGAAACGGGATTTGCTTGAGCAGATGCTGAGGGAGTATGATGTGCAGGGTAAACTGCGGGATACCATTAAGCGGGTTATATCTGAAAGTAGAATTGAGTATAGGCTTTTAGGACTTGCGTATGAGAAGGATGGCGTTCAACTTAAAAGGCTTTATGAGAACCTGTAAATATGATTGCAGATGCAGTTGGCGGTCATAAGGAAGAAGAAGGCGACGGGGTTTGTAGGCTGGGTCACATATGAAATGAAGGATAAAGAAAGCGAATAGATTTGGATAACGTGTATGTTAGCACGATATGCGGAATACGCTAATGTTGGCGGCAACCGCACAGGCGGGTTTGGTGCGGTACGTTTTCTTGAGAAAAACGTGTGATGAAGGGTATGGTGACGTTTGCATGGTAAAACTTATACCCCCCTCTATATATAGCTTGAACTCCTTCTTTCCTTCATAGAAAATCTAAACCCAAAATTTATATATGGAAAAAAACGCGTTTACATATGGTTTAAATGTCACTTAAACTTCCTAAATTTCCTTTACTCTGGGAAAAAGAAAGAAAGAGAAAAAGAATTCCTAGAGATATTGAGAAAGCCCTGTGGATTAAGTCTAAAGGAAATTGTATGTGGTGTAGGAAACAACCAGTTCAAGAATTTCATCATATGGATGGAAATCCTCATCACAATAAGCCCGATAATAAAGCCCGATAATATAATTGCTTTATGTGGAACTTGTCATAATAAGGCACACAACGGAGAAATTACTAAAGAACAGTTATGGAAAAGATTAGGAATTAAGAAGAGAACCAAAAAATAGCTAAGAAGAGACATGCTCAACGTAAAAGACCTAGAACACCCTTGGAAATATTAGCCAAGCAAATTCAAAAAGATTTTTAGGTTTTTGGGTTTGGGGTTCAACCTATATTCCTTCCTTAAACTAGAAATAGGGAAAAGGGGATTAGGGTTGTTGAGTGGTTAGTGGTTTCAATAGAAAAGGGTTGATAGTGAAGGTGTTAAGGTTTACGATTCTAGGTTGCCATGTTGCATTTTCTTTGCGAATGAATTGAGCAAATAAGAAGGCTTCCTCAGAAATAAGAGTTTCAATTTGCTGACGCAAACCATGACGGAAACGTGCAATATTGATATGTTGATGGAGAAATTCATGCAAAGCATTAACGAATTTTTTAGTTTCAGCTCTGTTAAGAAAGAGTCTAGAACCTTTGTTTTGATAGTTCAGAGTAAACAGCAAATCCCTATTCCTAATGCAGTATTCAATAACGAAATAGTCAATGAGATAACGATAAATCTCCATGAAGCCGCAAATGAAACTAGGCTTCTGAGGTTGAATACTATGGAGAAATCCACAATACGCTTCTAACTTAGCTCTAATGACAGCTTGATAAACCATTCTTTTGTTTTTCTG
>JASEJA010000066.1 GCA_030017755.1 Candidatus Bathyarchaeota archaeon
CGTGTTCTTGAGCCTCTTTCGCCTGCTATGTGTTCAACTTGGTAGCTCGTCATTCTTTGGTCGTAGTCGGAAAAGTTTTTGAATAGGTCAATTACGTTTTCTGTTGGCATTCCTATGTTTATGAGAAACGCTGTTAGGGTGAATCTGCCTATGTGTGAGAGGTGACGTCCAGAGGAGATTGATTGGTAAAGGTTTTTTATGCATGGTGGAAAGGCTGGTTGTGATACTATTTTTGGGAAGCCTTCCATTTCGGTTTTTCCTATTTTTTCCACCGACAATTTTTTTATTTTTTCAGCTATATCCATTATTATTGATGGAAATTCAGGTAATTCTTTTACGTTTAGTCTTGTTTCAATTTGTCTTCTTACTTCTTCGCTTAGGAGTCTTGCAGTTTCGGTTTTTGTTAGGTAAACATTTCCGTTTGTTAGGAGGCGGTTGACGAGTTTCCATTTTTTATCTCGCAGTTGTGTTGTGTTTTTTAGGTAGTCTGTAAAGTGTAGTTGGAATTCGTAAGGAACATTGACATCATTGTTTAATGCGAGTTTCCAGTTGAAATTTTGTGCAATTGCTAAAATTCTTTCTTTAGGCTCAATTTTCACGTCGTTATAGGCTTGTTTTGCTTCTGCTAGGGCGTATCTTTTTTTGATGAAGGAGTTTTCTGTTGCCACTGTAAGCATGATTGAGACTGGGAAGGATAGTATTTCGATTTCTGGGTTGCGGAGTTTTCTGCTGACTAAGGCGTATAATATTGCTTCTTCAATTCTTTCTTCTGCACGGTTAAGAATGGCAGAGAATTCTGGATTGGCTAAATCTTCAATTTTTAAATCTAATTTTTTTACGTATTCTGCTGTTTCTTTGAGGAACGGGTATTTTGCTAAATCGTTTTTGGTGAAGTGAAATGTTGCAATTTGCATTTGTTTCACATTATTCTGTCTCTATTCTTGGCGCTAAGTAGAAGGTTAGTTTTCCCTCTTTTGCTTGTTGGAAATCTAATTTTATTGGCATGTCTGTGGAGAATTCCAGTGTTGCTATGTCGGATGTTGCAGACGCTTCTTTTATGATTTCAGAGAGGTAGCTTAGGCTGAAGGTTGCCTTTGAAGGTTCTTTTGCTTCTAGGTCGAGAAGAGCGTCGCTTCCTTTTTGAAGGGTTATTGTTGCGCCCATGAGGTCGCCTGCTGCGTTTAAAACGAGTTTTTCGTTGTCTGCTTCTATTCTGACGTGGTCGCTTACGAGTTGGGCGTCTTCAATTGCTTGGCTTAATCCTTGGGTTGTGGCTTTGGCTTTAACGTTGAAAGTTATTTTTGGTGTTGGAACTTCTTCCTCCGAAGCTTCAAGGGTTGGCATAGTGAAGTTCCGAGCGTATTTTCCAGTTATTTTTATTTGTAACTTGCCGGTTTTTTCGTCAAGGGAAAGTTCTACAACCTCATCCTTGCCAGCTCTTTTAAGCAGTTTTAACATTTCACTTATGTTTATGCACATCTTCGTTGGTTCTGTGGTTGTGTACTCGTCAAAAACTGTTTTGGGCCATTCAAAATCAACCATGGCAACGCGGGATGGGTCCATTGCCCGCAGCTTTAAGCCTTTCTGGTCTATTTTGAATGTGGCTTCATCTACGAGGATGGAGATTGCTGTAACCATATCTCTGAGGAGTTTAGCATCTGCCATTTTGATTTTGAACATAGCGGGTCTCCTTTAGATGTTATGTTTAGTTGTTAATAAAAGACTTTACATATTAACTTTCAGCTTCGGATAGAACTCTGCTAGTCATCTGCTACATGAAATTAGAAACCTTTTTAACTGTATTCTCTGAAGGTGTAGCCGCATTTTGTGCAACGTAAGAACTGTGTGGAAGATTCATCGGCGCCGCGGGTTTGCACTTGCCAGACGTATGCTAAATTGTTTCCACATTTGGGGCATTCAACCCTAACTGTTGGTAATGTTCGAAGTTTCTGTTCTTCCTTGCTTATTACTGCCACAAGTTCTTGCGGCTTATGCTGTATAACTTTTGCAATTTTCGGCTCAACCTTTCCGCTGGATTCCCTCTTCTTATAACCACATTTTGGACAAACCAGCGCAAGGGACGATTCTTTGCCTTCCTTCTTCTTTTTAGGCACCAGACGCGAACCACATTTTGGACAAAATTCCATACTTTTTAACTCCGTTGTCCGTCTGTTTTCCCTTAACATTGTCCCTTTTAAATCTTTTCGTATTCTAATAAGGATCGGGGCTAAATGGTGGTTATCCCAGAAGCGATGAGGTGGGCTACACGTAAAGCTTCGGGAATGTTGCTTCTTGTGGAAGTTAGTTGCAAAATTTTCTTTGCATCTTCTTCCAGTATTCCACAAATTTGCATGTAGACCTTCTCTTTTTCATTTCTAGTGAATACTTCGTACACTTTTCCAGCATTCTTTATGGTTTTCCAGCGTTCGTCGCTTTTTGGCAGGTTTTTTAGGGCTTCGCGGATTTCTTTAAAGTTGGGTTTTTCTCGTGTTACTGCTATGACTGGAAGTTTTGTTTTGGCATTGAGCTTTTTTATGTCTACAACATTAAAGCCCGCAAAAGTTATTCCATTAAGCATTATAACCCGCAATTGTTTATAGTGAGATGAATTGATTATCATAGACGATATCTTTTTTGTGGCATCTAAACCGTCTATTTTTACGTTGGTGCGCATTACCCCGTCAAGCCAATATCCACCCCTAAAAACAACTCCTACAACCGGCACAAGTCCTTTTGAACGAGAAGTGAATACTCCATCATCCACTCCTAAAACACGGATTTCAGGCTTGATTACACGAAATTTTTTAACAGCCAAAACTATCCCACTCTGATTTAAACAAGATTATAGGAAAGAAGCATTATAAGTTTAGTCGAGTACGCCTAAATAATTCAGGTTTTAACATAGTTGATGGTGTTGAATGTTTGCCTATATTTCAGCAGAGCGTTGATGCAGAGCTGTATCTGTGGCTTTTAGAGGAGCAGAAAACGCAAGGCTCACACAGTCCAAGAAGTGATTCGCCAGATTTTGCGTGAAGCCGAGGCGGAGGCTGAGAAAACCCTTATTTTAATCATGTTCTCCTACCAAACGATGCATTATGCATAGGAGACTTAGCCATGCTGGGTCTATCACAGAGCGGGCGGTATAGAGACAAATACTTTAATAGATTTTTATTTATTTTTAGAGGACTCAACAACTAGCTTAATCAACCATAGACCTTTACTCTCTATCCTACCCGATTTGCGATAGACCTACAAAATTTCTTTTAGAAGCAGGGAGATGGCAAGGAAAAAGGGTTTCAACTAGTTTCAAAAACCTAGTCCACCAATCACTTCACGATCTTTGAGCTGAGTTTATCCATGGTAAGCTTGCAGATTGCATCACGAATAGCTTCTTTGGCTTTTTGATCGTGATATTTCGTATTTATCCATATCAACGAAAACAGAAAATCTCCTTCACCAAACTTGACGAAAAATAATGCTGAGAAGTCATACGTATTTCCATCCATGTAAAGTTGTTTAGATGTTGGTATGCAACTCGTTACATTTGATTCCACTATTACGAGCCTTTCTGATTTGATAATGGGCGATGCTTTTGTTGTTACAGCTAATTGAAGGTTTTGTTGCGCCATGTCATCCCGAAAGGCAAACAGGAGGTGAGAAGCCGTAGATGGACTTCACCATGCTGATTGAGTGGCTTGTGGCGTGTCTGCTCTTCGCGACAGGCACGTACACCATAGACATGATATCCGACCACAGAAGAGAGAGAAAATCTACGACCTGATCAAGGTCATGATGGCGAAGAAGCTGGGCGTAGAAACAAAGTAACAAATTTGTCTCAGAAACCTCTGCTTTCCGCGTTTGAGATTCTCTTTGTTTCTTCTCTTCCTCCTCGTATCTAAGACGTTGTTTCAGTTCATCTTGAGTCCACATTATCCATTTACCTTGTTGATCTAAATCTATTAACAGTACCTCCTTAGGATCTTGCATGGTGGAGGCTTTATCTAATAGTTCCCACATGCCTAAAATCTGAAAATTGAAGGACAAATCTTCCTTCTCGTCTATGTCCTTACACTCGAATATCCACCAATAGTCTCTAACATGTCTTACCCGTATCACCTTGTAGAAGTGTCCTCTACGCCGAAGAATCAAAGTGCCCTTTGAGCGAGTTATCAATGGACTCAGGGATCTCTTAAATACATATTAAAAAATCTTTTCTGAGTCTGCGCGCGTTAAACATAGAATGACCAGTTGATCTTGTTTGTACTATCCATTCGCTACTAACACTATTGCGATACCGATATCTCCGATCAAAAGCGTTTCAGGCAACCCTAAACTCGTCAGTAAAATCTTGACTGCACCCAGCGAAAACGCGAGCCCTGCAATTTTTAGCGACCTCCTCACCTTACTATGTCTCTTTATGTATTCCTTCAGGCTCGACTTCGACTCGGAGATCTTAACTCCTACTTCGGAAAGGAAAGTGTAAACTCTTCTTCCAAATCCTACTATCCACGCCCCCAATTTGTGAGAAACAGCAATCAGTTCAAAGACAATCTGCCCAACAGTCATGCCCAATTTCTTCCGAACCCTGTCTCTCCTAATACTTCGCTCACCAAGTTGTTCGATGTCTCCTACATATTCTCTTGCAGCGATGGGGGAGTATTCTTTGAAAAAGATGCGTAGTCCATCCAAGTAATCTTTATCTATCATTTGGTGTTTTACTATTGCTATAATGTGATCTTCTGGATAGAGAGGGAGCCAAGCTTTGTAGATGGCATATAGATTCTCTGGTTCCTTTCCAGCAAGCAACGCCTCAAAGTCATCAGTGAGACTTGAAGGTAGCACAACCTTGACAGAATTTTCCTTTAAAACACTCAAAACTTTTAGTGCGTCTTTTAGTCTGCTGGTTGAAGTGAAAAGTGAAGGATCTAAGATGAGGTATTTTTCTTTCATGAAATAGAGTCATTTCGATTCAAAATAAAATTTTTGGTTAGCAAGCGCGCTGAAGCTTCAAGTTTGTGTGAGTGTGTGTACTCTAATTTCTTTAGCCTCTATCTTCTCTAAAGTCTCTTCTTCCCTATTCATTGTCAATAGCCTCTCCACTGCTTAATCGCTTCAGCCTCTCTCTGCGCACACAC